>JAYVUZ010000041.1:0-21088 GCA_043787415.1 Fimbriiglobus sp. | reverse complement strand
CGGTGCGCGAAGCCGGCCGTCAGCTTCCTGGCCGTCGCCCGCGTGCGCATGATCGTCTGTGCCTCCGGCGGATCACCGGCCTGTCAGACAGAGCCTAGGCTGCGGCTGCCGAGCTGTGTCTTCGGCCCATCTTCAAAGTGGCAACCGCTGCCGTACCTTGGTCGATACACTGCCCCCCATGCACCTGACCAACCTGGCCGGCGGCACCGTCTACGACCCGGCCAACGGCCGCGACGGCGTCGAAACCGACCTCTGGCTCGCCGGCGGTAAGGTCGTCGTCCCGCCGGCCGACGGCGTCGCCCACCGCACCTTCGACTGCCGCGGCTGCGTAGTCATGCCCGGCGGCATCGACATGCACGCCCACATCGCCGGGCCGAAGGTGAACGCCGCCCGCACCCTCCGCCCGGAGGACCGGCGGGACGCCCCGTATCCTCGCCGCGACGGCTTCCGCAGCGGCACCGGCGGCAGCACCCCGTCCAGCTTCGCCACCGGCTACCTGTACGCCGGCCTCGGGTACACCACCGTCTTCGACGCGGCCATCCCGCCGCTCGGCGCCCGCCAGACGCACGACGAGTTTCACGACACCCCGGTCATCGACAAGGGGCTGTTCGTGCTGGCCGGCAACAACCGCTACGCCCTCGAACGCATCGCCGCCGGCGACCAACCCGGGCTGACGGCGTACCTCGGCTGGCTGCTGCACGCCACGCGGGGCTACTCGCTCAAGGTGGTCAACCCCGGCGGCGTCGAGCTGTGGAAGCAGGGAGCCGAGGGGCTGATCGACCTGGACGACCCGGGGCCGTTCGGCCTGACCGGCCGGCGGATCGTACAGGCGGTCGCCGCCGCCGGCAACGACCTCGGGTTGCCGCACCCGGTCCACATCCATTGCAACCGCCTCGGACTGCCGGGCAACTGGGCGACCACGCTCGAAACTCTGCGGGCAGTCGAAGGCCGTCGGGCGCACTTCACCCACGTCCAGTTCCACAGCTACGGCGGCGGGCCGGACGACCAGGGGACGTTCCGCAGCCGCGCCCCGGAGCTGGCCGAGTACGTGAACGCCCACCCGCACCTGACGGTGGACGTGGGACAGGTGCTGTTCGGCGAGACGACGAGCATGACCGGCGACGGCCCGCTCGGGCACTACCTGCACCGCGTCACCGGGCGGAAGTGGCGGAACCACGACACCGAGTGCGAGGGCGGCTGCGGCGTCGTGCCGATCACCTACCGCGACAAGTCGCTGGTGAACGCCCTGCAATGGGCCATCGGGCTGGAGTGGTACTTGCTCGTGCGTGACCCGTGGCGGGTGGCCATGTCCACCGACCACCCGAACGGCGGCAGCTTCCTCGCCTACCCGGAAATCATCGCCCTGCTGATGAGCCGGGACTACCGCCGGGAGGCGATTGCCAAATTGCCGCCGGGCCTGAAGGATCGCTGCACCCTACCGGACCTCGACCGCGAGTACACGCTCGGCGAGATCGCCATCATCACCCGGGCCGGCCCGGCCCGGACGCTCGGGTTGACGCACAAGGGGCACCTCGGGGTCGGGGCCGACGCCGACGTGACGGTGTACACCCGCGGGCCGGACGTGAAGGCCATGTTCGAGCTGCCGCGGCTGGTGTTCAAGGCCGGCGAGCTGGTGGCCGAGCAGGGCGAGCTACAGGCGACACCGTTCGGCCCGGCGGTGTGCGTCGAGCCGGCCTACGACGCCGACCGGCTGACGGGGCTGAAGGACTGGTTCGAGCGGCACTACAGCGTGAGTTTCGAGAACTACCCCGTGCCAGATGAGGCGCTGGGCCGGGGTATCGTGGTCGTGTAGGGCACGGTTTACCGGGCCGCCGGGCGGCCGACGGCCCGGTGAACCGTGCCCTACTTCTGGGCCGCCTCGCCCTTCTCCCGCTTGACCAGCACCGGCACGCCGGCCTTGCCCTGCGGGTATAGCACCACCTCGGCCGCCGGCGGGCCGTCCGCCCCCTTGTGCCCGCCGGCGAACTGCACGGCCGCGTGGTATGTCGCATCCGCCGACAGCCCGCCGAGGATGACCAGCCCGAACCGCTTGTCCAACGGGTTGACGCCGGCGGCGGCAACGGCCGTCCGCTCGTGGGCGTACACCTTGCCGCCGACCGTCGCCGAATTTTCGCCGAAGGTCGCCGGCACCGCCGAAGCAAACCGCTTGCTCAGCGTGTTGGCCGCCGGCCGGCCGATTAAGATCAGGTGCTTGCCCTTGAGTTGCTCGTCGGTCACGTCCTTGTCGGCCACGGCCGGGATGGTGATGTTCGTCCAGCGGACACGAAAGCCGTGCTGGAACGCCTCAGCAGCGGCCTTGTTGCCCACGGCGTCGGCGGATGTGCCGTACACCACCAGCGTGTCCTCGGGTTCGTCCACCCAGCCGTCCACACTCACCGGCCGGCCGTCGGTCGCCGGCGGCTGCCAGTCGGCGTGGAAGGCGACTGCTGCCTTGCCCAGTGCGGACAGGAAGTCGTCGGTCGTCACCGTTTTGCCGGCGTTGACCCGGCTCCAGTCGTCCACAGCAGCCACGAACTTGTCGCTGCCGATGTGCTTCCGCAGGGCGACGTGCGCCAGCACCCCCCGGGCGGTCAGCATCCGGCACAACCGGCCGCGGTCCAGCTCGACGGTGATGGCGTCCGCCACGCCGTCCCCGGTCCGCCACTCCGGTTCGCGGGCTTTCGCCGCCAAGTAGTCGGCGCGGTGGCGGAACACCGCCAACGTCACCTGCTCGCCGGCCCCGACCTTGTTTTCCAGGGCGACCACCCGCTCGTAAGCCGCCAGCCCGGCGGCCAGCGAGATGTCGCGGTCGGTCTTCGGCAGCACCGTGCCGACCCACGCCGGGGTGGTGTGCGGGGCCTTGAACGGCTCCGGCAGCTTGTCGCCCAGGTCCACCGCCTTCGTCACCTCGCCGGCCGGCGGGGCGGCGGGGGTCAGCACCGTCCAGTCGTTCGGCACGAAGTCGCGGACGCTGTCGTACTTGTCCTCCTCCCGCTGGCTTGCCAGCCACACCCGGCCGTAGGGCGGGCCGAACAGGGCGTGGCTCTCCAGCCTCTTCGCCATGTCGGAGGTCGTCACCTTCGCATCCAGCGACGGGTGGGCGGCCAGCGGCGGCGTGCGGAAGGCCAGCTTGCCGAAGTCGGCGTCGATCTTGCCACGGTGCTGCGTGTACAACTTGAGCCACGCCCGGTCACGGTCGCTCGGGCACCAGCACAGGTCCTGCGGCCGGCCGAGCAGCCCGGGGAAGGTGTCGATGCGAACGGCCTGGTCCTTCGTGTTGTTGCAGCCCCAGTAGAAGCCTTCGGTGCCGGCCAGGTGCCAGTCGTTCTTGCTGCTCCGCCGCAGTTTGTGGGTGTTGGTGCCGAGTTCGAGCGACGCCACCTCGTTCGTGTTGGCGTCGCCCAGCAGCCAGTCGTTTGTGTACAGCCCGTTGTTGGACGACGTGAGTTCCTTCACCACCGCGTCGATGCTGTCGCCGTACTGCATGGCCCGGCGGCAGCGACCGGCCAGCGGGGTGCCCTCCGGGTTGAACCGGCTCTGTTTGATCGTCGTCTCCGTCAGAATGATGCCCTTCGAGTTGATGTAGTAGTCTTGCGCGCTCCAGATCGCCCCGGGGAACCCTTGCATGACGACGCGATTGCCAGTGTCCGGTTGCACGTCCACCCAGACGTTCGTGGCTAAGGCATTGGCCAGCCCGCTCATGGTGATGTGACCGATCACCAGCTTGCCGTCCCGGGTGGCCGGGCCGGTGGCCGCGAACGCCGAGCAGTGGTCGGCCGGCGGCACCGGGTCGGGCTGGGCGGCGGCCTTCGGCCGCTTTAGCCCTTCGAGTCCGGTCGGCAGCGCGTTAAGGCCGCTGTCCAGCGTCTCGTACTCCATCTGCACGTTGACGCACACCACGTCCAGCAGGTCCACCGGCCGGTCGTCGAACTTGGCCCCGCCGGCGGCGGCCCCGTCGGCGATGCCCTGCATCTCGTCCAAGAGTTCGCGGTCGAACTTCCGCAGGAAGACGGCGTTCACCAACGTCCGGGTCAGCTTCCAGGCGGACGCCGGGTCGGTCTTGCTGCCCTGGGCGGCCAGGTTCTTCACGTAGTCGGCGATCTCGCCGCTCAGCAGGCTGCCGTGCTGGAAGCCGCGGTCGTACGGCTTGCCCTCGATGTGCAGCACCACCCACCCGGCCTGCGGGTAGCGGTAGCCGGGGCCGTGCCGGCGGACGGCGTTCGGGTCCGGGCCGGCGGCGGGTACGGCCAACGCGAGCAGGAGCAGCGCATGCATGTGCGGGTTCCGAGGAGTGTCGGAGAGGGGTGTAGTGTCGCACGCCGGCTAGCCGAACGCCAGCTTTCCCGCCGCGATCAGCAGCGCCCCGGCCAGTAGTCGCCGCAGCGTCGGCGAGCCGAACACCCGGCTGCCGAGCGTCGAACCGATCAGGCTACCGGCGACGACGGCCACGCACCACGACGGCAGTGCCTCCGGCACCGGCTTGCCGGTGGTCAAGTGGCCTCCCAGCCCGCTCAGGCTGTTGGCCAGGATGAACGCCGCCGACACCCCGGCCGCCGGTTTGGTGGCGGCGAACCCGCCGAGCAGCAGCACCGGCGTCAGGTAGATGCCGCCACCGACGCCGGTCAGCCCGGACAGGTAGCCGATGCCGCCGCCGAGCAGCACCGCCCCCCACACCGGCAGGTGACGGGTGACGGCATCGCGGCCCAGCTTCCACCCCAGCCGCAGTGCCGCCAGGAGCAGGGCCGTCGCCAGCACCGGCTTGTACAGGTGCGGCGGCAGCGTGCCCAGCCCGCCGACGAACGCCAGCGGCACCGACCCGGCCACCAGCGGCAGGAATAGCCGGCGGTCGAAGTGTCCGGCGGCCACGAACTGGACGACCGTCGGCGTAGCGGCGAGCAGGTTGAGAGCCAGGGCCGCCGGCTTCATGGCCTCCGGCGCGAGGCCGCAGAAGGCCATTGCTGCCAGGTAGCCGCTCGCCCCGGCGTGGCCGACTGACGTGTACAGCACGGCCGCGACGAAGAGTAGCAGCGGCAGGGCGTCCGGGGTCATCCGCCCAGGGTCTTCCGCAGCCCGTCCTCGAAGCCGACGACCGGCTCGAACCCCAGCTCCGCCCGGATGCGGTGGATCTTCGCCAGGCTGAACCGCACGTCCCCGGTCCGGGTCGGGCCGAACGCCGGCTGGACGTTCGTGCCAAGCACCCGGTTGAGGGCCACCAGCAGTTCCAGCACCGACACGCTCCGGCCGGTGCCGACGTTGAACACCCGGCCCGACACCACCGACACGCTCGCGGCCTTTAGGACGGCCTGCACGCAGTCGCTGACATACACGAAGTCCCGCCGCTGCTGGCCGTCGCCGTGGACCGTCGGCACCGTCCCGGCCCGCAGCATCCCGGCGAAGATGGCGATGACGCCGCTGTACGGCGAGTCGGCCCGCTGTCGGGGGCCGAAGATGTTGAAGAACCGCAGCCGCACCGTTTCGAGGCCGTAGCTGGCGGCGAACGCCTCCAGGTAGTGCTCGCCCGCCAGCTTGGCGGCGGCGTAGGGCGACAGCGGCTGCAGCGGCGTGTCTTCGCTCAGACCGTCGGGGTCAGCGGCCGGGCCGTAGGCCGACGAGCTGGCCGCATACACCACCCGTCGGACGCCGGCTTTGCGGGCGGCGTCCAGCACGTTCAGGGTGCCCGTCGCGCAGACGGCGTGACACTCCAGCGGGGCTTCCAGGCTCTTGGCCACCGAGGCCATCGCCGCCAGGTGGAAGACGGTGCCGCAGTCGGCCACGGCTGCCGCCACCGCGGCCGGGTCGGTCACCGACCCGCGGACAAATTCCGGCGGCGTCGGCAGGTGGGCGAAGTTGTCGGCCAGCCCGGTGCTGAGGTCGTCGAGCACCCGCACCGGCCGGCCGGCGGCCGTCAGCGCTTCGACCAAGTGCGAGCCGATGAACCCGGCCCCGCCCGTCACCAGACACCGATCAGACATCGTCGCAGCCCGTGGGGAAAGCCGTCAGTCTATGGCAGGACCAGCGCTCGCTCTGTTGAGCCGCGACCGCCAGGGCGGGCCGCAGGGGGGTACGCCGAGCCACCAGGTTCCCCCGCGACCGCACCCTGGCGGTCGCGGCTCAACAGAGCGAGCGACGCCCGGCCACAACCCGTCGGCTTAGAACTTGCCCGGGGTGCCGGCCGGCGGCAGTTCCGGCAGCTTGACGCCCGGCGGGGTGGTGGTCGGCGTCAGCGGCTTGCTCGGCGGCAGGTCGAGCGGCTTGCTCGGCGGGTCCATCGGGGTCGGCGCCGGCTTCGGCTCGGCGGCCGGCTTTGCGTCTGGCGCCGGCTTCGCCTCGGCCGCCTTGGGGTCGGCCGCCGGCTTGGCGTCGGGGTCAACCGGCGGGGCCGTCTGGGTGAAGTTCGGCCCGAAGTTGGCCGCCGCCACGCCGTCGGTCGGCCAGCTCGGGCAGGCCTGCGGCCACGCCGCCCACTGGGTCTTGAAGTGGCCGAAGCACGAGTTCGGGCAGATGGTCGGGTTGCAGAACTGCTTGATGTACCGCTTCTCGCTCAGCGGGTACTGGGTCAGGCCGTCGTGCTTACTACAGTGCGGGATGGTGTTCGGCACCGCTCCGGCCAGCGGTTTGGTGCCGCAGGTGGCACAGCCGGGTGTCTGGGCGGCGGCCCCGGCGGCGCAGGCCAACACCGCCGTCACCCCGAGGGTGGCGCTCGTGAACAGTCGCATGGGTCGAATCCTTTCGAGAGATTTGCCGCACGTAGAAGCCGCGACTAGTGGGGAGCGTCCCCACATTGGCGCGTAACGCTCCCGGCTGATCGCGGCTCCTACCGATCCACGTCTACCGCCGCACGCCCCCGCCGCCGACAGCCCCGCGGCCGCCGCCGGCCCCAGCCCCGAGGTTAGCCCCGGCGAACGCCGCCCGCAGCCCCACCTGGCTGGAGCCTCCGCCCGTGCCGATCCCCGTGCCACTGGCGCGGGTGCCGCCGCCCCCGGCCCCGAGGGCCGGGTTGGTGCTGAAGTAGTGGCCGGTGTTGTTGAACGTGGGGATGAAGCCGGTCTGCCGCAGCCGCCGGTCGTACCCGAACACGCTCTGCCCGTAGATGCCGTACTCGGCCGCCTGGATGTCTTGGCTCATCTGCTGCTGCTGCTGGCCGAGCTGCCGTTGCTGCTGGCCGAGTTGCTGCTGCTGCTGGGCCAACTGCTGCTGCGGCCGGATGATGCCGAAATAGTTGAGCGCCGGCGACCCGCCCCGGTTGATCAGGTTCAGGTACGACCCGAACTGCGGGGCGGTGGGGCCGCCGGTCGGCTGCGGCTGGGCCGACCCGACGGCGGCGGTGACACCCGCCGCCAGCACGGCGGCGGCCAAACGGAATCGGCACATGGGGCGGTCCTCTCACACGTCCGGGCGGGGGCCGGCCGGGCAATCCTGCCGGCCGTTCCAGACTAGCCCCAGTCCGGCCGCCAGGCAACTCGCCCCGCGGGTGTGACGACAAACCCATCGACGCCGGACGAGGTTCCCGTGAACCCCGGCCGGCGTCGGCATGTGCGAATGGACCAGTGGGGGGGCGGTACGGCCGGCACTCGCCGGACGACCGCCCCGGCCGCTGCTACCGGATGACCCCCCCGGTGCTGCCCACCAGCCCGGCCCCGCTGTTGAAGAACTTGAGCTGCTGGGCCGTGCTGGTGCCCAACAGGGTGGCCCCGAGCGCCCGTTCGGCCGGGGCCAGGGTGCGGGCCATGACCGTGTCCAGCTTGCTCAGCGGGTTGCCCATGACGAACACTCGGTCGCCCGGCAGCACCTGGAAGTTGGTGCGGGTGCTGCCCCGGCGGGTGATGCCCCGCCAGTCCACCGGTAGAATCTGATCGCCGCTACCACTCGGCGCCGGCCGGGCGATCCACACCCGCTTGCTGCTCACGCTAGACAGCCCGCCGACCAGGCTGATGGCGTCCAGCACCTTCTCGTTCCCCGTCACCGGCAGCCGCACCACGCTCTCGCCGGCCCCGGCGAAGTCGGTGATCACGTAATAGAACTTGCTGTTGTACGCATACACGTCCACCGACACTTCCGGCTTGTACAGGGACCGGCTGAGCTGGGCCTCGACGGCCGCCTTCACCTGCGGCAGGGTCATGCCGGCCACGTACACGCTGCCGTACATGCCCAGCGACACGGTGCCGTCCGGCCGGACCAGGTGCTCGCCCTGCACCCGCTGGATGCCGGCCGAGGCGGCCAGCGATATCGTCAGACTCTTGACAATGTCCGGCAGGAACCCGATTTTGACGAGCCGCTGTTTGATCTGTTCGGTCGCATCTTGGGTGGACAGGTCGGCGATGCGGATGGCCCCGCCCAGGGTCGGCCCGAGGTTGATCGTCCCGTCCGGCTCGACGGGATAAATCCCGTTGATGCTCGCCTCCTGGGACGGCGACGGCAGGTTGATGTACAGGCTGTCGAGCGGCTGAATCCGGTACGGCGGCAGCGGCACCAGCCGGTTGGCATCGATCAGAAGGATGTCCGGGGCTTCCACCTGGTACGGCGGCATGGTGACCATGTTCAGCTCCTTCGGGAGCTGGCTGTCGTCCACCTCGGCCGCCTTCGGGGCCGGCCGGATGTGAGGCGACTTGGGGCCGCCGAGTGCGCCGCTGTCGGCGTCCACCGTCCGGGACGAGAACAGCGGCTGGCCGGGCGGCACCCCCTGGCAGCCGGTGCCGGCGGCCAGTCCCAGCCCTGCCACCCACCCGGCTAGCCGCAGCCGGCGGACGCGACCGTGCATGACTCTCTCCCCCGTGGCGACAACCGGATGAAGGCGGCGGCGGGCGGCGGGCCAAACCCGTCGGCACACCCGGCACACCCGTCTTAAGCGGGGTAATCGTCAGTCGCAGGCCGGCCCGTTCAGCGAAACTCTCGTTTCCGGCAGATCGGACGACTTCGGCGCAACCGCCCGAGGCACCGCGATCCCTCTAGGTTCTCATCCCGGAAATGATTACACTGCGAGCTAGAAAATGCTCTACAGTTGCTGCACTCGGTTAACCGGTGCTAACCCGCGCCACCCGGATTTTCGTCGGGTGGCGGCCGCAAGGCAAGGTCGGGAATGCGGTTGCGCGAGACGGGGTCGGCACCACCGGGGAGGGGCGAGCGATGCAGCGACCGACCAACGGGGACTCCCTCCCGGCCAACGGCCCGCTCGCCGTCCAGCCGAGCGGCGGTCACCCGGCCCACTACTACCCGCCGCCGCCCGGCAGCTACGCCAACCAGCCGGTCATGCCGGGCGGCCAGCCGGAAAAGGCCTGGCCGACGCTGACCGAGCTGGTCAACGCCCTCAAGCGGCGGCTGGTGCTGGCCGCCTTCCTCGGGGCGCTGGTCGGGGTGGCGACGGCGTCGGCGGTGTGGCTGGCCATGCCCAGCGGCAAGCACGATGTCCGGGCGCTGTTGCACATCAAGCCGCTGCCCAGCCCCGTGAACAACGCTGAGACGATCGGAAACTTCGACGACTACAAGAAGACGTTGCAGGCGATGGTGAAGCTCCGGCGGGTACTCGACCAGTCGCTGCAAGACCCGACCGTGAGCCGGCTGGGCATGGTGACCACGAGCGACGACCCGGCTCAGATGCTGAGCGAGTCGCTGGCCGTCACCTGGGCCGCCCCGGACCTGATGGCCGTCGGCATGACCGGCAACGAGTACGGCGAGATGAAGGTGCTGGTGGACGCGGTGGTGAAGAGCTTCCTGGAGTCCGCCCGGTCGGATGAAAACATCGTGTCGACCAAGCGGCGGAAAGACCAGGAGGCCACCATCCGCGACTTGGACGAGAAGATCAAGGCCCGGCGGGAGGCCATGGAGCGGCAGCAGAAGCTCGGCGGGGCGGCGGTCGATCCGGTCGCCAACGCCCACCTGATCCAGGGCCTGCGGACCGAAATCTCCAGCTACGCCAACGAAATTTACGGCGTCGAAAAGGCGATCCGACTGCTCAAGATTGATATCGATCGACAGCAGTTGGACCTCAAGACCATAGATACCGCTCCGATCGACACGACCGACCTTGAGGCGGCTACCCGCAATGACGCACAAGTTCTGGAGAAGCAGGGGGTAGTCACCACCATGGACCGTAGCCTAGCGAACCTGCTCAAGTCGATGACCCCGGGTAGCCCGGCGCTGGTTGAGGCAGAAAGCCGACTCCGCAAGGCCCGGGAAGAGGTGGCTCGGACGGTGGAAAGCCTGAGGCCTAACTACGACAAAGTGATCCGGGCAGAGGTCAAGCGGAAGGTGGCCGGCAAGCTGGCCGGCGACCAGGCGGCGATCGCCGACCAACTGCAGAACCTGGAGGGCATGAACAAGATCCGCGGCACCAAGGAGGCCGAACTGAAGGATCTGGTGGCGAGTTCCAACCAGCAGCGGGTGGAAGACGACGACCTCAAGCCACTGCTGGAGCAGAAAGCAACGGTCCTCAAACAAATGGTCGTTGATGGTGCCGGCGCGAACCGGGACAACCGCATCACCTTGAAGGAAGAGGCGATCGTCAACCTCAACCAGAAGCTCCGTCAGAAGGTGCTGGTGGCCCTCGGCGGGTTCGTCGGCGGCACCCTGCTGGTCATGGCCGCCATCGGCTTCCTGGAGTGGCGGTCCCGCCGGGTGGACTCGGTAGACCAGGTCATCAACGAACTCGGGATGCGGGTGATCGGCACCATCCCGGCCTTCCCCAGCAAGCAGTCGCTCAAGTCCGGCGCCGCCGCCCAGAACCAGAACTGGCGGTTCGTGCTGAACGAGTCGGTGAACTCGGCCCGCACCATGCTCTTGCACACGGCCAAGACGCAGAACATGCAAGTGCTGATGGTGACGAGTGCCATGCAGGGTGAGGGCAAAACCTCACTGGCCAGCCAGCTCGCCACCAGCATGGCCACGGCCGGGCTGCGGACGCTCATCCTCGACTGCGACCTCCGCAACCCGTCCATGCACAAGCTGTTCGACGCCCAACTGACGCCCGGCTGCTCCGAGGTGCTGTGCCAGGAGGTGGACGTGTCGGACGCGGTGCAGCCGACGAGCGTGCCCAACCTGTGGCTCATCCCGGCCGGCCAGTGCTCCAACCGGGTCATCTCGGCCCTGGCCCAGGGGCACCCGCTGGAGACGCTGTTCAACCGGCTCCGCGGCCAGTTCGACTTCATCGTGGTGGACTCGTGCCCGGTGCTGCCGGTGGCCGACACGCTGCTGGTCGGCCAGCACGTGGACGGGGTGGTGCTCAGCATCCTCCAGGACATCAGCCAACTGCCGAAGGTGCAGACCACGGCCGAGCGGCTGGCCCAACTGAACATTCCGCTGCTCGGCACGGTGGTCAACGGCATCAAGCCGGATGTCCACGCCTACGGCTACAACTACGTCAAACAGTTGCCGGCCTAGGCACTGTTGCCGTCGGTTAACACGCACCATCCGATTTAGACGGAATCCGCGCCAACTTCCGCACAAACAGTAGACTCATCCCCCGGCGGGATGAGTACCATGACACGCCACCGGAGGACTCGACAACATGACACGGTTCTGGCCGGTCGGCGTGACGCTGCTCGTGTTCGTCGGGCTGGGGGTGGCCGGGCTGATCCGCCCGGCCGGCGCCCGGCCCGCCGACGGCGCACTCGTGCAGGCCAAGCTGGACGCCCTGCCGATGACGATCGGGCCGTGGGTCGGCCGCACCGAGCCGTACCCCCAGCGGACGCTCGACCAGGCCGAGGCGGTGGCCGCCGTCAACCGGGTGTACACCCGCACCGACCCGCCGGCCGTGGTGGGCGTGCTGCTCCTGGCCGGCAGCCCAGGGGCGATGGGGGCACACGACCCGTCGGTGTGCTTCGCCGGGGCCGGGTTCAAGGCCATCGGGGCGGCCGGCCGGCGGCCGTGCGGGGCGGACGCCCTGTGGACCGCCCGGTACGACACCGCCGGCGACACGGCCAGCACGTTCCAGGTGAACTGGGGCTGGTCGGCCGGCGACAAGTGGACCGCCTGCGACAACCCGCGGCTCGACTTCACCGGCCGCAGCGTGGTGTACAAGCTGTACCTGACCCGCGGCCTGCCGCCCGGCGGCGGCCCGAAGGGCCAGCCCGACCCGACCGACGAGTTCCTGACCCTGTTCCTCCCGCGAACCCAGACCCTGGCCGGCACGACGCCGGCCGTTCACCCCGAGTAACCTCAAGGGCCGCCGCCCCTCCCCGGCGGCCCGGACGGACGACGAGCGCCAATGGACGACGCCCGCACACCCCCCGGCAGTTGGCCGGAGATCGACTGGCTGGCCGCCGACGCGGCGGTGGAGCTGTCCGCCGCCGGCGGCTGGTACTCGGCCGTCAAGCCGGCCCTGGACTTCCTGGTGGCCGTGCCGATGGCCGTGCTGCTGGCCCCGGTCATTGCCGGCGGCTGGCTGCTGGTTCGGCTGAGCAGCCCCGGGCCGGGCATCTACATCCAGACCCGCAGCGGCCAGGGCGGCCGGCCGTTCCCCATCTACAAGCTGCGGTCGATGGCGTTCAACTGCGAGGCCAGGACGGGCGCCCAGTGGGCCTGCCTGAAGAACGACATGCGGGTGACGGCGGTGGGCAAGTTCATCCGCGCCACCCACCTGGACGAGCTGCCGCAACTGGCCAACGTGCTGCGGGGCGAGATGTCCCTGGTCGGCCCGCGGCCGGAGCGGCCGGAGGTGATCGCGGCCAAGGGGCTGGCCGAGGTGGTGCCGGGGTACACCCACCGGCTGAGCGTCAAGCCGGGCGTCACCGGGCTGGCCCAGATTCAGTTGCCGGCCGACACCGGCCTGTCGAGCGTCCGGCACAAGGTGGCGTACGACCTGTACTACATCACCCACCAGTCGCTGTGGCTGGACCTCCGCATCGTGGCGGCGACGGCCTTCAAGGCGGCCGGCATGGGGCCGGCGTGGCTGCGGCGGCTGTTCCGGCTGCCCAGCCGCGAGCAGGTGGCGGCCGGGTTCGTGGCCCGGGTGGCGTTCCCGCCGGCCCGGTCGTCGTCCGTCCGGCTGCACCCCGTCGGATGAGTGACCGGCCCCGCGTCCTGTACGTCACGCATCGGGTGCCGTTCCCCCCGGACAAGGGGGACCGCATCCGCAACTACCACGTCCTGCGGCAACTCTCGAAGCGGGCACGAGTGTGGCTGCTGGCCCTGGCCGACGAGCCGGTGCCGGACAGCACCCGTTCCGAACTGGCGCGGCTGTGCGAGCGGGTGGATTATGTGCCCATCGGCGGGCGACAGCAGAAGTGGCGGATGTTACAGGCGGCGGTTGGGCTGACACGCCGGGTCGGCTGGTACGGCGAGCGCAAACTGCTTTCGCTGTCAGCCGCTGCTCACTTGTCGGACAGAGCCACGCAGGTCATTCAAGACTGGACGGACGAAGTTGCATTCACCGGGTCGGTCGTCTCGGCAGGATCACTGTGTGATTACCTCGGAACCGAGAACAAAGACGGCAGTGGTGATGTGTATGCACTGTCTGGCGTCTCGTGGGTGGTCGATCTGGTAGATGTGGACAGCCAGAAGTGGCTCGACTTCGCGGCTGTCTGCCGCAGGCCGAAGCGATGGCTCTACCAGATGGAAGCCCGCCGTACTCGGGCGGAGGAGCAAGACCTTACGCGGTGGGCGCACGCCGTCACGCTGGTCAGCCGGCACGAGGCCGACGTGTTCGACTCGTTCACCCGCCCCGGGGCGGCGACGGTCGCCACCAACGGCGTCGATCTCGACTACTGGCACCCGTCCGACACGCCCGAGCAACCGGCCCTGGCGTTCGTCGGGGCGCTCGACTACCTGCCGAACGTGGACGCCGCCGTGTGGTTCGCCGAACAGGTGTGGCCCCGCATCCGCGAGCGGGTGCCGGCCGCCGAGTTCCGCGTCATCGGCCGCAAGCCGACCGCCGCGGTGCAGGCGCTCGGCAAACGGCCCGGCGTGACGGTGGTCGGGCAGGTGCCGGACGTGCGGCCGCATGTGGCGTCGGCGGCCGTGTGCGTGGTGCCGATGCGGCTGAGCCGTGGGTTACAGAACAAGGTGCTGGAGGCGCTGGCGATGGGCAAAGCGACGGTCGCCTCCCCGCCGGCACTGGCCGCGTTGCGGGCCGAGCCGGGGGTTCACCTGCTCAGCGCGACCACGCCCGACGAGTGGGTGACGGCCGTGTGCGGGCTGCTCGCCGACCCGGCCCGGCGGCGGGAGTTGGGCGCCGCCGGCCGGCGGTTCGTGGAAGAGAATCATCACTGGGACACCTGCCTGAAGCCGCTGGTGGACGCGGTGTTGGGAGCGGAACGCTAGAGCCGCGACCGCAAGGGAGCGGTCGCTGACAGACCCGGGAGCCGATCGGATTCGCCAGCGGTCGCTCCCTTGCGGTCGCGGCTCCGACCGCCCGATGACACGCCACTTGGAGACTTCCACTTTGCCGGCCGCCGGTCCCATCGTCGTATTCGACACTCGGGTCGTCACCGGGTCCGGCGGCGGGCCGGACAAGACCATCCTTAACTCGCCCCGCTTCCTGGCCCCGCACTACCGGATGCTGTGCGGCTACCTGCACCCGCCGGACGACCCCGGCTTCGCCGACCTCCGCGCGAAGGCCGCCCGGTACGGGGCACCGCTGGTCAGCATCCCCGACCGCGGGCCGTGGGACTGGCGGGTGGTGTCCGGCCTGCTGCGCGTGTGCCGGCGGGAGAAGGTCCGCATCTACCACGGGCACGATTACAAGACCAACGCCCTCGGCCTGCTACTGGCCCGGTTCCACCGGATGCGGCTGGTGACGACCCTGCACGGCTGGGTCCACCACACCGGCCGCACGCCGCTGTACTACACGATCGACCGCTGGACCTTGCCACGGTACGAGCGGGTTATCAGCGTGTCGGAGGACTTGCACGCCGCGGCCATGTGTGCGGGCGTGTCGGCGGACCGGGCGGTGCTGCTGGAGAACGGCATCGACGTGGAGGACTACCGCCGGCGGCGAACCGCGGCGGAGGCGAAGACCGCGCTCGGCCTGTCGCCGGGGCTGCTGGTCGGGGCGTGCGGCCGGCTGGAGAAGGAGAAGGCGTTCGACATACTCATTCGCAGCGTGGCCAAGCTGCCGGGCGTGCGGCTGAGCATCCTCGGCGAGGGCGGCGACCGGCCGCGATTGGAAGCGTTGGTGCAAGAACTCGGCGTCGGCGACCGGGTGATGCTGCCCGGTTGGGTGTCGGACGTGCGGGGCACCTTCGAGGCGTTCGACGTGTTCGCCCTGCCCAGCCTGCGTGAGGGGCTGCCGAACGTGCTTCTGGAGGCGATGGCCCTGGAGGTGCCGTGCGTGGCCACCCGCATCGCCGGCATCCCCAAGCTGATCCAGGACGGGGAGAACGGGCTGCTGGTCGAACCCGGCGACCAGGCCAGTTTCGACGCGGCGTTGGGCGCGTTGGCTGCGCAGCGTACCATGCGGGAGCGGTTCGCGGCGGCCGGCCGGCGGACGATTGAGACGCGGTACAGCTTCGCCGTGCGGATGGGCAAGCTGCGGACGCTGTACGACGAGTTGCTGAACCCAGCCGGGTAGCCGTCCGCGTTCTAAAGTGTCCCACGCCCCCCACGAGCCGCCGCGTGCCGACTGCCACACTACCCCGCCCGTCGTCCGTCCTGCCCGCCGCCGCCGCGGTCGAGGTCCGCACGCTCACCGGCACCGCGTTGGACGCCCGACTGCCGGCCCTGACGGCATTCGCCATGAGCGGCGGCCCGCACCCGCTCGGCCGGCACCCCGGCTGGCTGACCGTCCTGCGAGACGGCCTCGGCCACCGCACCCACGCCGTCGAGGCCACCGAGGGCGGCCGCACCGTCGGCTACCTGCCGCTCGGCTTCGTGAGCAGCGTGCTGTTCGGCAAGTTCCTGGTCAGCCTGCCATACCTGAACAGCAACGGGGTGATCGCCGCCGACCCGGCCATCCGCGGCAGGCTCATCGACGCCGCCGTGGAACTGGCCGACCGGCTGGACGCCAAGCACCTGGAATTGCGGCACGAGGAGCCGACGCCGCACCCGGCGCTGACGGCGACGCTGACTAGCAAGGTCCACATGCGGCTGCCGCTGCCGGGCGACCCCGACACCCTGTGGAAGCAGTTCGACGCCAAGGTGCGGAACCAGGTCCGCAAGGGCGAGAAGAGCGACCTGGCCGTGGCCTGGGGCGGGGCCGACCTGCTCGACCCGTTCTACGCCGTGCTGTGCCGGAACATGCGCGACCTCGGCACCCCGGTATTCGGCCGGCGGCTGTTCGAGCGGATCCTGGCCACCTTCCCCGGCGACGCCGAGCTGTGCGTGGTGACGGCCGGCGGCAAGCCGTGCGCCGCGGCGCTGCTGCTGCACGGGCCGGGCGTCACCGAGGTGCCGACGGCGTCCAGCCTCCGCGAGTTCAACGCCACCTGCTGCAACATGCTCCTGTACCGCCACCTGCTCGACCGGGCGGTGGCCCGCAAGCAGGCGGTGTTCGACTTCGGCCGCTCGACGGCCGACGGGCCGACGTTCAAGTTCAAGAAGCAGTGGGGCGCCGTCCCGCACCCGGCGACGTGGCAGTACTACGTCCGCCGCGGCGAGGTCGGCGAGATGCGGCCGGACAACCCCAAGTACGACCGGCTGATCCGCGCCTGGCAGAAGCTGCCGGTCGGCGTGACGCGGGTACTCGGGCCGAGGATCGTCCGCGGCATCCCGTAGGGCACGGTTCACCGTGCCGTCTTCGCACCCGAACGGCACGGTGAACCGTGCCCGACAAAACGGGCTGATCTGGTTGTGCCGGCCCGATCCGCGACCTAAAGTGTTAACGCCCCGCAGCGGGTGTTGCCCGCTGTGACCGCCGGTCCCCCCCGCCGCGCCCCCTCGCGGTTCCGGTGCTGGGTCGTCCCCCGTCGACGCCATCCGTGCCCCGCCCGGCCGTGGAGTGCCGCCGATGCCGTTCGTCCGTCGTCTCGTGCTGGTCGGCACCGATCATCGGTTCAGCCAGGCCATCCAGACGCACCTGCACAAGACCTTCCTGCTCACCTGCCCGGTGGTGCGGGCCGACGACGTCGCGCAGCTCGTCACCCGGGACACCGACGGGGCCATCGTCTTCCTGGTCGCCGACGCCGCCGACGCCGACCGGGCCGAGGCGACGGTGCGGGAGCTGCGGCTCCAGCAGTTGCCGCCGCGGCTGGCCGTGCTGGAGGGCGAGGGGTTCGCCGTCCCCCGCCGGCTGGACGCCGTCACCGCCCACCTGGACGGCCGGTTCGCCTGGCCGCACCAGCTCCGCGAGCTGAACGCCTGGGTGAAGCGGGCCGTCACGCCGGGGGTGGAGTTCGCCGACCCGTCGGCGGAAACCGTCGGCGACCGCATCCGCCGCCGGCTGCTGGCCCTGACGCCGAGCCTGGTCACGCTGGTGCCGCAGCTCGAAATCGCCGCCGCCCACGACGTGACGGTGCTCATCGACGGGGAGACCGGCACCGGCAAGACGCACCTGGCCAAGCTGATCCACGACTGCTCGGCCCGCGCCGCCCACCGCTTCCTGCACGTGCCGTGCGGCGCGCTCACCGCAAACCTGATCGCCAGCGAGTTCTTCGGCCACGTCCGCGGGGCGTTCACCGGGGCGGACGGCAACAAGGTGGGCAAGTTCGCCGCCGCCGGCCCGGGCACCATCCTGCTGGACGAGATCGACACCCTCGGGCTGGACCACCAGGCCAACCTGCTGCGGGTGATCGAGACCGGCGAGTTCGAGCCGGTCGGGTCGAACGTCACTGAGTTCAGTCAGGCCCGGATCATCGCCGCCACCAACTTCGACCTGGCCGATCTGGTGGACCGCAACACCTTCCGCCGCGACCTGTACTACCGGCTGCACGTGGTGACGCTGCACTTGCCGCCGCTGCGGGCCCGGCCGCAGGACATCGGCCCGCTGGTGCGGGGCATGGCCGCCCGGTACGCCGGCCGGTTCAACAAGCGGCTGTCCCAGGTCGGCCCGGACGCCGTGGCGGCCCTGGAGCAGTTCCCCTGGCCGGGCAACATCCGGCAACTGGAGAACGTGGTTCAACAGGCCGTGCTGACGTGCGTCGGCGACACCCTCACCCTGGCCCACCTGCCACCGGGGGTGGTCACCCGCACCGACGGCGGCCGGCCGGTGCTGCTGCCCGGGGCGGCCAGTTCGCTCGCCCACACCCGGGAGACGACCGAGCGGGCGGTCATCCTGCGGTGCCTGGAGAAGGCCAACGGCAGCCGCACCCGGGCCGCCCAGGCGCTGGGCGTCAGCCGGGTGACGCTGTACAAGAAGATGGTCAAGTACGGCCTCATCCCCGACCCCAAGAAGCGGGCGGTGGACGCCGAGACGGACCTGGAGAGCGACCTCCCCGCCCCCGGCCTGGTGACCGCCAACCCCTGTCCGTAGCGGGAGGACCGCGTGGCCGAGCCGCAGGTGCATTACTACTGTCGCCCGGTGCGGGAGCTGCCCGTCGGCACCCCCGTGGCCGTGGTGGCGGTGCAAGACTTCCTCCGCGACGAGCCGGCCTGCAAGGCCCTCTGGAACCTGGTGGCGGACCAGTTCAACACCCGGTCGAAGTTCCTGACCGTGTGGCAGGGGGTGCGGCACCTGTGCGTCCACCGGGACGCGGCCGGAGCGGTGGACGGCCTGCTGCTGCTGACGACGCCGGTCAACTGGCAGATCGACTACGTGGTGGTGGCCCCGTCGGCCCGCGGCCAGGGGGTCGGCACGGCGCTGGTGGTGGCGGCCCTGAACGCGGCGTTCCGCGACGGGGCGCCGTATGTCATGCTGACGAGCAAGGCGAGCCTGCGGCCGCTGTACGAGGCGTGCGGGTTCGAGGTGGTGCGGACGGTGGCGTAGGGCACGCATGGCGTGCCGGTTTTGGACGACGACGGCACGCCGTGCGTGCCCCACGAGGACACACCCATGTGTGGCATCATCGGGTTCACCGGCCGGCGGGAGGCCGCCCCCATCCTGCTCGACGGCCTCCGCCGGCTGGAGTACCGCGGGTACGACTCGGCCGGCCTCGTCACCAGCAGCGGGCGGGACTTGCACGTCCGCAAGAAGGCCGGCCGCATCGCCGTCCTCACGAAGGCGGTGGCCGCCGAGCCGGCCGCCGGCACCTGCGGCATCAGCCACACCCGCTGGGCCACCCACGGCGGGGCCACCGACGCGAACGCCCACCCGCACGTCTGCAGCAAGGGGGAGGTGGCCGTCGTCCACAACGGGGTGATCGAGAACTACCTGTCGCTGAAGCACCAGCTCCAGGCCGACGGCGTCCAGTTCCGCAGTGACACCGACACGGAGGTTCTTACCCACCTGATTGCAAAATATTATCAGGGCGACTTGCTCGGGGCGGTGCGGCACGCGCTGGGCCATGTGAAAGGCACTTACGGCATCGCGGTGGTGTGTCGCAACGAGCCGGGGGTGATCGTCGGGGCACGCCTGGGCAGCCCGCTGGTGCTCGGCCTCGGGCCGGACGGCCACTACATCGCGTCGGACGCCTCGGCCCTGGCCGGCTACGCCGACAAGGTGGTGTACCTCCAGGACCGCCAGATTTGTCAGCTCGACGAGGAGAGCTGGGTGGTCCGCAACCAGGACCTGGACACGGTGGACAGCCCGCCGCAGGACATCGCCCACTTCCTGGGGGAGGCCGGCGACGGCGAGCTGAACGGCTTCCCGCACCACATGCTCAAGGAGATTTACGAGCAGCCCGAGAGCCTGACGGCCGCCATGCGGGGCCGGCTCGCGGACGGTGACGCCACCGCCCACTTCGGCGGCCTCAACCTGTCCAGCCAGGAGTTGCGGCAGATCGACCGGGTCATCATGACGGCGTGCGGCACGTCGTACCACGCCGGGCTGGTCGGCGAGTACCTGTTCGAGGAGTTCGCCCGGCTGCCGGTGGAGGTCGAGTACGCCAGCGAGCTGCGGTACCGCAACCCGCCCATGAGCCGGGACACGGTGGTGCTGGCCATCACCCAGAGTGGGGAGACGGCCGACACGCTGGCCGCCATGCGTGAGTCCAAGCGGATGGGCCACCGCACCCTGGCCATCTGCAACGTGGTGGGGTCGAGCATCGCCCGGGAGGCGGACGGCGGGGTGTACCTGCACGCCGGCCAGGAGGTCGGGGTGGCGAGCACCAAGGCGTTCACCAGCCAGGTGTGCGTGCTGTCGATGCTGGCCCTGTACTTCGGCCGCACCCGGCACCTGTCGGCGGGGGCCGGCCAGCGGATCATCGCCGAACTCCGCCGCCTGCCCGACCAAGTCCGACAAGCTTTAGAGTGTCACGACAAGGTCAAAAAGATCGCCGAGCGATTCGCCGGGGCCAACAACGTCCTGTACCTCGGCCGGCAGTACCTGTACCCGGCCGCCCTGGAGGGGGCACTCAAGCTGAAGGAGATCAGCTACGTCCACGCCGAGGGGTACGCCGCCGCCGAGATGAAGCACGGCCCCATCGCCCTGGTGGACGGGCACACCCCGAGCGTGTTCCTGGTGCCCCGGGGTACAGTCTTCGACAAGGTCATGTCGAACATGCAGGAGATCAAGGCCCGGGGCGGGCCGGTGATCGCCGTGTGCAGCCCGGGGGACGCGGACGTGGCGAGCGTCGCCGACGAAGTCATCCCGGTGCCGGACGTGCCCGAGTACCTTCAGGCCATCGTTACGGCCATCCCGCTGCAACTGCTGGCCTACGAGATCGCCCTGCTACGGGGCTGCGACGTGGACAAGCCGCGGAACCTGGCCAAGAGCGTCACCGTCAAGTGAAGGGGGAGCGGCAATTAGCACACATGAGGGTCGTCCGCATCGTTCGGGCTTGCGGCCCGTGCCCGGAGCACCGCGGGATCGGCCAGCGCCCAGGCCACCGCCGCGTCGGCATAGCGGGCCGCGTCGGCGGCCGCCAACGCCTCGATGGCCGTGCTCCCGGCCAGCAGTGCCTCGCGCAACGCCTGCTGCGTCGCTCCGGGCCGTGCCAGCGCCAGTTCGCGCAGCGCAGCGTCGTCGATCCGCTCGGATGTCAGCGCCATCCGGGTCGCCTGGAGCTTGTCAACCAGCAGGCGGAATGCCGCGGCGAGTGCGTCGCCTCTCGCTTCGACACTCTGGACCTCGGAGGCCCTGAACGGTGTCGCGGCTTAGCCGAGGGTGGCCAGGAAGTCGTCGAGG
>JAYVUZ010000040.1:0-29513 GCA_043787415.1 Fimbriiglobus sp. | reverse complement strand
TATCGATTTGGCACCTGACAACCAGATCGCAGAGGGCGACACGACATCGCCGACCGTGCCAGAGAGCGAGTGATTGAGGGGATTTCAACAGAGCAACGCCTTACAAGAAGGTGTGAGCGGTCGCCACAAACCTCGCGTCACGCTGTGCCGATTTGGCAAGACGAGCGCAAGCCGGCGACCTGACGGCGTTACACGGTGGTAAGAGTGGCGCCGGGCGTTACCGTTCGGCAACAAATCTGTCACCAATTCTACCCATTCGGCAAACTTTACACTTCCACGCTAGCCGATCACACCCTATACCCGAAGCCACACGCTCGCGGACAACGTCGCCGGGCCGCCCCGGCTACCGCTGGCAAGACGCCGTCTCCCCTCACCCGCCGGTGAACATGGGTGTTCGTATACAGTCGTCCGCTCCCCGCGCCCTTCCGCGGGTCGAAGAGCTTGAATGCCGGCTCACGCCGGCCGTCACCGTGCGGTTCGACTACACCTACGACACCTCCGGTTTCTTTGCCGACGCCGCCCGCCGGGCCACACTCGAAAAGGCCGCCCACAGCATCGCCGACCGCCTCGGCGACGACCTGGTCGCCCTCACCCCCGGCGGCGGCAACTCCTGGCAGGCGTCGGTCTGGAATCCGGCCACCGGCAGCACGGTCACCCTGGACAACCCGGTGGTCCGGCAGAACGAACTGGTCGTGTACATCGGCGGGGCCAAGCTGCCCGGGGACGAACTCGGCCTGGCCAACACCGGCGGGTTCTCGGCTAGCGGCAGCAAGGGCTGGCTGAGTACGGTCCGCACCCGCGGCCAAGCCGGGGCGGCGGCCGGCGGCCCCAAGACCGACTTCAGCACCTGGGGCGGAATGATCACGTTCGACACGGACGTGAACTGGTCGTTCAGCACCACGTCCGCCCCGGCCGCCGGCCAGTTCGACTTCGAGAGCGTGGCCACCCACGAGCTGCTCCACGTCTTCGGATTCGGCATCGGCGAGCCGGCGTTCGCCCGCAACGTGGCCGACTGGAACGGCAGCACCGGCAAGTTCGTCGGCCCGGCGGTGACGGCCCTGACGGGCGGCCCGGTCGGCGTCACCGGCGACTCCGGGGTGCCGGACCACTGGGCGCCGGGGGTCGGCTTCCAGGGCCAGCAGTCGCCGGTGCAGGAGGCCATCCCGGCCGGGGTGAAGCGGACCGTCACCGAGCTGGACCTGGCCGCGCTCAAGGACGTGGGCTGGGACATCGCCATCGGCCGGGTGGCCACCAGCCCGCCGGCCCCGACGCCGGTGGCCACAGCCGAGCCGTCGCCGGTGGCCAGCTCGCCGGCCGTCGCTGCCCCGGTGGTTCTGGCCCCGCCGGTCTTTGTCGCTCCGCAGCCGGTGCCGGCCATCATCGAGTCCGGCTCGGCCGTCCGGGCGGCCTCCAAGGCTCCAGTCGCGCGGTTCGCCATCGGCACCCCTGCCGGGGCAGTGGTGATGGACTCCAACGGCGACAGCCTGGCGACGGCGGCCCCGTTCGCCCCGGGGGTCGGGGCGGTGCGGGTGGCCGAAGCCGACCTGACGGCCGACGGCCGGCCGGACACGGTCGTGGGCACCGGGGCCGGGGTGCCGAACCGGGTGGCCGTAGTTTCGGCGGCCGGCGGCACGGTGGTCGAGTTCGCGCCGTTCGAGACGGGCTTCACCGGCGGCGTCTTCCTGGCCACCGGCGACCTGACCGGAGACGGCGTGGCCGACCTGGTGGTGACGCCGGACGTGGGCGGCGGGCCGGTCGTGGTGGTGTACGACGGGGCCGCCCTGGGCCGCGGCCAGGTGGCCGTGGTGAACCGCTTCTGGGGGATCAACGACAGCGGGTTCCGGGGCGGTGCCCGGCCGGCCGTCGGGGACGTGACCGGCGACGGCCACGCCGACTTGGTGATCGCCGCCGGGAGCGGCGGCGGCCCGCGCGTCAGCCTGTACGACGGCCGGGACTTCGCCCGCGGGGTGCTGTCCCACCCGGTCGCCGACTTCTTCGCCTTCGAGAGCGGACTGCGAAACGGGGTCTATCCGGCCGTGGCTGACGTGGACGGGGACGGGGTGGGCGACATCGTCTGCGGCGCCGGCCCCGGCGGCGGCCCGCGGGTGACGGCTTTCGCCGGCCGCGACCTTATGCAGGGTCGGCTGACCGTGGCGGCCGACTTCTTCGCCGGCGACGTGACCAGCCGGAGCGGGGTGCGGCTGGCCGTGACGGACCTGAACGGCGACGGCCGGCAGGACGTGGTGACGGCGTCCGGCAGCGGCAGCCGGGTGGTGGTGTATCCGGCCCAGAACCTCGGCCGCACCGCCCCGGCGCTGACTGTTGTGGTGCCGGTGGCTGTGACGGACGGGCTGTTTGTCGGCTGAGCCGACCGGGAGTCGTTACGGACAGGGGGCCGCCGGCTTCTCCCGGTCTTCATAACATCTTCGCGCATCGCGGTAGTTTTGCCGTCAAGATGTAACCTTGCGTAGATCGCCTCCTGCCATCCTCACCGGGTCGCTTCATGCAAACGCTCGCCCGCCGCCGGTCCGGGTTCACGCTCATCGAACTGTTGGTCGTAATCGCTATCATCGCCATCCTGATTGGCCTGCTGCTGCCGGCCGTGCAGAAGGTCCGTGAGGCCGCCGCCCGTAGCCAGTGCCAGAACAACTTGAAGCAGTTGGGCTTGGCCGCCCACAACCACGAGAGCGGGCTTCAGTACTTCCCGACCGGGTTACAGAACCCGGTGCCTGTCCAGCCGGTCACCAACCCGGTGGTGGCCAACACGTTCGACGCGGTCAGGGATCCGCCGCTCAACGAGTCACCGAAGTTCAACAACTTGATGGTGTCTCTGTTGGCGTACATCGAGCAGGACAACCTGCAGAAGGCATGGGACTACACCGACCTGACCAAGAATCGGTTCGAGCCGCCGACCTACACCGCCGGCGGGCCGAACTCGGTGACGGCCCAGAAGGTGAAAATCTTCCTGTGTCCGAGCAGCATCGTGGCCCAGGAGCCGACGGCGGTGGTGTCCGGCAACACCTACGGCCTGAATAGCTACGGCGGGCTGGCCGGCCGGCTGTCGTTCTCGGCCCGCACGACCCCGACCCCGGACCAGCTCCCCGCCCCCAACGACATCGACTACACGAAGACCATCGCCATGACGAAAGACGGCATGTTTTATGTGAACAGTCGGGTGCGGATGACGGGCATCGCTGACGGCACCAGCAACACGATGATGTTCGGCGAACGGCAGCACAAAGATCCCGAGTTCGACCGCATGTACACTACGTTCAAAATCATCGGCTGGAGCGGTTGGGCGTGGGCGGACAATAATAATGCGGTGGGCGACTTCCTGGTCGGGGCCTGCCGGCCGATCAACTGGATGGTGCCGACCGATGCGACCGGCCCGAGCAGCTCGGCCAACACTTGGGTGCGGCAAAAGCTGTCGAGCATGAGTAGCGGCCACACCGGCGGGGCTAACGTCGCCTTCGCCGACGGGAGTGTGAAATTTCTGACGAACAGCACCGAACAGCGGCTGCTCTGGGCGCTTGCGACCCGGGCCGGCGGCGAGGTCGCCAACCTGCAATGATCAGACCCGTCCTGCGAACCGTCCCCTTCGTCCTGCTGCTGGCCGCCGGGTGTGGCAGCCAGCCGGCCGCTACGGCTCTCGGCCCGGCCCCGGTGCTGGTCGTCACCGTGGACGGCCAGCCGGCCGCCGGGCTGAGTGTCCGGCTGGTATCGGACGTCGTGTCGGGTGGCGGCGTCACCGACGCCGCCGGCCGGCTGGCCGCGCGCGGCCCGGACGACAAAGCGCTGCCGTCCGGCGTCTACAAGGTGACGGTGACGGACGCCGGCGACAAAGAGGCCAACCCGATGGAGCCGGTCAAGAAAGGCAAGAGCCGAGTGCCGACCGCCTATGCCAAACCGGCCAGTACGCCGCTGAGTGTCACCATCGAGGCCGGCAAATCAGAGTACCCGATGGACGTGAAGTCGAAGCCCTGAGCGAACAGGTCGCCAGTCTTGCGATACCTTCACA
Source organism: Fimbriiglobus sp. (assembly GCA_043787415.1). GTDB lineage: Bacteria > Planctomycetota > Planctomycetia > Gemmatales > Gemmataceae > JAXMAZ01. The sequence continues at coordinate 25,495 of JAYVUZ010000040.1, read as the reverse complement.
AAACTCTCATTCCCGTCTCACCCGTTCCGGGCGGACGGGTCACTCCGGTGTCGCCGGGTGGAGAGACACCCATTTTCTTAGCACTTCTCACTGGCCGATTGGTTTCCCGCGCGCTACGCCGATAATGCTAACACGTTACTTACCGCCCTCATCCGTTTCTCTGTCGCCGGAGTCTGCCATGCGTCCGCGTTGTCGCCGCCCCGGGTTCACGCTCATCGAACTGCTGGTCGTCATCGCCATCATTGCGATTCTCATCGGACTGTTACTGCCGGCCGTGCAGAAGGTCCGCGAGGCCGCCGCCCGGGCCAAGTGCCAGAACAACATGAAACAGATCGGTTTGGCCGTCCACAACTATGAAGGGTCGTACAGCTCGCTGCCGCCGGGCATTGTTCAGACGACGAGTACCACTTACATCGCCGACCTGGCCGACTTCGGCACCCTGACCGGCACGACGTGGAGCTACTCGAACCAGAGCTTCCTGTCGATCATGTTGCCGTACATCGAACAGGGCAACGTGCTGACGGCATCGGCCGGCGGGTACAACTTCAAGCTCAACTGGGACAACGTAGCCAACCAGCCGGCCACCGTCACCCGCATCCCGACCTACGAGTGTCCGTCTAGCCCCAGCCCGAAGAACATCAACCCGAACCCGGTGGCCGGGCAGGCCACCTTCTTCCCGGCCGTGTCCGACTACTGGCCGACCAGCCGGGGCAACAGCAACTTCCAGGTGTGGATCGACCTCGGACTCAGTCCTCCGGGCGGCAACGTGAACGGCGGAACGTCCTACAACGGCATCCTGACGGCCAACCTGCGGACGCCCCTGCTGGCGGTGACGGACGGGCTGAGCAACACCATCATGGTGGCCGAGAGTTCCGCCCGCAACGAGGGTTGGGTGTTGGGCAAAAAGTACGCCGACTCCAGCACCTCGGGCTTCGGGCTGCGTGGCGCCTGGGGCCAGGGGTCGAACAACATCACGGCCTCCGGGACCGTCTTGCCGCAGACCGCCGGGGTCGCCCCGCCCGCCCCGAACAAGCCGAGTGCCACCACCTCCACCGCCCAGAACCAGGGGGCCAAGGCCATCAACGCCTGGAACCAGGGGGAGATTTACAGCTTCCACACCGGCGTCGCCGTGGTGTGCATGGGTGACGGGTCGGTGCGGAGCGTCAGGGACAGCCTGAGTTTGAAAGTGCTTCAGCTGATGGTCTGCAAGAGCGACGGCCAAGTGTTCAGCGACGAGTGAGCCGGTTGTTGCCAAGAAACGCCAAAGCCTGGGGCCGGCCCCGGGCTTTTTCGCGTCCCCACCCGCGGCTACTTGGACAGCGCCTTGCCCACCGTGTCCAGGAACTCCTGGTTGCTGTCCGTCTTCTTGAGCTGCTTGATCAGGGCTTCCATCCCCTCGCCGCTTTGGTCCCGCCGGCCGCCCATCGTCATCAGGCTGCGGCGGATGAGCGTCACCCGCTCGAACACCTCCGGCGACAGTAGCCGCTCTTCTTTGCGGGTGCCACTCTGGGCCAGGTCGATGGCCGGGTACACCCGCTTCTCGGCCAGCTTGCGGTCGAGCACCAGCTCCATGTTGCCGGTGCCCTTGAACTCCTGGAAAATCACGTCGTCCATGCGGCTGTTGGTTTCCACCAGTGCCGTGCCGAGGATGGTCAGCGACCCGCCCTCGTCGAACGACCGGGCCGAGCCGAACAGCCGCTTGGGCACGTCCAGGGCCTTGATGTCCACGCCACCGGACATGGTCCGGCCGCTGCCGGCAAACTTGTTGTACGCCCGCGCCAGCCGGGTCAGGCTGTCTAGCAGGATGACCACGTCCTGGCCCTGTTCCACGAGCCGCTTGGCCCGCTCGATGGCCAGCTCGGCCGTGCGGACGTGGACCGCCACTTCCTGGTCGTTGCTGCTGGCGATGACCTCGGCCCCGATCACCCCGCGGCGGAACTCGGTCACTTCCTCCGGCCGCTCGTCCACCAGCAGCACCATCAGTTTGACCGTCGGGTGGTTGGTCAGGATGGCGTGAGCGATGTGGGTGAGCAGCACCGTCTTGCCGGTCCGCGGCGGGGCGACGATCAGACCCCGCTGGCCGAACCCGACCGGGGTGAACAGGTCGATGACGCGGGTGGTGAGCGGCTCGGCCCCGGTCTCCAACTTGATCTGCCGGGTCGGGTCCACCGGGGTCAGTTCGTCCCACGGCCGGCGGCGGAAGGTCTTGGCGTCCACCCCCTCGACGGTGGTGACGTTGGCCAGCCGGGGGCCGGTCGCCCCCTTGCGGGCCGGCTCGACCGGCCCGCCGATCAGTTGGCCGGCCTTCAGGGCGTACCGCTGGACGAACGGCTGCGGCACATACGGGTCGCTCGGCCGGGGCGTGAAGCTCTTGGCCGGGTCGCGGAGGAAGCCGAACCCCTTGGGGTGCAGCTCCAGAACGCCGGTGACGACGGCCAGGGCTTGGGCGGGGGCGGCGGGTTGGGTAGCGGTCATCGGCTGAGGGGTACGAGGAAAACGGGAAACGACACTACGAAGCGGGGGGTGGCAACGGTCACAAGATGGGGCGACCGAGCCGAGAACAAGAGAACGAGCAAATCCGGGAACGTAGCGAGCAGCCCACCGCAGCGGGCCAACTGGTAACCAGACTCTAGCGTGGGCCGTCGCAAAAAGAAAGCCGAAATCCGGAGGAAGTGACGTGCTCGTCCTGACCGGCGGACTGCGGGGCGTGACCGACCTGTGGTTCGACCCGGCCGCCGACACCCTGACCGCCAACGCCGGGGGCGTCTTCTGGGAAGGCGACTCCCGCCGCTGGCAGCTCGGCAACCCGAGTCGGCCGGCTGTCGTCGATTGGCATCGGCCGCAGGGCGATCCCCGGGTGGAGTTGGTCCGGCTGAATCCGGACTCCCGCGCCTTGAACGGCTACCGGCTGGCGAACGGAACCGAGGTCGAAATACCCCCCGGCCACTACCAGCAGGGACGGGCCATCCTGGCGGTCGGGGAGCGATTCACCGCCGTCGAACGGCCGTATCGCCTCGCCGCGTCGGCCCAGTGTTGGCTGGCCGTACGGTCGCTGGCCGACGGCTCTGAACTGGCCCGGCTGCCGTTCCCCGCCACCAACGCCGAAGTGCGGCTGGCGGCGGTGCCGCACTCGGCCCGGGTGGCCGGCACGGCCGCCGGCCGGCTGCTGGTGTACGACTGTGACGCCGGCACTTGCCAGGAGTTGCCGGGCCGGGGCCGCAAACGGTGGCAGGACCTGGCCGCCCACCCGAGTGGGCGGCTGGTAGCGGCGGTCAACAACTCACCGCGCGTCACCTTCGTGGACCCGCACGCCGCGACCGCGGCCGGCACCTTCGACCCCGGCATCGGCCGACTGACCGCGGTGGCGTGCAGCCCGGACGGCCTGTTGTGGGCGGCGGCCGGGGCGAAGGGCCGGGTGGCGGTGTGGGACGCCGACGGCTGAGCGGGTATATTCGCAGCGGACACCAGAGGGGCGAGCGTGAAAGCGGTGCTGTACGAGATTCCCCCGCACTGGCTGGCCGAGCGGAAGAACTCGGACGCCAGCCAGTGGGACGAGATGTGGGAGGGGGTGCTACACATGTGTCCGGTCCCGACCACCACGCACAACAACCTGGCCTACGACTTCCGCGACCACCTCAAGCGGTGGTGGGCGAAGCCGTTCGGCAACCGGGTCCACGGCGAGACCAACCTGACCACCCCGGAGGACGAGGCGGAGTGGACCAAGAACTACCGCATCCCGGACCTGGTGCTGCTCGACCCGCCGCGGTTCGGCATCGACCGCGACAAGTACATGGCCGGCGCCCCTCTGGTGGTGGTCGAGGTCCGCTCGCCGGGCGACGAGAACCACGACAAGCTGCCCTTCTACGCCGGCCTCGGGGTGCCCGAGGTGTGGGTGATCGACCGCGACACCAAGCGGCCCGAGGTGTTCGTGCTGGCCGCCGGCGGGTACGCCCCGGTGCCAGCGGACGCCGCCGGCTGGGTGGTCAGCCCGGCCACCGGCGTCCGCCTGACGGGTGTCGGCGGCAAGCTGCGGGTACAGGTCGGCGACGACCCGGCGACGCTCGCCGACTTGCCGGACGAGTAACCCGATGCTGACCATTCGCACGCCCGTCCGCCGCATCGACGCCCTTGCCTACTCGCCGGATGGCGCCGAGCTGGCGGCCGGCGGGGTCAGCCCGGGCGGCACCGAACACGGGATCGTTGTCCTCACGCCCGACGGCCGCCCGACTTGGGGCCGGGCACTGGCCGACTGCCCGGTGTCGACTGTCGGCTACACGGCCGCCGGCGGGCACCTGCTGGCCGTGGCAAGACACGTGACGCCCAGCAGCTTCCGCGGCGGGCTGTTCGTACTCGACCGCTACGACCTGAACGCCCGGCCGGACCCGCTGGACGACTGGATGGCGTTCGCCGTGGCCGCCGATCGATTGCTGGGGACGGTTCGAGTGGGCGGGGTCCACGGCCGCGACGAGCGATTCGTCTGCCGCCGGCTGTCCTCCGACGGTGTCGTCGGGCCGCTTTGGGACGTGGCCGGCGAGGCGGGAACCGACGCGGTCGGGGTGGCGCTGCTGCCGGACGGCCGGGCCGTCACCATCGGCCACGACCGGGAGGACAGCGGCCGGGTCATCGGCCTGACGCTCGCGGTGCGGTCGGCGGACACCGGCCGCGTGCTGGCGACTGCCACCCCGCCCGGCCAGACCCACGGTCCGCTGACAGCTTCGCCGGACGGCGAACGGCTGGTGCTGAACGCCGGCGGCAGCCTGTTCGTCTGGCGGGTGGCCGACCTAACCGCCCCGCCGCGGAAGGTGACGTTCGGGCGGAAGCACTGTACGGGAGTGGCATTCCTGGCCGACGGCCACCTGCTGGCGGCCGGCAACGACGGGACCATTCGCCGCATCGACCCGGACACTGGGGCGACGGCCGCAAGCTACAGTTTCACGGCCGGCAAGGTACGGAGCCTGGCCGTCGCCCCGGACGGGCCGACGGCCGCCGTCGGCACCGACCGTGGCACGGTCATCGTCTTCGACCTGGACTAGAACTTCACCCCGAAGGTGACGAAGTACGTCAGGTCGTTCTTCTTCGAGTTGTTCCCCGGGTTGCTGTCGTACCGGTCCTGCGCCCCGAGCCGCACCAGCATCCCGCTGGCCGGGCTGATGACGTGTTCGTAGGCCGCCCCCGCCCGCACCCGGAACTGGGTGAAGTCGTCCACCCGCGGGTAGAAGTCGACGCTCGACACGAACGAGTCGGTGTCGCTGAACCTGTACCGGAAGTCCTCGCCGAAGATCAGCTCCGGCACCCACCGGCTGGCCAGCCCGTTGCTGCCGATCTCCCGCACCACCCCGGCCCCGGCCCGCAGCTTCAGGCCCACGTCCGGGGTGTCGATGACGGCGTACCCGACCCCGGCGTACACCCCCACCCGGAACCGGTAGTCCCGCAACTGGTCGTACTCCACCTGGGTGCTGGCGAACAGCAACCACGGGGTGCCGGCGTACAGCCGCTCGTCCCGGGCGTTGAACAGCGGCTGGTTGACGCCCACCAGCCCGCCGGTGCGGGTGTACGTGTACAGGAAGTCGGCCGTCAGCAGGTTGTCGGCCGTCTTGCGGGTGGCCGCGAACCCGGTGCGGCGGTTGAACCGCTCGGCGTTGCCGGTGGCCCCGTTCAGCCCGAGGTCGGCGCTGCCGGACCAGAGCGGCGGCGGCTCGGCCACCAGCACGTCGGTGGCTGACGGCGGCGGGCCGGAGGTCTGAGCCGGGGTGAACACCTGGTCCGCCGGGGCGCCGAAGAACTGCTGGCCGCTCACCGGCTGGGCGAGGGCCGAACTGCCGAGCCACCCCGCAAGTAACACGAACGTCCAGCGCATGCCCGGCTCCGTCGGGGAGGAAAAGCGGTGCCGACGCCGGGCCGGGCCGTCCCGGGCAAGGCCGACCGGCCGCCGTATAATCCCCGCTCATCCCACAGGACCGCCCCCGATGGCCGACAAGATCACCCCCCGCGGCACCGACTACCCGCAGTGGTACCTGGACGTGGTCAAGCAGGCCCAGCTCGCCGACAACTCGGACGTGCGGGGGTGCATGGTCATCAAGCCGACCGGGTACGCCATCTGGGAGAAGATGCAGAAGGGCCTGGACGGGCTGTTCAAGGCCACCGGCCACGTCAACGCCTACTTCCCGCTGTTCATCCCCATGAGCTACCTGGCCAAGGAGGAGGAGATGGCGGAGGGGTTCGCCAAGGAGTGCGCCGTCGTCACCCACTACCGGCTGAAGGCCGAAAAGGGTCAGCCGCTGGCAGTGGACCCCGAGGCCGAGCTGGAAGAGCCGCTGGTCGTCCGGCCAACCTCCGAGACGATCATCTGGCGGACCTACAAGGACTGGATTCAGAGCTACCGCGACCTGCCGCTGCTCGTCAACCAGTGGTGCAACGTCGTGCGGTGGGAGATGCGGACCCGGCTGTTCCTGCGGACGGCCGAGTTCCTGTGGCAGGAGGGCCACACCGCCCACGCCACGGCGGCCGAGGCCGAGGAGGAGACGCACCGCATGGTGCGGGTGTACCAGCAGTTCGCCGAGGAGTGGATGGCCATGCCGTGCCTGGTCGGCCCGAAGACGGACGGCCAGAAGTTCCCCGGAGCCATCTACACCCTGTGCATCGAGGCCATGATGCAGGACGGCAAGGCGCTGCAGGCGGGGACCAGCCACTTCCTCGGGCAGAACTTCTCGAAGGCGTTCGACGTGAAGTTCCAGACGGAGAAGAACACGGAAGAGTACCCGTGGGCGACGAGCTGGGGGGCGAGCACCCGGCTCATCGGCGGGCTGATCATGACCCACAGCGACGACAGCGGATTGGTGGTGCCGCCGCGGCTGGCCCCGCTGCACGTGGTCATCTGCCCGCTCGGCCGCAACGAGGCCGAGCGGGCGCCGTGCCTGGCCGCCGCCGAGACGCTGGCCGCCGCCATCAAGGCGCTGCCGCGGGACGACTTCTACGGGTACGAACCCATCTCCGTGAAGATCGACAACGACATGAAGAACTCGCCCGGCCACCGCTACGCCGAGTACGAGCTGCGGGGGGTGCCGGTGCGGGTGGAGATCGGCCCGAAGGACATGGCCAAGAGTGCGTGCGCGGTGGCCCGGCGGGACGTGCCGGGCAGGGACGGCAAGCAGTTCGACATCCCGCTGACCGGGGCCGCCCAGCACATCGACGGGCTGCTGCGGGCCATCCAGCAGGCGCTGTTCGACAAGGCGAAGGCGTACCGGGACGCCGGTATGAAGACGGCGGACAGCTACGCCGACTTCCAGGCGAAGCTGGAGCAGGGCGGGTTCATCGCCGCCCACTGGGACGGCACCCGGGCGACGGAGGACCAGATTCAGGAGGAGACGAAGGCAACCATCCGCTGCCTGCCGTTCGACGGCGACATGTCGGCGGGGGCGTGCATGGTGACGGGGGCGCCGAGCGCCCGGCGGGTGGTGTTCGCCCGGGCGTACTGATACGCTGCAATTGCCCCGGGAGGTGCATCGATGGAGACCGCTGACGTGGGTCGGGTGACGTGCAAGGTGCGGGTCGAGAACATTGACGACCAACTGCGTGCGGGGCGGGGGGAAATCCCGGCCACAGCGGTTCGCACCCTGGTCATCGAAGACGCACTGGTCGATACTGGAGCATCCACCCTGGCACTGCCGAAGGCCATGCTCCGGCAACTGGGCCTGGACGTGCCGTCCACCACCAAGCGGAGCCGGAACACGACTGGCGAGTATGTCGCCAAACTGTACGGCCCACTCCGCCTGTGGATCGAGGACCGGGACATGACCCTCGATGCGTTGGAAGTCGAGGACGGCTGCCCGGCCCTGATCGGTCAGATTCCGCTCGAACACATGCAGATGGTGGTGGACATGGCCAACCACGGGGTGACGAAGAGTCCGGCCAACGGCGGCGAGTGGGTACTGGACATGTTCTGACCACGCGGGGGACCAACCGTGGCTGATCGCAGCATTGAGATGGAGGACGCCCAGTACTGGTTAGCTCGGTGGCTGCACGAGAACGGCAACCAGGTGCCGGGTGTGCTTCGCGCTGCTACACAGAAGCAGGCCATCCTGGTCTTCTATCTGGCGTGCAAAGGCAACCGCGACGAGAAGCGGTTCTACCAAGTGTTCACATCTGGGATGAATACCTTCCGCCGCCATTTGCGAGACTCCGGCACACTCGGGCCACAGCAGCAGGAGACCGTTGATCGCGTGGCCGGCCACTCCCTGGCCTTCTTGTGGCACTCGCTCCGGGACCGTTGCCGGTTACAGCATTTACCAACGCTCGATGTGTCCGGCAGTTCTTCCCCTGTACCCCAACACCCGACGGCTACGGCCGCCCAGCCGGCCGTACCCAAGCTGGCCCCCACGGCTGGGGCGGTTGCAGCGCCGGAGTCGGCTGACAACCGCAATTGGACGCTGCGGCTCATAGCCGACCGTCGCGGCCAGACCGCGTTCCGTGACGCCCTGTTCGACCGCTTCGACAAGAAATGTGCCATCACCGGCTGCGACCTTGCGGACGTGCTAGAGGCCGCCCACATCAAACCCTACGCCGGCGAGCCGGGCGACCAACACGTAGACAACGGCTTCTTGCTACGGGCCGACATCCACACCCTGTTCGATCTGCACCTGCTCGGCGTCAACCCGGACACGCTCGCCGTCGAGTGGCACCCGCGGCTGGTTGTCAGCCCTCACTACAGGCACCTCACGGCCGAACTCGTATCCGTGGTCACAACGAAGGGTGAGCGCCCGAGAGACTCGGCATTGCGGGAGCGGTACGCCCGGTTCCGCGAACACTCCGGGCAGTGACTCACTCTGGGGACTCGCCCAAGCCGTGGCAGCCGACCAGCGTACTTCGCCGGCGTGGTCGTGGTGCCGCCACCGCAGTTGGGCGAGGTTCGCCGGCCGGTTGGGCAACCCGAAGCTGTCTCGCGGCAGGGCATCGGCATGTCGCTCTTTTGGGCCGCCAGCTCTACGGCGGTGAGTAAAGATCTCGGCCGCGGCTGAACGGTTGGCTCGCATGATTCCCACTGGCCGGGACCGGCAGACGATCGCCGCAAGTCGTTGGCAGGCAAGGTTGCTTTGCACCGTGCGATTGGTTCGCACGGAGGGGGTGTGCGACGTGAGAACCAATCACCGGTGGCCGAACGTCGGTCACACCTCCAGCTCACTCTCGGCCACCGGCACCGCCGCCGCCACCTCGGCCGCCCACCGCGGCTTGACGTGGATGGCCCGCACCGTCACCCGCTTCGGCAGCCGGCCGGCCAGCTCGCGGAACTGGCCGACCGTCAGGTGTTGGCTCACCGCCGCCAGCTCGGCCTCGCCGTCCGGGAACGACGCCTCCAGTAGCACCAGCTTGAGCCGCGGCCACTTGGCCAGCCGGTCGAACACGGCCGGCACCGGGGCCGTGTCCGTCACCACCGCCACCGCCGCCCGGCCGTCGTCCACCACATACCCGACGGTCGGCACGGCGTGGGCCAGCGCCAGCGGCGTCACCATGTACCGGCCGACCGTCGTCGGCTTGTCGGCGGCCAGCGGGTGCAGCGTCAGGAACGGCGGCAGCCGGCCGGACATGCCGATGAAGTCCGGCCACACCACCCCGTTGAACAGGTGGGTCTGCACCGCCGCCAGGGTGGCCAGTAGCCCCCACACGGCCGGCGGCGGGCCGAAGCCGTACACCGCGTCCAGAAACACCGGCAGCCCGGCGACGTGGTCCAGGTGCGAGTGGGTGAGGAGTACGTCCCGCACCCGGGCCAGGTCGGGCACCGGCAGGGCGTAGCCGAGCGGCCCGGCGTCCACCGCCAGGTCGTCGTTCACCAGCACGCCGGTCAGCGGGAAGCCGCCGCCGGGGGCGGCTCCCAGCACCCGCACCCGCATGGCAAGACTCCGGTCTGCCCTGGTCCGGCCGCCGCCGGGCGATACGTTTGTCTCACACTACCCGCCCCCGTTGCCCCGAGCAAACCCCCGCCGATGTGTTCCCGCCGGTCCGGCCGGGTGTCCGGCCTCCTTGCCCTCAGCCTGCTGGCCAACCTCGGCATCGCCGGCTGGCTCGGCTACTCCACGCTCGCCCCGAGAACCAACGCGGCCGTCGTCGGCGACCGCCCGGCCGCTCAGGCTGACGACCGAGACGGCATCGGCGCGTTGGGTCGGGTGCAGCCGGCCGGCGGGGTGCTGAACCTGTTCGGCCCGCCCGGCGACCGGGTGTTGGAACTGAAGGTGGCCGTCGGGGACGCGGTCAAGCCGGGGCAGGAGCTGGGCACCCTGGCCGGGGACGCCGAGCGGCGGGCACAGGTGGAGACGCTGGCCGGGCAGGTGAGCGAGGCCGACGAATTGCGGAAGTCGCTGGCCGCCAGCAAGGACGCCCGGCTGGACGACGCCGACTACGAGTTCGCCGCCGCCGACGCCAAGCTGGAGGCCGAGCAGGCCGGGCTGGACGCCAAGGCCGCCGTGCTGGCCGTGCAGGAGCGGCGGGCGCTGACCGAGCAGAACCGGCTGCAACAGGCGAAGGCCGGCGGGCTGCCGGTGAGCGAGCAGGAGCTGCTGATCGCCGAGACGGCTGTCGCCCAGGCGGTCGAGGAGAAGAAGGCGGTGACCGCCCAGCGGGGCCTGCTCGGCAACCAGCGGACCAAGGGCGACGCCAGCCTGAAGTCGAAGAAGAAGCTGATCGCCGCCGAGGCCGACCGGGCGCTCGCCCAGGTGCCGACCAACAGCCTGTTGGCCGGCCAGCGGGCGGCCCAGGCGAAGGCCGACGACGCCCGGCTGGTGGCCCGACGGCCCGGCCGGGTGGTGAAGGTGCTGGCCCGCCCCGGCGACACCCTGGCCAACACGCCGGTGCTCCAGACGGCCGACACGTCGGCCATGAGCGTGCTGGCCGAGGTGTACGAGTCGGACGTGCCCAAGCTCCGCGGCTGGCTGGCCGCGGGTAAGGTGCTGGCCGAGATCGACGGCCGGGTGCTCGGCGACGCCAAGCCGCTCACCGGCAGCGTGGCCGCCGCCGGGGTGGCCCCGATGATCGCCCGCAACCAGGTGTTCGCCCTCGGCCCCCGCGAGGACGCCGACCGCCGGGTGGTCGAGGTGGAGGTGAGGCTCGACCCGGCGGCGGGGGCGAAGCTGGCCGACTACATCGGCCTCCAGGTGCGGGTCAAGCTGCTCAAGCCGTAGGGTACGGTTCACCGTGCCGTCCGGTGGCTGCCTCCACGGGGAAAGACGGCACGGTGAACCGTGCCCTACCATGACCGCCCCCCGCCTCGCCCTGGCCCACCTGACGCACGACCGCAAGCGGTCGGCCGTGTGCGTGGCCGGCACCGGGTTCGCCGCCCTGCTGCTGTTCATGCAGCTCGGCTTCCTCGGGGCCGTGGAGGCGACGGCCGTCATGCTGTTCGACCGGCTGCGGTTCGACCTGCTGCTCACCTCCAGCGAGTACCTCGACCTGAGCAAAGCCGGGGCGGTGCCGCGGGACCGGCTGGCGGCGGCGGCGGCCGTGTCGGGGGTGGCCGGCGTGCGGCCGCTGAGTGTCGGCCCGGCCGCCTGGCGGAACCCGACCCGCGACCCGGTCCGCGGCGGCCGGCAGTGGGTGCTGACCGTGCTGGCCACCGACCCGGCGGCCCTCGGGGAGGTGTTCGGGGCCGGCCTGTTCGGCGGCCCGGACGCGCTAGCGGCCGCCCGCCACGACCTGCCCCGCACCGGCACCGTGCTGCTGGACCGCAAGTCCCGGCCGGACTTCGGCGACCCGGCCGCCATGCCGCCGGGCACGCGGTCGGCGGTCAACGGCCAGCGGGTGGAGTTAGCGGGGTACTTCGAGTTGGGCACCGGGTTCAGCTACGCCGGCCTGCTGATCGCCAGCGAGGAAACCTTCGAGGCGCTGACCGGCACGCCCGGCGACCGGGTGACGGTCGGGCTGGTGACGCTCGACCCGGCGGCCGACCCGGCCCGGGCCGCGGCGGCGCTCGCGGCCGCCCTGCCGGCCGACGTGCGGGTGGTGCCGCGGGCCACGGTGCTGCGGCAGGAGACGGATTACTGGGTGGGCCAGACGGCCATCGGCACGCTGTTCTCGGCCGGCGTGGTGTTGGCCCTGGTGGTGGGGGCCGTCTTCGTCTACCAGATGATGACGGCCGACATCCGCAAGCGGCTGCCCGAATACGCCACCCTCACGTCCTTCGGCTACCGCTTCGGCTTCCTGGCCCGGGTGGTGCTGTGGCAGGCCGCCGTCATCGGCGTCGGCGGGTTCGCCCTCGGGGCGGTGGCGGCCGTAGGGCTGTACGAAGTGACCCGCACCGCGGCCGGCCTGCCGATGGCCCTCACCCCCGGCGTGCTGGCGAAGGTGTTCGCCCTGACCGTCGGCATGTGCGGGGCGAGCGGACTGCTGGCGGTGCGGGTGGTGCGGGCGGCCGACCCGGCGGACCTCTTCTAAACGGGGACCGCCGTGCTCAGCCTGGCCTGGTCGAACCTGACGCACGACCGCCGCAAGTTCGCCCTGAGCGTCCTCGGGGTGGGGTTCGCGGTGGTGCTCATGTTCGTCCAGCTCGGGTTCCGCGGCGGACTGCTGGACGCCCAGACCCAACTACCCGAGACGCTGGCCGCTGACCTGGTGGTGCTGTCGCCAGGCCGGCAGATGGTCGGCGGGCCGGAGACGTTCCCCCGCCGGCGGCTGACCCAGGCGGCGGCCGTGCCCGGGGTGCGGGAGGCGTGGCCGCTGTTCCTCGGCTTCGCCCCGCTGCGGGACACTGCGGGGGACGAGCGCCGCCGCTCCCCGAACCGGCTGGTGCGGGTGATCGGCCTCGACCCCGGGGCCGGGCTGCTGGCGGTGCCGGAACTGGACCCAGGTGACGGCCGGTTCCTGGGCCGCCGATTGGTCGAGCCGGGGGCGGCAATCTTCGACCGTCGGGCGCGGCCGGGCAAGCCTGGCGAGACGGTGTTCGGCCGCCTGGCCGACGGCGTGACGACTGAGTTGGCCGGCCGCCGGCTGACGCTCGTGGGCGGGTTCGACCTCGGGGCCGACTTCACGTCCGACGGCACGCTGGTGGTCAGCACTGACACCTTCGCCGACCTGTTGCGGCGGCCGTACACCCCGGGCGACCCGCTGGCCGAGGTGGACTTCGGGCTGGTCCGCCTCGACCCCGGGGCGGACGTGGCCGCGGTGCGGGCGAAACTGGCGGCCGAGTTGGCCCGCGGCGAGGCGGCCGACCCGGACGTGCTGGTGCTGAAGCCCGCCGAGTTGGCCGACCGCGAACAGGCGTTCTGGCGGGGCAACACGCCGATCGGCTACGCCTTCGGCTTCGGGCTGGTCATGGGCGTGGCGGTCGGGCTGGTCATCTGCTACCAGATTCTGTCCGGCGACGTGGCCGACCGGCTACCCGAGTACGCCACCCTGAAGGCCATCGGCCACCCCAACCGCACGCTCGCCGCCGTGGTGTTCCAGCAGGCCGTCATCCTGGCCGTGGCCGGCTACCTCGTCGGCCTGCTGGTGAGCGCCGCGGCGTACTGGCTGCTCGGCGACCTGACCGGGCTACCGCTACGGCTGACCCCCGGCCGGCTGGCGGGGGTGGCGGCGGCCACCCTGCTGATGTGCGTCGGGAGTGGGCTGTTGGCGGTCGGCAAACTTCTGCGGGCCGACCCGGCGGACGTGTTTTGATCGCAGCCCGAAGCGCGAGCGAGGACGAATGTCCTCGCTCGCGCTTCGGGCTGCGACCAAGCTACGCCTTCGCCGGCGCCTTCGGCTTGGGCGGGGCCTTCGGCTTCTTCGGGGCTTCGGCCTTCGGCTCGGCCGCCTTGGCGGCGGCCGGGGCGGCGGTCGGCGCCTTCAGGCTGGCTTCCGTCCAGAACGGGCTGAGCCGCTTGATCTTGTACAGGAGTTTGTCCTTCTCGCCGGTGCCGGCCAGGAGTTGGGCCTTGAGCTTGGCCATCTTCTTCTTGCGGTGGTAGCGGCGGTCCAACTCGATGCGGCGCTCGACCATATGCTGACACTCCGAAGGGCTGGCCCGGGGACGCGGACAATTGCTCCAATATAGCGGCCGACGCGGCCCCCGACAACCCGGCTGGCTGGTGCTGGTGCCTGCCATCGGGCTGTTGCTGGCCTGGGCGGCGACGGCACCCGACGCCCTGGCGGCGCGGTCCCGGCTGGCCTACCTGGCGTACGACCCGGCCGACCTCGGGGCGTTCGCGCAGCGGGGGGCCAACGCTGCCACCCGCCTGCCCGGTCGGACGGCCGAGCCGCGGCTGCTCGGCCCGGGGCGGTTCGCCGAGGCGCTCGACGGGCCGCCGCCGGACCTGTCGCCGCGGTTCTTCCTCGAGTACCCGCTGCCGGCCCTGGCGCTGTTCCGGCTGGAGGCGTGGGCGGTCGGACTGACCGGCCTGCCGGCGGCGGCGGCCGACGCCTTCCACACAGATGTCGCCCACCACCTGCCGCGGACCGATACCGAGCGCGAAGCCTGGGGCCGACTGCGAAACGTGAGCCGGCTTCACATCACGCTCATGGCGGCGGCGCTGGTCGCACTGATTCTAGTACTGCGACCCGGGCCGGCGGCGTGGCTGCTGGTGCTGCCCGGGGCGGTGTACTTCTCGCTGTTCCGGTACGACGTGCTGCCGGCCCTGGCGACGGCCGTCGCCTTCCGGTGCGTGGACCGCAAGCGGTGGGGCTGGGCCGGCGTCTGGCTGGCCGTCGGCGTCGGGCTGAAGCTATACCCGGTGCTGTTCCTGCCGGTGCTGCTACGGCTGGCGGGTTTTCGGTTCGTACCCCGACGCGCGAGCGAGGAGGAATACCCTCGCTCGCGCGTCGGGGTACGAACCAAGAGCGGTCGGCTTACGGCCGGCTTTATCGTCACGCTGGCCCTGCTCGCGGCGTCGAGCGTGGCGGCGGTCGGCGTCGAAGGCGCGTTCGCCCCGCTGCGGGTGCAACTCGGCCGCGAGCCGGAACTCGACGGCTGGACGTTGTACGGCCGGCTCCTGCCGACGGCCCTGGCGGACTCGTCCGCCGGCCGGCTCGGGCTGCTGGCGGCCGTCGTGCTGGCGTGCTGCTGGACCCGGCCGGCCGACCCCGACGCCGCCCGTCGGCGGTGCGGGCTGATTCTGCTGGCGTTCACCCAACTGGCCGTCTTCTGGTCGCCGCAGTGGCTGGTCTGGTTCCTGCCGCTGGCGGTGCCACTCGCGGCGAGAGAGCGGCGGACGGCCTGGGCGGTGGCGGCCGTCGATGTCACCGGCTACCTCAGCTTTCCGGTGCTGTTCCATCTGGTGTGGGGGAACCTGCCGGCCGAATGGCGGCCGCCGGTGGTGGAAGGGATGATCGGCCTACGGACGCTGGCCTGGGGCTGGCTCGGCTGGCGGCTCCTCCGCGGCGGGCCGCGCCTGCCGTCGGCCGGCTTCCGGGTCGAAGAGTTGCAGGAAGCGGTGACGCCGCCGCGCGGCTTGAAGTGGCAGGGCGTGTCCCCCGCCGGGCCGCCACTGATGCACGGGACGACGGCCTTGCAGCCGGTGACGGTGTCGTTCGAGCCGCTACCGGATGGCGGGCTGGAGGACGTACCGCAGGCGCGGGAGCCGCGGCAAGCGGTGGCCGTGTACGCCTGGGACGGCGATGGCTGGAGGCCGACGGGCAAGCTGGTGTTCAACCTGTCGGCCGCGGACGTGGTGCAACGACTGGGCGAGCGGCCGGCGTGAGCCGGTCCGATCCTGGGGATCGCCGATGCCGGACCGGCTTACGCCGGCCGCTCGCCATGAGAGTCAGTCCAAGTCCGCTACCACCACCGCCCCGGCGTCGCCGCCGACGGCCAGCCGCAGGCCGTCCGGCGACACGGCCAGGCTCGTCACCTTGCCGACCGGCCACTGGAACGCCGCCCGCTGGTTCCCCGACGTGGCGTCCCACAGCCGCACGGTGCCGTCCCAACTGCCGCTGACCACGGTGCCGCCGTCCGGGGTGAAGGCCACGCCCGTCACGCGGCCGGTGTGGCCGTCGAGGCTCAGCCGCTCCCGCTTGCCGGCCACGTCGTACAGCTTCACCTTGTAGTCCACGCCGGCGGCGAGCTGGGTGCCGTCCGGGGCCAGGGCCACGCACGGCACCTCGGCGGCCAGCGGCCACTTGAGCCGGTCCGGTTTGCGGATGTCCCAGACGTACACCACCCGGCCCCACTCGCTCCAGGCGACCACGCCGCCGGCCGCCGCCACGCTGCGGACGCCCTTCGGGGCGGGGAACTCGGACTCGCGGGCGTTGCCGAGCGGCTGGTGCAGTTTGAGCGACCCGCCCTCCGGCTTCGCACGGTTGCCGTAGCCGATGGCGACGTGATGGCGGCCGGCGAACGCCACCCCCGTCACGCCGTAGCTGGCGGCCCGCGGCCCCCGGGCCAACCCGGCATACTCGTTCGGCAGCGGGGCGGTGACCAGCCCGACCGAGGTGGCCTCGACCAGCGCGACGCCGGTCGGGGCGAACGCCAGGCCGTTGACGGTCGCCGCCCCGGCCGGCTCGACGGCCGACAGCCGGTGCTGTCCGCCGCCGGCCCACAGCAGCACGTTGCCCGTGCGGTCGCCGCTGGCCAGCCGGTCGCCGTCCGGGCTGAAGGCGAGGGCGTACACCGCCGACGTGTGGCCGTCCAGTACCAGCATCCGGGCCGCCCGTGGGGAACGCGACGTATCTTACTGGTGGGAGGGCAGCCATGTCCGTCGCGGTGCAGTGGGACGAGGTGAACCCGGAGACGGGCGAGAAGCGGTTCGTGTCGGTGGACCGCTTCGCCCACGAGTGGCGGTTCCGGGTGCGGGCACGTCGCCGGGAGAACTGGCAGGTGGTCCGCCCCACCCGGGCGATGTTGGAAGAACTGCTCGACGCCCTGGAGCGGCGGCTGCCCCGCCGGGAGGGCGTCACCGAGGTCGACGTGACCGCCGTGCGGCGGATGGTCGAGCGGGCCGGCTGACATGCCCTACACCCCGATCCTGGCCACCCTGGGCTACATCTTCTCGCCGTGCGGCGGCAAGGTGTTGTTGGTACACCGCACCGCCCGGCCGGGGGACGCCCACCTGGGCAAGTGGAACGGCCTCGGCGGCAAGCTCAACCCCGGCGAGGACGTGGTCAGCGGCTTCCGCCGCGAGGTCCGCGAGGAGGCCGGGCTGGAGTGCGACGAGCTGGAACTGGCCGGCACCATCTCCTGGCCCGGCTTCGGGACGGCCGGCGAGGACTGGTTCGGCTTCCTGTTCCGGGTGACGAAGTTCACCGGCACGCCGCCGCCGCGGAACGCCGAAGGGGAACTCGCCTGGAAGGATGTGGCGGTCGTGCCGACGCTGCCACTGTGGGACGGCGACCGCCACTTCCTGCCGCTCGTTTTGACCCGACAGGCCGGGCAATTTCACGGGGTCATGCCGTATCGTGTGGGAAAATCCGTCGGGTGGAGTTTTTCCGTCTTGCCGGGTTCGCCCTGTTCTCCAACGGTTGTGTGCTAGGCTTTACTGAAGGTAGCCGACCACCCCCCGGGGACCGACGTGGGAGCGTACACCGGCCACAGCACGGTCGCCACCCCGATGCCCGGGTCGGGGACGGTGCGGTTCGTGCCGGAAGTCGGGGCCAGCCCGGTGCCGGGCTACCAGCTCATCCGGCTCCGCGGGCACGGCGGGTTTGCCACCGTTTGGGAGGCCTCCTCGCCGACGGGCGAGCCGGTGGCCCTCAAGTTCATGTCCAGCGCGAACGCGGCCAGCACGTCCCGGGAGCTGCGGTCCCTCCAGGCCATCAAGAGCCTGGAACACCCGAACCTGCTCAAGCTCCGCCACGTCTGGTCCACGGCCGGCAACATCGTGCTGAGCATGGACCTGGCCGAGGCGTCCCTGCTCGACCTGCTGGAAGTGTACCTCGAAGCCACGGGCAAGCCGCCGGAGCCAGCCAGGCTCGGGCTGTACCTGTACCAGGCGGCCATGGCTCTGGACTTCCTGAACGCCCGCAAGCACCGCATCGACGGCCGGACGGTGGCCCTCCAGCACGGGGACGTGAAGCCGAACAACATCCTGCTGGTCGGGGACACGGCCCTGCTGTGCGACTACGGCCTGGCCACACCGATGACGACCACCCTGACCAGTTGCCCGCGGCAGGGTACGCTGGAGTATTGTGCCCCGGAGGTGTTCCAGGGCCAACTGTCGGACAAGAGCGACCAGTTCTCCCTGGCCGTGACGTACTTCATCATGCGGACGTTCTGCTTCCCGTTCCCGGCGCCGCCGGAGGAGCGGGACAAGCTCAAGGGGTACATCCGCCCCGAGCCGGACCTGTCGCCGCTGCCGCCGGCCGAGCGGCCGATCCTGGCCCGGGCGCTGTCGCCCATCCCGCAGATGCGGTACCCCACCTGCCTGGACCTGATGACCGGGCTGTTGAACGCGGCCGGGCTGCGGGCCACCCGGGACAACGCCGGCGGCCTGCACGTCGGGCCGATCCCCACCAGCGCGACGCCGTCCGGCAAGTCGTCCCTGCGATTCACCATCCCGCCGCCGTCGTCCAAGTAGCGGTTCGTGGTCTACACTTCGCCATGCTCCGCCCGTTCTTCGCCGCCGCCATGCTGTCGCCCGGCCGCCACCTGGCGTTCCGTCAGACGGCCTGTCTGAATGCTATTCTTGTGGCAGGGCTGGCGTTCGCCGCAGCCCACGGCCGGCTGTCCGGCGAAAACCTCGGCTACCTGCTGCTGGTCCTCGGGTTGGTGGAGGGCGCCGCCCTGATCGGCTGGCGGCTGACCCAACTGCCCAAGAGCCAGGCGCTGGAGTTCCTGCTCACCAGCCCGGTGCAGCCGCGGCGGCTGTTCCTGGCCGAGGCGGCGGTGGGCGTCGGCCGGTTCGGGCTGGCCTGGCTCGCCGGCCTGCCGCCGCTCGTCGGCCTGGTGTACGCCGGCGTCATCGGGTGGGGCGAACTGCTGCCGCTCGGGCTGATGCCGCTGCTGTGGGGCACGGTCGCCGGCCTCGGGCTGACGGCCTGGGTGTACGAGCCGCCGGCGGTGCGGAAGGCGGGCGAGCTGGCCAGCCTGTTCGGCGTGCTGCTGTACCTGACGGTCGGCGTCGTCGCCGCCGAGAACCTGCCGGTGTGGCTGGCCAACCTGCCCGACTGGCTCGGCTCGGCCCTGTTCGACGGGGTTCTGTTCCTGCACACCATGAACCCGTTCGGGGTGATGCGGTACTGGTTCCAGCCGGACCGGGCCGAGTGGCTGGCCGTGCAGCGGTTCGACCGGCTGAACCTGGCGGCGGCCGGCTTCGCCACACTGGCCGGGGTGCGGGGGTCCGTCCGGCTGCGGGGCCACTACCACGACCGCCACTACCGGCCGCTGGGCAGCAGTCGGCCGGACCAGTCGGCCCTCATCGGCGACGCCCCGCTGAGCTGGTGGGCGGTGCGGCGGGTGATGGAGTACAGCGGCCGGGTGAACCTGTGGCTGGCCGGCGGCTTCTGCCTGGTGTACGGGCTGTTCATCGCGGCCGGCGACCACTGGCCGGCCTGGATGGGCAAGCTGGTGTTCCAGATGTTCGAGGGCTGGGGCGGGCCGGCCACCGTCGCCGCCTCGATGGCCGTCATGGCCACGGTACCGGCCGCCTTCCAGTTCGGCCTGTGGGACGCCACCGTGCCGGTCCGCTGCCAGCGGCTGGAACTGCTGCTGCTGACCGACCTGGAACCGCGGGACTACTGGCGGGCGAGCCTGCGGGCGTCGTGGGTGCGGGGCCGCGGCTACCTGGTGGCGGCGGCCTTCCTGTGGCTGGCGCTGGGCGTCAGCGGGCGGAACGCGTGGGCCGAAGTGCTGGCCGCCGCCGTCGGCGGGCTGGTGCTGTGGGGCTGGGCGTTCGCCGTTGGCTTCCGGGCCTTCGCCACCGGCCACCAGACCAGTGGCGTCTCGTCGCTGCTGGTTCTGGGCCTGCCACTCGTGCTGTTCGGGCTGGTGCAGACGGGCTACGGCTGGCTCGGCGGACTGGTCCCGACCGGGCTGGCGTACGCGCCGCTGGCCGGCGGGTTCGGCTGGCCGTGGGTGCTGGGAATGCTGCTGGTCGGCGGGTGGGCGTGGCGGCTGACGGCCGTCGGGCTGGGCCGCTGTGACGCCGACCTGCGGCGGTGGTACGACGCCCACCAGGGGAAGCTGTAGGGCACGGTTCACCGTGCCGTCTTCGCCGGCCGAACGGCACGGTGAACCGTGCCCTACTTGTCCGCGTACACCCCCGGCCCCTGGTCGCTCGGCAGGGCCGGCGGCGGCGGGGTGGCGCGGTCGTCCCGGGTGTAGCCGCCGCGGCGGTACTCGCTGGTGTGTTCGGGTTCCATCCAGTCGTCGAACTCGGCACAGCCGCCGCCCAGCCCGCACGCCAGCAGAAGCCCGACCGTTGCCGCCCGCCGCATGGCTCGCCCTCCGGTTGCGGCCGGCGATACCCGGGGGCGCGCACGGCGCCCAGCCGAATGTTACAATGAGGGACACGCTCCCGAAGTCCGTGGCAGGCACCCGATGCCGATCCCGATCAGTTGCCCGCACTGCCAGAAGCTGTACCGGCTGAAGGACGAGCTGGCCGGCAAGACGGTCAAGTGCCAGAACCCCGACTGCCGCAAGCCGTTCCCGGTGCCGGTGCCCAAGTCGGCCGCCGAGGTCGAGGCGGCCGCACTGAAGGCGCTGGGGGACGAGCCGGAGCAGGTGGCGACCGACCAGCGGGTGATCCCCATCACCTGCACGGCGTGCGACCACAAGTGGGACGTGCCCCGGGCCATGCAGGGCAAGAACGTGCTGTGCCCGGACTGCCGCGGCCTGAACAAGGTGCCGGTGCAGCGGGTGGTGAAGGCGGCCGACTGGAAGACCGGCGGCGGCCGGCCGAGCATGGCCCGGGTGGAGGAACTCGACGGCGTGATCGCGTCCACCGACGTCGGCCGGGTGTCCGGCGAGGCGCTCGTCAAGAGCGGGGCGGTGACGGTCAACTACGAGGCCCGGCCGGCGTCCTTCTGGCTGCTGTTCGTCGGCCTGCCGCTGGCCCTGCTGGCCGGGCTGGTGTACGCCGGCCGCAGCTACTTCGGCGGCAAGGCCGACGCCCGCGAGGCCAACTACATGGTCCTCGCCCTCAAGGACCAGGACGAGAACCTGAAGGACGCCGCGGTGCCGGCCCCCGAGCAGCCGCTGGTCCGCGGGGCGCTGGCCCTGGCCGCCGGCGAGTACTTCGCCCGCATGGACGACCCGGCCAAGCTGAAGGAGGCCATCACCCAGTTCACCCGCGCCCGGCAGGAGTTGGACGGGGCGTCGGCGTCGGCCGGCCGCACCCACCTGCTCGGCGAGCTGGCCGTCGCCCAACTGCTGCTCGGCGGCAGCGACGACCAGGCCATCGGCGGCAGCCGGGTCCGCTGGAAACCGGGTGGCCGGGCCAAGATGAACGAGAAGCAGTTTAGCGTCCAGGGGGAGCTGTCGGACACCCTGGCGACCCTCCGCCAGGACGCCAAGCTGGTGTCGCCGACCGACCGCCAGGTGATCGCCCGCCGGCTGGCCCGCCGGGCCGTCGCGCTGGGTCAGCCGGCGGTGCTGGACGAGGTCATCCCGAAGCTGTTCACCGATGCCGAGGCGGCCGACGGGCAAGCCATCGCCGCTCTGGAGATGCTGAAGGCCAACGGCGACACCGAGGCAGCCAAGAAGCGGGCGGCCGAACTCGCCCCGCTGGCGGCCGGTGGCAGCGGGCCGTACCTGCAAGCTCTGGCCGTGGCCGTCGGCCCGGTGCCGGGGTTGAACCAGCCGAACCCGCCGGCTGCCAACCAGGTGCCTAGTGACGGCGTCCGCCAGACTCACACCGCCGCCCTGCTGCTGGCCAAACAGCCGGACGCCGCCCTGGAACTGGCCGGCCGCGGCAAGACCCCAGAAACCCGCGGCAGTCGGGCGCTGGCCCTGGCCCTGGTCGCCGAGTGGGCCGACGACCCCAAGCCGGCCGTGACCGCCGCCGCCGAGATCGTGGCCGGCGAGGCCAAGCCGAAGGACGTGGGCGTGCCCGACGGCACCCTCATCCGCCTGGCCGCCGCCGCCGGCCGGGCCGGGCTGGCCGACAAGGTCGAGACGTTCGTGAAGGCGGTGGACAAGCCGGACGCCCGCGCCTGGGCACAGGCCGAGGCCGTCCGCGGTCGGCTGCTGGCCAACCCCACCCAGCCGGCCGCGGACGCCGACACCAAGCTGCCGGACGACCCCAAGGACCACCGCGGCGGGGTGGCCTGGCAGCTCCTCTGGGCGGCCCGCCACACGGCCCGGGCGACCAACTCGGCCGGCGCCGCCGTCGGCTACGACCGCTGGGGCAACGGCAGCTTCAAGCCGTTCGGCTACGCCGGGCTGGCCCTCGGGCTGCAGGACGCGAAACTCAGATAGTGCAGAGTGCAGAGTGCAGAGTGCAGAATAGAAAGCCGGGACGGGTGCTGCCGGCGGTTCGGACTCTGCACTCTGCACTCTGCACTCTGCACTATGGCCCGTCGCCCCCGCCCCGGCCTGATCGGCCCGCTCGCCGCCTGGGACTTGCTCCGGCTGGTCCGCCGCGGCCAGGCGGTTCGCGCCCGCCTGTTCCTGGCCGGCGGGCTGTTGCTCGCCCTCACCCTGTTCGCCCTGGTCGAGTTCCGTGACCAGCGGCCGCTCGACGTGTTCCTCGGGTCGGCCCGGGCGCTGAACACGTCCGAGCTGTCGGCCTTCGGCAACCGCTTCACCCTGACCGTGCTGTTCGCCCAGCTCGGCATCCTGTTCCTGCTCACCCCGGCCTACGCCGCCGGGGCCATCGCCGAGGAGAAGGAGCGGCACACCTTCACCCTGCTGCTGGTGAGCGAACTCACCGGCTGGGAAATCTTCGCCGGCCTGCTGGCCGGCCGGGTGGTGTTCCTGCTGACCGTGCTGCTGGCCGGCCTGCCGGTGCTGGCCCTGGCCCTGCTGTACGGCGGCGTCAGCCTGGCTTACCTCGGCATGTGCTACCTCATCACCGGCACGACGGTGGTGCTGCTGGCCGCCCTCGCCGCCGCCGGGGCGGCCGCCACCGACACCTTCCGCGGCGCCCTGCTGCGGGGCTACTTCCTGGCCGGCTGCGTGGCCACCGGCGGCATGACCGGGTTCCTCAGCCCGTTCGCCGTGTTGCCCATCCTGTACGGACTCCAGGTGTCCGACCCGGCCGGGTTCGTGTTCTGGGGGCTGGCGTTTGCCGGCTGCGAACTGGTGATCGCCCTGGTGGCCGTCGTCTGCGGCGTGCGGTGGGTGCGGCAGATGCGGGCGAAGCCGGTCCGCCGGGCCGTGCCGGTGCGGGCCGCCGGCCTGGAACCCGGTCGCCCGCCCCGCCGCCGGCCCCACCGGCCGCCGGCCCGGCCCCGCACCCGGCGGCCGGTGGTCAGCAGTGCCGACCCGTTCGCCTGGAAGGAGCGGTACATCCTCGGCACCAAGCGGACCCTGGACGACGACTCCCTGCAAGCCGCCATGCAGGCCGGCGGGGTGACGGTGGCCGTGGTGGTCGGGGCGCTCGGGCTGATCGCCGCCGGGGCCGTGCTGTCGGCCGTGACCAGCGGCAGCCGGCGGGGCCTGGACACGGCCGCCGACCTGCTGGCCACGGCCGGCGTCCTCGGCCACCTGCCGTACCTGATCGTGGCCGGGGCGGCGGCCGGCCGCAGTGTCATCGTCGAGCGGCAGCGGAACACCCTGGAATCGCTGCTCGCCATCCCGGCCGACCGCGGGGCCATCCTCCGGCCGAAGTGGCGGCAGGCGGTCCGCACCGGGGCGTGGTGGGGCATCCCCACCGGCCTCGGCCTGCCGGCCGGGCTGGTGCTGGCCGGCGAGCCGCTGGCCGCGGTCGCCTCGCTGCTGCTGGTCGTCGTCGGCGGGCCGCTGGCCGCCAGCGTCGGGGTGTGGCTGAGCCTGCGGTGCCGGACGGCCACCCGGGCGCTGCTGTGGTGGCTGCCGGTGGCCGGCGGGCTGGTGTTCGCCCAGGTGCTGCTGGTCAAGCTGGCCGGTGCCTGGTCGGTGCCGTGGCTCGGCCTGGCACTGGCGGTCGGGTGCGGGCTGGCCGCGTGGCGGTTCTGGGCGGCGGCTGCCGACGCCTTCGAGCGGCACGGCCGGGACTGACAGCCCGTGCCGCATCCGGGCGCACTCCAGCTTGAGGATGTCCCGGGCGGCGGCCAGGCGGTACGGCGCGACCCACTCCCACAGGCCGGCCCGCAGCACGGCGATGGCCCCGTACACGGCCTCCTCCCACTCGTCGGCCCGGTCGGCGGCGGTCGGCATGGCGGCGCTCCGGGGCGGATGAAGTGAATGAATATATGTACACTATAAATGTCTGTGAGTCAAACCGGCCGGCGTGGTAGCATGGGGCTGACACCGGAGGGCGAGACATGACCGTGATCGTGGTGGACGCGGCCTTTAAGGCCAAGCTTCTGGCGGCCGGCCGGGAGGTCGAGCTGCGGGACGAAACCGGGGCGACGTTCGCACGGGTGACGGTGCAGGGTGTCTCCGCGGACGCATCCGACGGGCCGGCGGAGGGATGGGACGACCTGGAGTTGTCCGAGGAGGAGATTGCCCGGCGGCTCGACCCGAGCCAGCCGTCGTACACCACCGAGGAGGTGCTGGCGTATGTGAAGGGACGGCGGAAATGATCTCTGTCGAGTGGAAGCTGGCAGCCCGAGACGAACTCGACGCGATCTGGGCCGCAGCCGACGTAGGCGAACTGCCGGCGCTAGAGCGACTGGTGGTCGATCTGCTCACCGACCTACGGGACGACCCGCTCGGCGTGGGCGAGTCCCGAACAGGGGTGCGGCGGGTGGTGGTGCGGTCGCCGCTGACCGTCTGGTTCGAGGTGCTGGACGACGCTCGGCGGGTTCGTATCTACCACATCCGCCGGCCGGCCCGGCGGGCGTGAAGTGGAATCGCAACAGGCTTGATCGGGCGCCGTCGTTACTCATGTCAGGCGGCTTGCCCGGCAGGGCGGACTCGGCCGTCGTCTGGAAAACGGTTTCCTTCTCCGGGTTGATCGGCCGCTCCAGAAACCGGGACGCCGCAGCTTGCCGGACCCGTGGGCCGGGGTTAGATTGCCGGACAACCTAGCTCTGACGGGACACGACTGACCGAGGACGATATGGGCATCTCGCGTACGACACCACCTGTCGCCGCTGCGATCCGGCCGGCTCCGTCCCCTTTGCCCCGGGTAGGCATCGCCCGCCTGAATGCGACCGGAGTTGACGGCACCGCCGAACTCCGGCGGCTGTGTGGCGGGTTGACGCAGATCGATGTCATCGCACTCGGACTGGACATCGCGTTGACCGGCAAGGACACCTATGCCGCACGCGTCCGGCTCACAAATACGGGTACGGTGCCCGTTCGCGTTCGCCCGGAACGGCCGACCGTACATTTCGGCGGACGTGCCGCGGCGGTGACGACCATTGACCACCCGGACTTCCTGGCCGGCGGTATTCTCGATCCGGGATACTACCACGAAGGTCTAGGTCGTGTGGACGCGAGCGGCCCTGTCGGCAGAGTCACGTGAGCATGACCGTGACAGCGGCCACCTGGACGAACGCCAGGACGTTGGCGGCCTTC
>JAYVUZ010000039.1:0-24591 GCA_043787415.1 Fimbriiglobus sp. | reverse complement strand
GTACGAGCGGCGGGCCGACATCCATCAAGCGTTCCTCACCCTGGCCTGCGTCAAGGTCTGCTGGTACCGGCTCGCCGACCTGTTTCGTTAGGGTTTCTAAGACGTGCTGCCCACGACGCCGCTGCCGGAACCGGCAGCGGACATCGTTTTGCAGTTCGTGTGGTCCGACCGTTTGGCCAGCTACGCCTACCCGGCCGGCCTTGCCGACGCCCTGGCTCGTCTGTCCGACCGGATTGCCGCCCGCATCCCCATGCGGGCGGTCCGATTGGAACAGGCCATGCCCGAGTTACAGGCGGCCCACGCCGACATTGCCGCTGACTTCGGCTAGTTCTGGCCGGAGTTGCGTCGGCACGCGGCCGGCACTACATGATGCCGCCGTGCAGCCGCTCGGGCGTCATGTGGCTGGGCATGTCGTTGAACCAGAACCGTCGCCAGAACTCGCCGATCTGGCGGTAGTCCTCGCTCTGGTTGATCAGTTGGTCCATCCGGGTGTTCGGGTCACTGGCATACTGGTTGACCACACACCCGGACCCGTTGACGCTGACGGCGGCGAAGCCGACCAGTGCCAACCGCTTGAGTTGCCGTACCATCGCCCCGCCTCCGTGCTGGAAGCCGAACCCGACAGTCCCCCACCGTCGGGCCGGCCTCGACCGGCCGGTATGCCATTTGTATCGGTGGCAGCGGCCGGGGGACTTGAACGGAATCGGCGGGACGTACCGCCGCTACCGCGGCGTCAGCGGCAGCACGTCGGGCAGGTCGAGGTCGTGCCCGTCCCCGTTGCCCTCCGCCCCGACGCCCGCAAGCACAAGCTCGGGCGCCGGTTGCACCCGGGCCGGCCGCCGCTTCGGCTTGACCTCCGGCGGGGCGGCCATCTTCCGCACCTTCTCTTCCATCACCTTGCCTGGCTGGAAGGTGACGACGTTCTTGGCCTCCACCTCCACCGGCTTGTTTGTGCGGGGGTTGCGTGCCCGGCGGGGCTTACGGCGTTTGACCTCGAACACCCCGAAGTTCCGCAGTTCAATCCGGCCTTCCGTGACCAGGGTTTCAACAATGGCGTCGAACGTCCACTGCACGATCTCTTTGGTCTTGAGCTGGGTGAGCTTGGACCGATCGGCGATGGTTTTGACGATTTCCTTCTTGGTCACGGGAGGGAACCCCCAGGCGGTGAGGCGACCCAGGCCGAGGCGAACGGCCGGATATTGCGTCAAGGCTAAGACTTACGGCGGGCCGCGTCAAGCAACAACTGTACCGATCCGTCCGGGTCAGCGGGCGGCCGTGCGGACAACGGCCACCAGCCCGACCAGTGCCGTCGCTGCCAGCGGCAGGAATTCCGGGTAATCGGCTAGCATCCCGGCCACCAGTCGGCGAAGGACCGGCGGGCTGGACGCGGGCCGACCCAGGTCGGCCCGCAGGGCGTCCAGACGGGCCACCAGCCCGGCCCGGCCGCTTGCCCACTCGCGGGCCAGATTCAGCCGCTGCGGCCGCGTGAGCGAGCGGAACACGGCCAGCGGCAGCGAATGGGACAGGACCGCCGACAGCCCCGGGGCCAGCGTGCGGGCGAAGCCCTGGCCCAGCCCTCTGTGGCCGGCGGCGTGGCGGAATTCGGTGATCGCATCGAGCAGGTCGCAGACGGCGGCCGGCGAGCGCAGCCCTTCGCCCGGCAGGGCCACCGACGGCTTCAACGTGTCGAGCGCCCGCCGCAGTGCCCGCAAACCGGCTAGTTCGCGGTAAGTCGCCCGGCGGGCGTGCGGCGGCACCGCGGCCAGGTGCCGGGCCAACCCCGGCGGCGGGGGCACGTCGTCGGGAATGCGGATCAGTTCAACAGCCGGTCGCTGGAAGGCCGGCACCGGGGCGACGGCCGCGACCGGCGGCTCGGGGACGACTGGCACGGCGTCCGGCACCTTCGGCTTCGCCGCCGGCGCGACCGGAACGGGTGGCAGTGGGGCTGGCGGCGGCGGCTTCTGCCGCCGCGGGGCCGTGGCAGTCGTGGCGGTCATCATCGCCTGGGCCACCCGGTTCATGCCCTCGGTGACGAGGTCCGGGTGCAAAAGTTGGTGCGTCCGCAGGCCGGCCATGCGGCCGAGGGCGGCGGCCTCGACCGCCGCGGTGTCGAGTGGGCCATCGGCCGGCAGGCCGAGCAGCTCCCGGTCCCCCGGCGGCCACGGCCCCGGCGGCAGCCCGACCCAGCTTCGCAGCAGGTTCCCGTCCATCGGCGATTGTCCGACCCGACTTGCCGGCCCCCCGGCGGTTCGGCTATAACCCGTTCGCCTACAACACCGGAGCGGCCGACGCCACATGCGGAACTTCTCGCGGGCGCTCAAGCACGCCTGGCCGTATCGCTCACGGCTCGTTCTATCGTTACTCGCCGCCTTGGCCGCAGCCGCCCTGTGGCTGGGCAGCCTGTCCAGCATCTACCCGGTCCTCACCATCCTGTCGGACGACAAGAACCTGCAAACCTGGGTGGCGACCGAGATCAAGAAGGCCGAGGACGACGCTGCCAACCCGCTTCGCTTGGCCGACCTGGATAAGGACCGCAAGGAGGTTGCCTATCTGGCCGGGGAGCCGCAGCCGCTGCCCGAGTTCGAGGCCAAGCAACTGATGTTGGCCACGTCCCGGGTGTCCAAGAACGAGCGAGAGTTGTACGAGGCCAACTGGCGGGCCACCCAACACCGCCGCCTCGAACTGACCGTGATCCGTCACCTGCCGGCCGGCCAGTTCGATCAGTTCGCCTGGATCATGGGCTTCCTGCTGCTGGCCGTCGCCCTCAAGGGGGTGTTCGAGTTCTGGCAGGAGGTGCTGGTCGGCGGCACCGTCAACCGGACGGTGTTCGACCTCCGCAACCGCTTCTACCGGCTGGCCATCCACCAGGACGTGCGGCAGGTGCAGCAGACCGGCACCTCTGAAGTCATGGCCCGGGTGACGAACGACCTGGAACAGGTCGGCACCGGCATGAAAATCCTCCTCGGCAAGATGGTCGTCGAGCCGCTGCGGGCGTTCGGCTGTCTGGTCGGGGCATTCGCCATCTCCTGGCAACTGACGCTGCTGTTCCTGCTGCTGGTGGTGCCGACGGCCGTGGTCATGGGCCGCATCTCCCGGCGGATGAAAAAGGCCAGCCGCAAGGTGCTGGAGCGGATGAGCGAGCTGTACCGGGTGGTGCGGGAGGCGTTCGACGGCATCCGGGTGGTGAAGGCGTTCACCACGGAACCCGCGGAGCGGCGGCGGTTCCGGCTGGCCAACGAGGACTACGCCCGGCGGTCGATGCGGGTGCTGCGGCTGGACGCGGCCACCGGGCCGTTGGTGGAGATGCTGGGCATCGCCGCCGTCGGGCTGGCGCTCCTCGCGGGGGCGTACCTGGTGCTGAACAAGGAGACCGGCATCCCGCTGTTCGGGTTCAAGCTCAAGCTGAGCGACCAGCAACTGACCATCAAGGGGCTGCTCCAACTGTACCTGTTCCTGGGCATGGTGGCTGACCCGGTGCGGCGGCTGTCGAGCGTGTTCAGCAAGCTGCAAGTGGGCATGGCCGCGGCCGACCGGGTGTACGCGCTGGCCGACCGCACGCCGGCCGTCGGTGCCAACGTCGGCGGCCCGCGGGTGCCACCGCACAAGAAGAGCGTCGAGTTCCGCAACGTCTGCTTCAGCTATGTGCCGGGGGCGGTGCCGGGGACGCTGGACGGGGTGAGCCTGACGGTACAAGCCGGGGAGACGATTGCCATCGTCGGGCCGAACGGCTGCGGCAAGACGACCCTGCTGAACATGCTGGCCCGGTTCATGGATCCGGACCACGGGGCGGTGCTGGTGGACGGGGTGAACCTGCGGTCGGCCAACCTCCGCAGCCTCCGCAAGCAGCTCGGGCTGGTGACGCAAGACACCGTCCTGTTCAACGCCTCCATCGCGGCGAACATTTCTTACGGCCGGCCCCACGCCACCCGGACACAGGTGGAAGAGGCGGCCCGAAAAGCCTTCGCCCACGAGTTCATCGTGGACAAGCCACTCGGCTACGACGAGCCGGTGGGCGACGGCGGGTCCGCCCTGTCCGGCGGCCAGCGGCAGCGGATCGCGCTCGCCCGGGCCATCCTCCGCGACCCGCGGATTCTGATCCTGGACGAGTTCACCAGCCAAATTGACGCGGAAAGTGAGGCGAAGATTCAGCAGGCGCTGCGGGAGTTCGTCGAGGGGCGGACAACGTTCCTCATCACCCATCGGGCGAGCACGCTGGAGCTGGCCGACCGCATCGTGGTGATGGGGGCCGGCAAGGTGGAGGCGGTCGGCCGGCACGCCGAACTGCTGGCCACCTGCCCGGCCTACCAGCGGTTGTACGAGGCGCAGATGGCCGGCCAGCAGGACAGCCCAGCCCGGCCGCTGGGCATCCACAAGGCGGGTTAGCCGCGGGTGCGGTATAATGCCTCTATGCCCGACCCGGTGTGCGTCGTCCTGCCGGTCCACAACCCCGACCGGCTGCCCGCCGCCGTCGCCGACTGGCGGACCGCACTGGCTAAACTCGACCGCCCGGCGGAACTGGTTGTGGTGGACGACGGTAGCACGCCCCCTGTCGAGTTGGCCAGCACCCGTGTCCTGCGGCACGACGCCCGCCAGGGCTTCGGCGCCTGCCTGCGAACTGCCCTCGACGCCACCGACCAGCCGCTCGTCGCCACCGCCGCCCTCGACTACCCGTACTCGCCGGCCGACCTCGCCGCCCTGCTCCGCGAGTTGGACACCGAACACGAGGTCATCGCCGGCAAGCTGAGGCCGGCGCTGGTGAGCGGCGTTCGCGGCGGCCGACCCGCACCCGTCTTCTGGAAGGCGGTCGGCGTCACCTATCGGCTCATCGCCCGGGTGTGCTGCGGGTTCCGGCCGGAGAAGCCGCCGGGCTGGCTGGGCGTCCGCGGGCACTGGCACTCGTGGCTCGGGTGGGTGCTGTTCGCCAACCCGCTGGCCGACCCGGACTCGGCGTTCCGCGTCTACCGCCGCGAGCTGTTCGACCTGTTCCCGGTCGAGAGCGACGGCGATTTCGTCCACGCCGAGCTGGTGGCCAAGACCACGTTCTGTACCCGGCTGGTGGCCGAGGTGCCGCTCACCCCGTCAGCCGCCCCGGTCCCCGCGGCCGACGGGGCCGGCTGGCGGCGGGTGTTCGCCCGGCCGACGTTCACGCCCGTCGTCGCTCATGGCTGACACCCCGCACATCCTGTTCGTCACCGGCAAGCTAGCCGAGCCTGGCCTGCGGCGGGTGCTGGCCGACCTCGCCCCGAAAGTCGGGTTCACCGCCGAAGTGGCCGTCCTGCCGATCACCGTCGCCGCCCTACTGACGACGGACTGGGTCGCTTGCCGGCTGACCGTTCCTGCCGGCGTGTCGCGGGTCGTGCTGCCCGGCCTGTGCCGCGGCGACCTGGCCCCGGTCGAGGCGGTCGCCGGGGTGCCGGTGGAGCGTGGCCCGGCCGACGTGCGGGACTTGCCCGAACTCTTCGGCAAGCGGGTCGGCCCGCCGCCGGGGTACGGCGCCCACGACATCGAGATTCTGGCCGAGATCAACCACGCCCCGCAGAAGTCTCCCGCCGATCTGCTGGCGCTGGCCCGACACTACCGCGACAGCGGGGCCGACATCATCGACCTGGGGTGCGACCCGGGCGGCGGCTGGGCCGGCGTCGGCGACGTGGTCCGCTTGTTCACGGGCGACGGCCTGCGGGTGTCGGTGGACAGCTTCGACCCGGCCGAGGTGGACGCCGCACTCGCCGCCGGGGCCGGGCTGGTGCTGAGCGTCAACGGCAGCAACCGCGCCCACGCCCGCCGCTGGCACGAGCGGCACGGGGCGGAAGTCGTCGCCATCCCGGACACGCCCGACGACGCAGACAGCCTGGACCGCACCATGGAGGAGCTGGCCGGCTGGGGCGTGCAGTTCCGGGCCGACCCGATCCTGGAGCCGATCGGCTTCGGCTTCGCCGCCTCGCTCGGCCGCTACCTCGACTTCCGCCGCCGGCACCCGGACACGCCGATGCTCATGGGCGTCGGCAACCTGACCGAACTGACCGACGTAGACTCCGCGGGGGTGAACGTGCTACTCGCCGGGTTCTGCCAAGAGGTCGGCGTCCGCAGCGTGCTGACGACGGAGGTCGTCAACTGGGCGTCGTCGGCCGTGCGGGAGTTCGACCTGGCCCGCCGGCTGGTGTTCCACGCGGTGGCCAACGGGGTGCCGCCGAAGCGGCTGAACTTCGACCTGGTCTCCCTCCGCGACCCCAAGCTGAAGCCACTCGGCGGGCAGGCGCTCGCCGAACTGGCGGCCTCGCTCACGGATCGCAACTACCGTCTCTTCGCCGAGAATGGTGAGCTGCACGTGCTGAACGGCGACCGTCACCTGCACGGCCCCGACCCGTTCCGGCTGTTCGCCGAGGTCGAGCGGCAGGACGCCAAGATGGACCCGTCGCACGCCTTCTACCTGGGCTACGAGCTGGCGAAGGCGGTCACGGCCCTGACCCTGGGCAAGCAGTACACCCAAGATCGCCCGCTGGGCTGGGGCCATCTCACCCGGGCGGAGTTCGGCCACCCAGACCGCCGACAGGTTTGACAACCGCGGCGGTAAAACCTATAGGTGCCCGATTGTCGCCGAGGGATTCCGTCATGCGTGCCGGCTTGGTGGTGCTGTGTTCCGCGTTCGCCGTTGCCGCCGACCCGCCGGCCGCGACCCGGGCCGAGCAGGTGACGGCCGTCCGCAAAGGGGCGAAGGCCGAGATCGAACGGATCAACGACGAGTTCGTGGCGGCCACCACCCCGGACGGCAAAGCGGCGGCCCGCAAGAA
The DNA here is from genome assembly GCA_043787415.1 of Fimbriiglobus sp. Taxonomy (GTDB): domain Bacteria; phylum Planctomycetota; class Planctomycetia; order Gemmatales; family Gemmataceae; genus JAXMAZ01. Next base: position 17,803 of record JAYVUZ010000039.1, on the reverse strand, counting down.
GCTGGCCGAGGTGGTCAAACGGGCCACCGACAAGCTGCTCGCCCTGGCCAAGGCGCTGCCGACCGACGAGCCGGCCTTCCAGGCACTGACGGACGTTCTGTTCGACGGCGACCGGGCCGCCGCCACCGACCTGCTCATCCAGCACCACCTCGGCCGGGAGGGCTTGGCCGAGGCCCTCAAGGAGATCGCCCCGGACCCGGACCCGGCGTTCGACCGGCTGCTGCGGGCGACGGCCGAGAAGTCCACCCTGCCGGCGAACAAGATGGCCGGCCAACTGCTGCTCGGCTGGCGGCTGGCCGACGCCGCCGGGGCGAGCGGGGACGCCAAAGCGTTCGCCGAGGCCGACGCCCTCCTGACCGGGGCGAGCAAGGAGTTCGGCGACCAGCGGTGGGAGTCGGTGACGGTGCGGGAGGTGGCCGACCACGCCCTGAAGGTGCTGCGGACGCTGTCCGTCGGCCGGCCGGCCCCCGAGTTCGCCAGCCGGGACTTGGACGGCAAGCCGGCCAAGCTGTCCGACCTCAAGGGCAAGGTGGTGGTGCTCGACATCTGGGCGACGAACTGCGGGCCGTGCCGGCAAATGATCCCCCACGAGCGGGAGCTGGTGAAGCGGCTGGCCGGCCGGCCGTTCGTGCTGGTGAGCGTGTCGGCCGACCGCACCAAGGCCGACCTGACCGAGTTCCTGAAGGACACCCCGATGCCCTGGACCCACTGGTACGAGGGGGACGGGCCGAACCTGGCCGCCTGGGACGTGAAGGCCTTCCCGACCATCTTCGTGATCGACGCCAAAGGGGTGATCCGGCACCGGGGCGTTCGCGGCAAGGCGATGGACGAGGCGGTGGAGAAGCTGCTGGCCGAGGCCGACGCCGGCAAGTGACGGCGTCCGCTACACTGGTGGGATGGCCGCGCCGGTGACACCGCTCGTTCAAGAATTGGTCCCCTGCCCCGACCCGTGGCAGGTGGCTCGCACGCTGGCCCACCTGCCGCACCTTCTGTTCCTCGACTCGGCCGACCGCCACCCACAGCGGGGGCGGTACTCCTACGTGACGGCCGACCCGGACGCGGTGATCACTCGGCATCAAGATTTACACCCCGAGCCGCACGACACCGCAGCCGGCCTGCCACCATTTCAGGGCGGCTACGCGGGGCTATTCGGCTATCAACTGGCCGACGAGTTCGAGCTGGTTCCGCCGCCCCGGTCGGACGAGTTCGGGTGTCCGACGGTCGTGGTCGGCCGCTACGAATGGGTGGTCTCTTTCGACCACGCCCAGGGTCGGGCATGGCTTGTTGGTCGGCCGCCGGATCACATCCATGCCATGATTCAAGCAGCCCTCGTCAGGCACGCATGGCGTGCCGCACCCCCGTCGGCGGCACGTCATGCGTGCCTGACAAACGGCCACCCCCTCCCCGGCTACCCAGGCATCACGTCGAACTTCTCCCGCCGCTGCTACGAGGACGCGGTGCGGCGGGCGGTCGAGTACGTCCACGCCGGCGACATCTTCCAGGTGAACCTGTCGCAGCGGCTACTGGCCCCGCTGACTGACCACCCGCTCGACCTGTACGGCCGGCTCCGCGAACGGAACCCTGCCCCGTTCGCCAGCTACTTCGACGCCGGCGACTTTCAGGTGGTGAGTGCCTCGCCGGAACGCTTCCTCCAGGTGTCACCCGACGGCTGGGTGTCCACCGCACCCATCAAGGGCACTCGCCCGCGTGGCAAGACGCCGGCCGAGGACGCCGAGCGCGTCCGCGACCTGACGACCAGTCCGAAGGACCAGGCCGAGAACGTCATGATCGTGGACTTGCTCCGCAACGACCTCGGCCGGGTGTGTGAGTTCGGTAGCGTGAGCGTGCCGCGGGTGTGCGAGTTGGAGACGTACCGCTTCGTGCATCACCTGGTCAGCGAGGTGCGGGGCAAGCTGCGACCCGGGCTGACGCCGTTCGACCTGCTGCGGGCAGCCTTCCCCGGCGGCAGCGTCACCGGCGCCCCGAAGGTGCGGGCGATGGAGATCATCGCCGAACTGGAGCCGACCGCCCGCGGGCCGTACTGTGGCAGCGTGGGTTGGATCGGGTTCGACGGGGCGATGGACACGAACATCCTGATCCGCACCTTCACCGCCGGCCGCGGCTGGCTCCAGTTCCCGGTCGGCGGCGGCATCGTGGCCGACTCCGACCCGGCGACCGAGTACGAGGAGACGTTGCACAAGGCGGCGGGGCTGTTGAGGGCGCTGCACCCGTGATCCTGGAAGGGCTGGTGACGACGCTGGACGCCGACGGGTCGCCACACGTGGCCCCGATGGGTCCATGCATGGCCGACGATTTCCGAACCTTCGAGCTGCGGCCGTTCCCGACCTCGCACACCTATGCCAACCTGAAACGGGACCGGGCCGGCGTGCTGCACGTGACCGACGACGTACTCGTGTTGGCGAAAGCCGCCGTTGGGGCGGTGGACGTGTTCCCGCCGACGGTGTTGGCTTCACAGGTGCGGGGCGTGGTTCTGGCCGACGCCTGCCGCGCGTTCGAGTTCGTCGTGCGGGAGCTGGATGACTCCGAACAGCGAATGCGGCTCCGGTGCGAGGTGATTCACACCCACGAACTGCGGCCATTCTGGGGCTGGAACCGGGCCAAGCACGCGGTGCTGGAGGTGGCGGTGTTGGCCACCCGGCTGCACCTGTTACCGGCCATAGAAGCGGCTGACGAGTTCGCCCGGCTGCGGGTGATCGTGGACAAAACCGCGGGCGAGAGCGAGCGGGCGGCAATGGCGTTTCTGGACGAGTACCGCCGGGGGTGCGGCCGATGACCCGCGTCTCGACGCCGTGCCGACTCCACTTCGGGCTAAAGAACGCCGGCGACCTCCCACCCGATCACTGGCGGTTCGGCGGCTGCGGCCTCATGCTGGCCGACTGCCGGGTGACGGTGGCGGTCGAACCGGCCGAAACGTGGTCGGGTGACGGACTGGCCGCCGACCGGGCCGTCGGGTTCGCTCGCGCCGTCTTGCCGAACCGTCCGGTCCGGGTGCGGGTTGACGAGTGCCCGCCGGAACACGTCGGGCTGGGCGTCGGCACACAACTCGCCCTGGCGACGGCCTCGGCCACGCTGCTCGCGCATGGGCTGCCGCTGCCGTCGATCCGTGACCTGGCGGTCCGAACTGGCCGCGGGAAACGGTCGGGTGTTGGTTTGTACGGGTTTGCGGCCGGTGGGTTCGTCAGCGACTACGGACACCGCACCGCGGACAGTCACCCGGAGCTAGATTTCCGCGAGCCGGTGCCAGCAGAGTGGCGGGTGGTGCTGGCGCGACCGGCTGTCGCCGCCCGCTGGCACGGCGAGTCTGAGCGGGGGGCGTTCGCACGCCTGCGAGCTGTGGGCGGGGCGGTCAGCCGGCACAAGGAATTGGTTCGGCCGGTGATGGCGATGCAACACGACCTCCGGGCTGCTGACTTCCACCAGTTCGCCGCACTGATACATGGTTACAACCGGGCGGCCGGCGAGCCGTTCGCGGCCGACCAGGGCGGGGTGTATGCCGGGCCGGAAGTTACGGCGTTGGTCGAGTGGGTTCACCGTCTCGGATTCGCCGGGGTCGGTCAGTCGTCATGGGGGCCGACCGTATTCGCCCTGACGGCCGACGCCGAGTTGGCAGACTGGCTGGCCGGACGGCTCCGGCGGCACGACCCGACTTTAGCCGTTGACGTATCCCGGCCGGACAACGTCGGCGCGGTACAAGACGGCCTGCCCGTCTACCAGCCGACGACCTGAATCAGCCCGACCAGCAGCACGTCGGCCAGCAGCACCAGCAGCGAACACGCCACCACGCTGTCGGTGGCCGCCCGCCCGACGCCCTCGCTGCCGGCCGTCGCCCGCAGCCCGAGGAAACAGCCGGTCGCGCCCGTGAGCAGCCCGAAGACGAGCGGCTTCAGCCCGGCGGCTAGCACCTCGTTCAGCCGAAGCTCCCGTAGCACCGCCGTCGAGTAGCGGAGGTACGTCGTGCTGCCGCTGAGCGACTCGGCCGCGTATCCGCCGCCGATGGCCAGCCCGGCGATGAGGGTGTGCAACAGCGGCCCGGCGAGCGCACACGCCAGCACCCGCGGGCCGATCAGCCGCCGCATCGTCGAGACGCCGAGCAGTTCGAGGGCGTCCACCTGTTCGGACACTTTCAGGCTGGCGAACTCGGCCCCCAGACTGGCCCCGGTGCGGGCGGCCAGGATCAGCCCGGCGGCGATGGGGGCGAGTTCCAGCAGCACCGCCGCGCTGAGAAATGTTGGCAGCAGTTCGACGGCCCCGGTGCCGGTACGAGCCAGTACACCGCGGGTGTGGACCCAGATGACGACGCCGACCGCCAGCCCGGCCACCGCCGCCAGCGGCAACCCGCCGACCAGCACGGCATGGAGCGGGCGGAGCCAGAGCGACGGGCGACGCACGACAAAAAATGCGGCGAGTGAACAGCGGCCGACGAACGCGGCCCACTCACCGACGGCAACGAGGAAGTTCACGACGGCTTGCGGGCGGACCAAGTCCAGTGGCGGTCGCTAGTCTGCATTACCGTGGCGGCGGCGAAGCCGTGCGGGCCGATCAGTGTACTCACCTCAGCGACAGTGAGTGCGGCGTGAAGCGACTGGCGGAACAGTTGTTTCTGCTCGACGTTCGCCCCGGCTGCGTGCAACTCGACCAGCCGCTCGACCTCGGCGGCCGACTCCGGCCGCAACAGGTCACGGACGAACAGTGCCCCGTCCGGCTGGCACACCCGCACCATTTCGGCAAACGCCCGACCCGGCTCGGGGATGTGGTGGACGATGCTGTTGGACACCACGGCCGTGAACCGCCTGGCCGAGTGCGGCAGTCCCTTCGCGTCCACCAACTCGATGCCGATGCGGCTGGCCAGCCCGGCGGACGTGATGTTGGCGTCGGCCAGCTTGAGCATCGCAGCCGCAGCGTCCACCGCCCGCAAGGTGAAACCGCTCGCCTGCCGACACAGCTCGATGGGAATCTGGGCGGTGCCAGTGCCGACATCCAGCACCTCGCCGGACCGCTCCGGCCACACCGCCAGGAAGTCGGCGGCGAACGCCCGGTTGACGGCCGCGTGGTCCATGCGGTCGTAGTCGGTCGCCTCGGCCGGGGTGTCCATCACCTCGGGTTCGAGGGTCCGGGGGATCACCAGGCCACCGCGTCGCGGCGGCCCTGCTCGGCCCGGCACTCGGCGAGCAGGCCGTCACACAGTTCGCGGTCCGCCACGCCGTCTTTGTCCCAGGCGACGATCACCGCCGAGGTTGCGGGGTTCAGGCGGGCCACCTTCGCCAGCCAGCGGATGCCGGCGTCGTCGTGCAGTTCGGCCGTAACCGGGTGGTTCCAGGCGATGTGGGCGGCCAGACAGCCCATCGGCTCGGCCCGGCTGAAGGTGCCGTGGACCAGCAGCGGACTGGCGTCGGCCAACAGCCGACAAATCCTCGTCAGACCGGCATTGGTAACATGTGGCAGCCAGCGGGTGCGGAACTCGGCGAGCGGGTCGGCACGGAGCATGACGAACCCTCCCGGATGTCGCGGGCGCGGAAACCCGCTCCCGACAACAGGTTACGGTGCCGGCGGCTCCAGCCACACGGCGTCCCGAGGTTGCTACGTCGTCCTGAAAGCTGGCGTCAGCTCGCCCGAATGGGTCTTGGTGGCGAACCGTTGGCGTCAGGCGGTGGCATCATAGAGCCGGCCGGTTCGGGGTGTCAAGACGCCGCCCCTACCGGCGACCTGGGCGAGGAGCCGTAGACTGGTCGGTCGGTTCCGATACGGCGTTGAGCGCGAACGGGTTACGGAACGGCGAGTAGGCGGTAGAAAATCGTGGAAAAAAGTCTGTACCGGTCCGGACAGGGCAGCCCACAATCCACACAAAAGTAATCTTACCATACAAATAAAGTTAGATCTATCCGCACGACGCCTCTCCGTTACATTCTTGCGAATGTAATTTCGCACGGTCAAAACAGACCGATTACCGGCCGAACAATGACAGCCGGGTGTCACTGGCAGAAGTGACACCCGGCTGACACTAACAACGGTCAGACCGCGTCGTTGACCCGCTCCGGCCGAAGACTCCGGACCCACGCCCCGGCCCGCCACAGTTCGCTGTCGGCGATGGCCGCCAGTTCCTTCTCCAGCCCGGCCCGGTAGTCCGGTTTACTGTTGGCTTCGAGCGTCCGCCGAGTTTCCTCACCGCTGGCGACGCTCTGATAGAGTTGCTCGAACACCGGCTTGGACGCGTCTTTGAACCGGCCGAACCAGTCGAGTGCCCCCCGCTGGGCGGTGGTCGAGCAGTTGGCGTACATCCAGTCCATGCCCTTCTCGGCGATCAGCGGGTACAGGCTCTGGGTGGCCTCCTCGACCGTCTCGTTGAACGCCTCGCTGGGCGAATGGCCGTTGGCCCGCAGCACCTCGTACTGGGCCAGCCAGATGCCGTAGATGGCACCCATCAGCACGCCCCGCTCGCCGGTCAGGTCGCTGTACACTTCCTTCTTGAAGTCGGTCTCGAACAGGTAGCCGCTGCCGATGGCCACGCCGACGGCCAACACCCGGTCCCGTGCCCGACCCGTCGCATCTTGGTGGACGGCGAAGCTGCTGTTAATACCCCGGCCCTCCAGGAACAGCCGGCGGACGGTGGTGCCCGACCCCTTGGGGGCGCACAGCACCACGTCGATGTCCTTCGCCGGGATCACCCCGGTCTGATCGGCATAAACCACACTGAACCCGTGGCTGAAGTACAGGCACTTGCCCGCAGTCAGCTTCGGCTCGAGCGCCGGCCACATCTCCTTCTGCCCGGCGTCGCTCAACAGGTACTGGACGATGGTGCCCCGCTCGGCGGCCTCGAGCGGCTCGAACAGGGTGTCGCCGGGCACCCAGCCGTCGGCCAACGCTTTGTCCCAGGCCTTGCCGCCCTTCCGCTGGCCGACGATCACCCGCACGCCGTTGTCCCGCAGGTTGAGCGACTGGCCGGGGCCTTGCACCCCGTACCCGAGGACGGCCACCGTCTCGTCCTTCAGGATGGCCGTCACCTTGTCGGGCGGGAAGTCGGCCCGCTCGATGGCGGTTTCGGTCACGTCGCCGATGGTCGTCGTCTTCATCGCGGCCTGCCGGGGCGGAAGGTGTGGGGACGGGTCCACGCTACCGCCGCTGTCACTCGCCGTCAACTCTCTTGCAATCGAGATATGTGCCGCGCAAGATATCTGGTATGGGACGCGACGCCGACGCGGTGGATCAGGTGCTGGCCGACTGGCGGGCGGCCCGGCCGGATCTGGACCCCGAGCCGCTGGCCCTGGTCGGCCGGGTGCTGGTGCTGGCGCGGCTGCTCGAAGCGCGGGTGGATGAGGCGTTGGACCGCCACCGGTTGACCCTCGGCCAGTTCGACATCCTGGCCACGCTGCGGCGGCACGGGCCGGCCGGCGGCCTCAGCCCGAAGCGGCTGATGACCAGCGTGGTGCTGTCCAGCGGCGGCATGACCAGCCGGCTGGACAAGCTGGCCGAGCGGGGACTCATCACCCGCTCGCCGGACGCGGACGACCGCCGGGGCGTGGTCGTGGCGCTCACGGCGAAGGGGCGGAAGCTGATCGACGCGGCGACGGCCACCCGGTTCGCCGACGCCGCCGACAGTTTGCCGCCGCTGTCCGCCGGCGACCGGGCGCGGCTGGAAAAGATGTTGCGGGTGTGGCTGCTGGCCGCGTCGTAGGGCACGGTTCACCGTGCCGTCTTCGCCTCCGGAGGCACGGTGAGCCGTGCCCTACTCCTCCGTCACGTCCGCCAGCAACGCCACGGCCACGATGTCCGTCCGGCTGAGCAGCACCCGCTTGCGGTTCCGCTTCAGCCCGGTGCGGACGCACGCCACCACATAGTTCTCGCGGTCGGTGTGGGTGTCCCGCAGGTCGTGCAGGTCGGCGTTCTTCAGCTCCACGAAGGCGTCGTCGAATCGCACCAGGGTGCCCAGCACGACGAACTCGCTGCGGCAGTCCACCACCACCTTCAGGCCGACGAATTCGCCGAGCATGGCACCGCCCTCCTGCCGTCAGCATAGCCGGCGAACTCGCCTCGCGGCAGGCGCGCGGTTTTGGTAGAACGCGGCCCCCCCACGGACGGGGGATTCGGAAGCCGGAGGGAGCCGGGGTGACTGACCGCCGATCCGTGTGCGCCCTGGCTGGGCTGTTCGCCGTGTACCTGGGGCTGACACAGCTCGTGCCGGTGGCCGACGACGAGCTGTACTACTGGTGCTGGGCCAAAAACCTGCAGCTCAGCTACTACGACCACCCGCCGATGGTCGCCTGGATGATCGCGGCCAGCACGGCCGTCTTCGGCGACACCCTGTTCGCCGTGCGGCTGCCAGCCTGTGTCGCCACCCTGACCGTCTTCGCCGTCGTCGCCACCCTATCCCGGCCGAAATCACTCCTGCCGTTCGTGGCTGCCACCCCGCTGTTCAACCTCGGTGCGGTGATCGTCACCCCGGACACGCCGCTGGTGATGTTCTGGGCACTCTACCTCTACTGGCTGGTGACGGCCCACCGGCGGCTGGACGCCACCGGCCGCATCCCCGGCTGGTTGTGGCTGGTCGGCGGGGCAGTCCTCGGGCTGTCGGCCCTGGGCAAGTACACCACCGGCCTCGCCGTGCCGGCCGGGTTCGTCTCGTTCCTGTTGGCCCGCCGGCCGTGGCGGACGTGGTTGCCCGGCTACCTCGGGCACGGGGTCGTCTCTTTCGTCGTCTTCCTGCCGGTGGTCGTCTTCAACGTGGAGCGCGACTTCGCCCCGCTGCGGTTCCAGTGGGGCCACACGATGGCCAACCCGGACCCCGGCGGCTGGGACACCTTCGGCGAGTTCCTGGGCGTGCAACTGCTGCTGGTCGGCACAACGCCACTGGTACTGCTGCCGTGGACGCTCTCCCGATGGCGGTCGCTCGCCGCCGACCCGGTGACGCGGGTGTGCGGCTGTCTGTATGCGCTGCCGCTGCTGTTCTTCCTGTACAAGGCCGGCCGCGGACCGCTGGAAGGGAACTGGGCACTCGCCAGCTACATCGGGGCGTGGCCAGTCGCGGCAGTCTGGTACAGCCGGGTGTACCACTCGGCGACCTGGCATTGGCTGACCGTCAGCTCGTTCGCCCTGCCGGCCGGGGCGATGGCCGTGTGTCTGGTCCACTTGTTGCACCCGCTACCACTCGTGTCCCCGGAGATCGACCGGGTGAGCCGGGTGGCCGCCCGCATGGACATCGCCCGGCAGGTGGCGGCGGTCGCCAAAGCCGACGGGCTGCCGGTGTACTGCTCGACCTACCAGTGGACGGCGGTGCTGCGGTTCCACGGGGCGGACGCCCGGCAGATGGACGGCGTCAGCCGGCCGAGCCACTTCACCACGCCGCCGCGGCACCTGAGCGACAGCGACCGGGCGCTGGTGTTCAACGAAGAGCCGCTGCGGGCCGAATTGGCCGCCGGGTTCTGCCCGCCGGCGGTGGCCGGGGTGTACCCGCTGACCGTCCGCGGCAAGCTGGTGGGCGGTTACTTCCTGATGCGGTACACCCGGGAGCGGTCGCCGACCCCGTGCCCGCCGGCCGAGCCGAAGAACTCCCCCCTTTACGACAAAGAACTGCGGCCGGCCGGGTGGACCGAGCCTTGACGCCCGGCGGCGGCCTCGCACACTAAGCCTACACACTCGCGTTCCCCGCTTGGCGTCCGATGGCCCGCCGCCACCTAACTCTGCCACCCCTGCCCGAACAGGTCGTCACCCGCGCGGACCAGCTCGCCGAGCTGTGCGACTACCTGTCCACACAGCCGGTGGTCGCCTTCGACACCGAGTTCGTCGGCGAGGACAGCTACCGCCCGGACCTGTGCCTGATCCAGGTGTCCACCCCGGACCGGCTGGCCGTCATCGACCCGCTGGCCGTCGGCGACGTGGACCCGTTCTGGCGGCTCCTGCTCGACCCGGCCCGCACCACCGTCGCCCACGCCGGCCGGGAAGAAACCCGGCTGTGCTGGCACGCCGTCGGCCGCCCGCCGGCCAAGCTGTTCGATATCCAGATCGCCGCGTCGCTGGTCGGGTTCACATTCCCCATCGGCTACGGCGGCATTGTCCAGGAGTTGATCGGCCACCGCACCAGCAAGGCCGAGACGCTGACCGACTGGCGGCGGCGGCCGCTCACCCCGGCGCAGATGCGGTACGCCTTCGACGACGTGCGGTTCCTGCTGCCGCTGTACAAGCTGCTCACCGGCCGGCTGCGTCAACTGGACCGACTCGCCTGGGCCGACGAGGAGATGACCACTTACGTGGCCGACTGGATCACGGACGACCCGGCCGGGGAGAAGTGGCGGCGGGTGAAGGGCCTCGGGGGCCTGAGCCGGCGCGAGCTGGCCGTCGCCCGGGAGGTGTTCCAGTGGCGGGACCAGTTCGCCAGCCGGGTGAACCGCCCGGCCCGGCAGATCATGCGGGACGACCTGCTGTCCGACATCGCCCGCCGGTCGCCGGCCCGGGTGGACGACCTGTTGCAGTATCGTGGCGTGCCACGCGGCGAGGCCGAGAGCATCGCGGCGGCGGTGCGGGCAGGGCTGGCCCTGCCGGCCGAGCAACTGCCCGCGGCGCCGGAGCGGGACAACGACCTGCCGCACGTCGGCACCCTGGCCACGCTGCTCGGCGTGGTGCTGGCCGACCTGGCGGCCCGTACCTTTCTGGCCCCGAACCTGGTGGCCACCACCGGCGACCTCAAAGAACTAGTGCGGAGCGTCCAGCCGGGTGCCGACCCGATCCCGGCCGACTGCCGGCTGGCGAGCGGCTGGCGGGCCGAGTTCATCCGCCCGCAACTCGATGCGGTTTTGGCTGGCAAGTCCGTGCTGGTCGTGCGTGACCCCCGCAAGCCGTCGCCACTCACCGATCCGCCGGGCGGAGCCACGTATGCCCCAAGTCCCCTGCCCTAAGCCCGGCTGCGGCTGGTCAGTCGATCCGGCGACCGTGCCGGCCGGCCAGGTGGTCACCTGCCCGAAATGTGGCCAGCGGTTCCGGCTCGCTGCCCCGACCCTGCCGGCGAGCCGGGGCACCGGGGTCGGGTCATCGCTCTGGGTGATCGGCGGCGTGCTTCTCGCCATCGCCGTGCTGGGCGGAGTGGTCGCGTCGGCCGTCGCACTGAAACGAAACCTCGGCGGCCGGACCCCGGTGATCGCCTCGGCCAACGTGCGCGACCCGGACCGCAACTTCACGTTTGGGACGCCCGGCATCGATTGGGCGACCGACCCCGACACCCGCAACGCCCTGGCGGTGAACGTCATCGGCTTGCGTCGGGTGAACGGCCCGGAGACGTGGGCGGCCCTGGCGGTCAGGGACTTTGGCAGCCGCACCCCGCTGGCCAGCGAACTCCGCGACGCCATGACGGCCGCCCTCGGCCGGGTGTTCGACAACCTGCCGCCCGAACCGGCCCTCGAACCGACCATTTGGGCCGGCCAGCCGGCGAGCGTGTGGAAGTTCCGCGGCCAGCACAAAACCACTGGCGCCGTCTGCGCCGGCGAGGCGGTCGCCACGACTCACAAGGGCGTCGGCTACTGGTTCTACGGCTGGGCGGTCGAGCGCGACTTCAACCCGACCGACATCCAGCAGGTGCGGGACGGGTTCAAGCTGCTCGACGGCCGCACCAACTGGCGGCCCGCAGCCGCCAGCGAGGTGACGTTCCGCAGCCCGGCCGGCGGCTACCGGCTGACCGCCTACGAGAACATCTGGGAGTCGGTGCCCACGTCCGACGACCTGGAGCTGAGGGGTGTCCTGAAAGGCCGGGGCAACCGCGACTTCCCGCCGCGGGCGGCGGTGCGGGTGTGGCGAACGGCTGGCCCCGGTGACCCGGTGGCCGTCGCCGACGGACGAGTTCGCAAGGAGAACACCCGCGACCCGGCGGCATTCGGCCCGACCGCGTTCGACGAGCTGACGGAACCGCCGGCCGGCGACGCCCCGCCTGGTCCAGAAGCGACCGGCACGGCTGTTCGCCGACTTCGCGCCACGTCCGGGTCCGATGACACCGGCAAGTCGGTCCGGCTGGTCGTGTTTGCCGGCGTCAGAGTCGGCGGCGATGTGATGACCGCGGAGGCGTCCTGCCCGTGGGACGAGCGGGAAATCTGGGAGCGACGGCTGGTACAGCTCGTCGGCTCGTTGCGGGAGTGATTGCCGCCCGTCTACCGCCCCGGGGCACTGCCGGGCGTCAGCACCGGCCCGCCGGGCAGCGGGGTCGCGGTGCCGGGATCGCCGACGGCCGGGGCCGGGAACAGGTTGCCCGGGATCGGTCGGTCGGTCGTCACCGGCGGCAGTGGGGCGACCCCGGGCGGCTGCGGCGTACCCGGCTTCGTGTCCGGCACCACCGAGTCCCGCAGCGACAGCCCGCGTGCCCGCAGGGCATCGGCGTTTGCCACGAGTGCCGCCTGGTCGATCGGCTGCTTCGGCACCAGGTCGAGCCGCACCCGCCGCACGTCCTCGATGCGGAACGGCCACAGCACCTCGGCGAACAGGTCGAGCGGCGGGTAGTCGTACCACTTGGCCCGGAACCGCACCCGCTCGGTGGTCGTCTCGTACCCCGGGGCCACCGCCTGGAAGGTGTACGTACCCGTGTACTCCCGCCGGCCATCAGCCGGGCTAGGGCCTAGCGGCACGCCGTCCATGAACGTCTGGGCGGCCGGCACGCTGGTTTCGACGACGAACCGCCGGTCCACGCACCCCACGGCCAGTAGGGTGCCGGCCGCCAAGGCGAGGCCGCGGTGCCGGGTGCCGGTCATTCGTCCCTCGCCTCGGGTCAGCGGTCGGGTCGGGAATACCGGCGGCATCCGGGGCAGTCAACCCCGTCGGGTTCGGCTCCCGGCTGTCTACGGTCGAAAACCGGATACACTACTGTGAAGTCATTGGTCCCGGGAAAGCCGCCGTGCCCCCGTTCGTTCAAGTGCGGTTCGCCAAGCTCACCGACGTGGGGGTGAAGCGGAGCCACAACCAGGACGCCTGCGCCGCCCAGCCGGCCGCCGACGCCGCCCGGTTCGCCAGCGCCGGCCACGTGTTCATCGTGGCCGACGGCATGGGCGGGCACGCGGTCGGCGAGAAGGCCAGCGCCAAAGCCGTCCAGGACATCCCGCTTACCTACCTCAAGCACGTCGCCGCCGAGGGGGTGCCGGCCGCCCTCCGCCGGGCGTTCCGCGAGGCCAACGCCTCAATTTTCGCCATCGGCCAGAACAACCCGGAGTTTAAGGGGCTGGGCACGACCGGCACCGCGATGGTGCTGCGGCCGGAAGGGGTGTGGGTGGCCCACGTCGGCGACAGCCGGTGCTACCGCATCCGGGCCGGCCGCGTCCAGCAGCTCACCTTCGACCACTCCTGGGTGTGGGAGGTGGCCAAGCGGCAGGGCATCGACCCGGACAGCCTGGGCGATTTCAAACGGAACGTCATCATCCGCTCGCTCGGCCCGGATGACGACGTGGAGGTGGACGTCGAGGGGCCGCACGCCCTGCGGCCGGGCGACCGCTTCCTGATGTGTTCAGACGGGCTGAGTAACGTCGTGTCGAACGACGAGTTGGGTGTTGTGGCGTCTCTGTTCCCGCCGGACGACGCCTGCCGACACCTGGTCAATCTGGCCAACCTCCGCGGCGGGCCGGACAACATCACCTGCCTGATCGCACAAGTGCCGGACGACGGCCGGAGCGGAGACACGAGTGGGTTGTTACGACCATTTCGGGCGACCGGCCGGTGGGCACTGTGGCCGTACCTTGCGTTAGCCGGCGGGGCCGGACTTGCCGTGGCGTCGGCCGTATGGCTGAAGGAGGTCAGCCGGGAACTGGCCGTCGGCGGGCTGGCCGTCAGCGGGGCGGTAATCCTGGCCGGGCTGTACGGGCTGTACCAGTTCATTCGCAGCCGCCCGTCTACCTCTAATAACCCGGCCGAGGGCGATGGGACGCCGCCCAACCAGCCGTACCGCGACCAGCCGTTCGAGATCGACCGCAAGTTGTACGACCGCTTCACCGACCTCCAGGCCCAACTGCGGGCGGCCACCACCGAGAAGGGGCTGACTTTCGACACCGCCGCCCACGACAAGTTGGTGGCCGAAGCCGAGGCGGCTGTCGCCAAGTCGGACTGGCCGGTGGCGTTCGTGGCCCGGTTCCGGTCGCTCATGATGATGGCCGCCGCCTACCACAAGCAGCGGGGCAAAGACGAGGGGTTCAACCCGAAGACGAACTGACCCGAATTTCTGGTCGTAGCCCGAAGTGCTAGCGAGGGATGAAGAACCTCGCTAACGCTTCGGGCTACGACCAGAAGGCCCGAGCCGCCCCGGTTTGTACCCGTCAAGATATTTCAGCAGGTTGTCGGCGAAGGTGGTCCGTCGGGTGCCGGCGGCGACCAACTCGGCTTTCGCTTCCGCTGCCGTCCAGCCATGTTCCATCCGGTATATGGCCGTGTACGCCCCGGTCCGGTGGATGCCGGCGAAGCAGTGGATCAGCACCGGGTACTGGGTTGCCGGGTCGGCCAGCAGTCCGAACAGTGCGTCCACGTTGCGGTCGCCCGAAATCACCCCGTCCGGCCCCGGCGACCAGTCGGCCTTTGGCAGCGTGCGGAAGCGGACCCCGTGCCGCCGGCAAACGGCTTCTTCGTCGGCGTCGTCCGGTTCGCGGCCGTCGTCCCGGGTGTCCCGGAAGCTGACCACGGTGCGGATGCCGAGGTCGCGGAAGGCGGCGTCGAACCCGGCCGGCGACATCTGCCCGCTGCGGTACAGTCGGCCCGGCTCGACCACCCGTAGGTTGCGGTACTTGACCGACTGCCAGGAGCGGTAAACGAACGGCCCGCCGGCGACCAGCCCGACCAACAGTAGCCCGCCGATGACCCGCATCCGGTCGTCTCCGTCAGAAAGCGTGCGGCCCGCCGGCCGGACTGTACCCGCCGCGGTCCGGCGGGGAAACCCCGCCCGGCCGGGCCAGCGACGACGGCACCGCCAGGCCCGTGGCCTTCCGCCGGAACAGTCGGCCGACGGCCCGCACCCAGCGTGGCCACGGCCCCGGCGGCGGCGGCACCGCCCCGACCAGGTTCGGCCGCAGCACCAGCAGCACGAGCAGCGGGGCGTACCACAGGACGTACAGCCCGCCGCGGTCGGCGAACCAGAACTGCACGCCAATGAGGACCGCCGCCGACGCCGCCACCAGTTGCCCCAGATCGCGGGCCGGCGGCCAGACCACGCTGGTCAGCACGAAGCCGGCGAACAGCACGAACACCGGCAGCCGGTACGCCCAGTGGACCCCGGTCCAGACGCTCTCCCCGGTCGGCTGCTTCCACGGCTGCCAGTCGGTCAGGTGCAGCGTCTTCACCACCCCGTCCGGGAATTGGCCGGCCGCCGCCAGCACCCCGGCCGTCAGCCCGAGGCCGAGCAGACCGGCCAGTAGCACGCCGATCAGGAACCGGCCCAGGCCCCGACCGCGGTAGAACTGCCCCCAGGCCGGGATGAGCAGCACGGGGAAGAACGCCGTCCCGGCGGCCAGCCCGAGCAATGCCCCGGCCCAGCCCGGCGAGCGGTAGAAGTACACCGCCCACACCAGCAGCGCCGCCGGCAGCACGTGATGCACCTGCCCGACGTGGAAGCCGGTGTAGGGCAGCAGCAGATAGAGGGTGCCGGCGGCGAGGCCAGTCGGCAGGTCGCCGAACACCCGCCAGCCGACCGCCACCAGCCCGAGTACGACGGCCATGTGTCCGGCAACCCCCAACGTCTGTTTCGCCCACGACAGCGCCTCGGCCGGCGGCGAAGTGGTGCGCGCGACGACGGCCGCAGCCGTCTCCTCGACCCCGGCCAAGGCCGCCGGCCGCTTGCCGACCGGCTGCCACGGGTCGGCCGGGCGGGAGTACGCCACCGCCGCCAAACACAGGAACAGGCACCCGCCGAACCAGCCCATGCCGGCCGGCGACAGGTTGGGCAGCACCGGCGGCCGGCGGGTCAGCACCACGTCCAGCAGGCAGCGGGCGAACCACACCGCCGACGCCCCGAGCAGGGTGACGTACCCGGCCAGCCGCTCGCCGGCCCGGTCGCCCTGGGTGGCTTCTTGCAGCAGCAGGAAGCCGGGCACGAACAGGTATAGCAGCAGCAGGTCCAGGTTCCGCAGGCTGACCGCCCGGTTGAACTGGACGAACAGGGCCACGCACAGGCTCAGCGACAGGTAGAACCAGGTCGCCGAGTTGGGCAAGGTGAAGTCCAGGAAGATCGACACCGGCACGCCTCTCCTCGCTCCGGGCGGCGGGACCGACGCAGCCGGTAGTTTACCGGCCGGCGTCGGCGCCGCAAGCGGCCCCCGGGTTGACCCCGCCCCGGCCGGCCGGACCCGACGGTTGGTTCTCACGCCGCACGCACCCCCCGTGCGAACCAATCGTCGGGTGCGAACCAACCATACCGGCCAACGACTTACGGCCGTCCCAGCGGCGTGCGAACCAATGCGGCCTAAACTGTCCTCATGCGAATCCTGCTGACCAACGACGACGGCATCTACGCCCCCGGCCTGCGGGCACTCCGCAAAGAGTTGCAAGACCTCGGGGCGGTGGTGGTGGTCGCCCCGGCCACCGAACAGAGCGCGTCCGGCCACTCTGTCACGCTTGCCACGCCGCTGCTGGTGAACGAGGTGTACGACGAGCTGGCCGACGGCCGAGACTTCATCGGCTGGGCGGTCGAGGGCCGGCCGGCGGACTGCGTCAAACTCGCCCTACTGGAACTGCTCGAACAGCCGCCGGACGTGATCGTATCCGGCATGAACGCCGGGTCCAACGCCGGGATCAACGTCCTGTACAGCGGGACGGTGGCCGCCGCCATCGAGGGGGCGTTCTACGGCCACACGGCCATCGCCGTCAGCCTGGAGTACGACAAGAAGATTTTCGACTACGCTGCCGGTGCCCGCCACGGCCGGCGGGTGGTCGAGCAGATTCTGGCGAACAAGCCGGAGCCGGGGAGCCTGTTCAACGTGAACATTCCGGTGCTGGAGCGGGGGCCGATCAAAGGGGTGAAGGTGCTGCCGCAGAACGTGACGGCGTACCGGGAGCAGTTCGACCGCCGCACCAACCCCCGCGGCCGGACGTACTTCTGGACCAGCCCCGACTTCCACTGCCCGGAGCCGAACCCCGGCTCCGACGTGGAGGCGCTGGCCGAAGGGTACATCACGGTGACACCGCTGCGGTTCGATCTTACCGACCACCGGCGGCTTGAGCAGATGGGCGGCTGGTTCGCGTAGGCCGGGTGGCGCCGCGCGGTTCGAGTTAGCGGGCTAGCTTGTCGCACACGGTGGCGGGCGGTTCGAACCGCTGACGGAAACGCTTGCGGGCACGTAGTAAACCCGTTAATCTGTTAGGATGGCGATGCGAGCCGGCGAGTGCGGCCGGGATGAATTGCGCCTGCGGCGCATGATAATCTTTAGTTCGGCAACGGAGGGCAACCGATGGAGCGGGACGACTACATCCGGGAGTGGGGTGCTGCGGTCCATGCCGGAACATTCTTGTCGGCAAAGCACGACCCGTCTGGGCTACCTATTCCTCAGCCAGGGTTCCGAACAATCACTTGCATGTCCCCAGACGACCTGGGACAGTTCATCGCAGCCGGCGAGTATAGTATCCGCGTGTACACAAACACCAACCTTAAGCACTCTCCCCACTACTGCGAACTGATCCCGCGCGACGGGTCGGTCGTACCTGGCTCCGGTGTAACTCCGATGTCAACGACGCCAACCTCCGCTTGCGATCGTTGGTAGTGGCCTCAGCGTAGGGACTGGTGAGCGGCTTCTTGGTCGCTCAGGCCGGACGAGCGAGGGCAGCGAACGCCCAGAACAGGCCGGCTACGCCG
>JAYVUZ010000038.1:0-10378 GCA_043787415.1 Fimbriiglobus sp. | reverse complement strand
GTACGAGCGGCGGGCCGACATCCATCAGGCGTTCCTCACCCTGGCCTGCGTCAAGGTCTGCTGGTATCGCCTCGCCGGACGGTTCCGTTAGGGTTTCTAAAGATTGCCCCGGATTGCCTCTGGCGGATGCGAAACGATGGCAAGATCACCTTCACGCCACTTCCGCATCGCGACCGCAGCAAGTTCAGAAACCTAATGACGGTGCATCTTCAGGAGAGTCCGGTGGGCTACCGAATCGGGAAAGTAGTTACCCGCTTTTCCGACGATAAACTACCTGAGATCGACAGGATGCTTGGGCATCTTCTGGGTGAACGCGGGTAGTGGCCTCGTGGTGTGGTTGCAACCGCCAGTGCCACCACAGACTAGACGCCGAACCAGGCGATGTAGCAGACGGCGTGCATAACTCGTCTTTGGGACTTCATTGCTCATCGGTGCCCCGCCACTGATGAGCGTGTTCGTTCTAAAGAATTTCTGACTCAGCTCGTAGTCTTTCTTCGCTTGGCGGCCAATCTCCTACTCCCGCCACCGCACGAACGCCTCCAGGGCGTAGTACTCGGGCAGCCCGAGCTTGTCGTAGGTGCGGGCCGTGTCCTGGTTGCGGTCCTCGGCCCGCTTCCAGAACTCGCGGCGGTCGGTGCCGCCGGGGAACATGGCCCGGTCCTTCTGCGACTGGTGGCGGAACACCGCCTGCTTCTTCCGCTCCAGCACGTCCGGACTCAGCGGCACGGCCATCTCGATCTCGTGCGGCTCCCACTCCTCCCACGCCCCCTTGTACAGCCACACCTCGAACGCCTCGCCGCCGGCCGCCCGCGTCCGCCGCACCGCCTCGAAAATGGCTTCGGCACACAGCCGGTGGGTGCCGTGCGGGTCGCTCAGCTCGCCGGCCACGTAAATCTGCGCGGGCTTCAGCCGGCCGAACAGGTCCACGATGTCCGCAATGTCCTGCGGCTGCACCGGCTTTTTGTCGATGGTGCCGGTCTGGTAGAACCGCAGGTTCATGAACTCCAACTGCTCCGGCGGCACCCCGCACGCCAGTGCCGCGCTCCGGGCCTCGGTGGCCCGGATCATGCCCTTGATGTTCAGCACCTCGGGGCTGTCCGGCTGGCCCGGCCCTTTCTTGTCCAGGAACCCGTACACCCGTTCCTTGATGGTGCCGGCCTGCGACCGCTCGCCGGCCCCACCGAACGCCCCGACGAACTCGTCCACGAAGTCCACGAACCGTCGGGCGTCGTGGTCGAACACGGCAATATTCCCACTCGTCATATAAGCGATGTGGACCCGGTGCCCCTGCTCCACCAGCCGGATGATGGTCCCGCCCATCGAAATCACGTCGTCGTCCGGGTGCGGGCTGAACACCAGCACCGTCTTCGGGTCCGTCCGCCCGGCCGGGTACGGCTCGATGCTGTCCAGCCGGTCGTGGAACACGGCCTCGCCGATCTTCTCGGCCGGCCCCTGCTCCCGCAGCAGCTCGTACAGGTGGTGTTCGCGGAAGTCCTCGTCGCCGAGCTTCTGGAGGCCCTTGCCGGCGGTCAGCGACAGGTCCACCACGGCCCGCCGCACCAGCTCCGGCGTCCAGTCGCACGGCCCGACCTCCCACGGCCGCTTGACGGCGGTGAGGTCGGCGGCGGCGGCCCGGTCGAGGATGAACTGGGCGTTGCGGTGGGCCTGGAGGAAGCTGGCCGACACGGCCTCGGTGGGCGGCTGCTCGGCCGCCTTCCGCACCACCCCGGCCTTGTGCTCGCCGAAGGCCATCAGGAACACCTGCTTGGCGTCCAGGATGCTGGCCACGCCCATCGTCAGGGCCTGAGCCGGCACGTTCTCCTCGCCGAAGAAGCCGGCCGCCGCGTCCCGCCGGGTGATGCTGTCGAGCGTCACCATGCGGGTGCGGCTGTTGGACGGGCTGCCCGGCTCGTTGAACCCGATGTGCCCGGTACGGCCGATGCCGAGTATCTGAATGTCAATGCCGCCGACGGACTTGATCTTCGCTTCGTAGTCGGCGCAGAAGGCGTCCACGTCCTCCGGGGCCAGCGTCCCGTCCGGGATGTGGACGTTCTCCCACGGGATGTTGACGTGGTTGAAAAACGTCTCGTGCATCCAGCGGAAGTAGCTGTGCGGGTCTTCCTTCGGCAGCGGGTGGTACTCGTCCAGGTTGAACGTCATCACCCGGCTCAAGTCCAGGCCGTCCTCCTTGTGCAGCCGGACGAGTTCGCGGTACAGGCCGACGGGCGTGGAGCCGGTGGCCAGGCCGAGGACGGTGGGCTTGCCGGCGGCGTTGCGTGCCCGCACCAGCTTGTCGATGGCCTGGGCGACGTGCCGGCCGGCGGCGGCGGCGGTCGGGAAGCTGAGGCACGGCACGCGGGTGTGGGGCAGCGGGTTCGGCGGCGGCATGGGGTTCGCTATCTGGGGTGGTGAGGGTGGGCGGCTGTTTTACGCCGGACGAACCGTCCGGGCAGCGGTCCGACTCTTCTTGATTTTTCGGCAATCCAGTTGGGGTCGGCCGGCGTACTCGTCTACCACTGGCACCGTTAGCTCTCACTGACGTTTCATACCGCTCGGAGTTCCTCTCGTGTCCCATCCGCTTCGCGCCCCCAACCGCCCGACCCTGACCCAGCTCGAAGGCCGGGAGGTGCCGGCCCTGTTCACCGCCCTCGGGGCGGACGGGCTGACTCTGGTCGGGTACGACAGTGACGCCCCGGCGACGGTGCTGAACAAGGCCACCGTGACCGGGCTGGACGCCGGGGCAACGCTGGTCGGCATCGACTACCGGCCGAGCACGGGTGGGCTGTACGGCGTGGCCAGCAACAGCCGGCTGTACACCGTCAACCCGACCTCCGGGGCGGCCACGGCCGTCGGCGTCGCCTTCGGCACGGCCCTCAGCGGCAGCGTGTTCGGGGTGGACTTCAACCCGGCGGCCGACAAGCTGCGGGTGGTATCCAACACCGGGCAGAACCTGCGGGTGAACGCCGACACCGGGGTGATCGCCGGGGTGGACACGCCTCTGTCCTACGACGCCACCACCTACGACCAGGTGGTGGGCGGCGCCGCCCCGGCACCGAACGTGGTGGCCGTGGCGTACACGCAGAACCCGCCGGCGACGGGTATGACCCCCGTCACCACCCTGTACGACATCGACGGCACCCTCAGCCTGCTGTCCACCCAGGGCACGTCAAGCGACAACACCGGAATCGACCTGGTCAGCCCGAACACCGGCAAGCTGTTCCCGGTGGACAAGCTGAACTTCACCACGGCCGGCCCGGTCGGGTTCGACATTCAGGCGGGTACTGACCTGGCCCTGGTGTCGGTCGGTAGCAAGCTGTACACCGTCAGCCTGACCACCGCCGGTACGATCACGTCCGGCAGTTTGCCGGCCGGCGCCAGCTTTAAAGACTTGGCCATCCAGCCGGCGGCCACCGGGGCCGGCGTCATCGCCCTGCCGGCGGCCACGGCCACCTTCCCGGCCAGCCGCGGGCCGCTGGCCGTTGCTGTCACCCGTACCGGCGGGGCGAGCGTGGCCGCCACCGTGGACTACGCCACCAGTGGCGGTACAGCCGTGGCCGGCACCGACTACCTGTCGGCCAGTGGCACTCTGAGCTTCGCCGCCGGCGAGACGACCAAAATGATCGTCTTGCAACTGCCGGCCGGGCCGGCCACCCCGGGGGCGGCCAAGACGTTTAATCTGTCCCTGACCAACGCCACCGGCGGGGCCACACTGGGCACGGCCGCCGCAGTCGTGACCATCCCGGCTGTGGCCACCCCGCCGGCGTCCGAGCGGGGCCGGTACTTCGCCGCCGGGGCCGGGGTCGGCGGCGGCCCGCGGGTGACGGTGTACGACGCCGCCACCGGCACCCAGATCGGCAACTTCTTCGCCTACGAGTCGACGTTCACCGGGGGCGTGACGGTCGCCTCGGCCGATTTCAACGGCGACGGGGTGGACGACATCGTGGTGGGCAGCGGGTTCGGCGGCGGCCCGCGAGTTCGCATCTTCGACGGATCGACGTTGACAGCCAGTGCCCCGACCATCATTGCCGACTTCTTTGCCTACGAAGCCAGCTTCCGCGGCGGGGTGAACGTGGCCGCCGGGGACGTGACCGGGAGTGGGTTGCCGGCGGTGGTCGCCGGGGCCGGCGTCGGCGGCGGCCCGCGGGTGCGGGTCATCACCCTGGCCAACGCCCTAGCTAGTGCCAACACCGGAAACACGGCTGCCGCGACGAACGATTTCTTCGCCTACGAGGACACGTTCCGCGGCGGGGTGACGGTGGCGGTGGGGGAGCTGACCGGCGACGGCCGGGCCGACATCGTGGCCGGCAGCGGGGTGGGCGGCGGCCCGCGGGTGAAAGTGTTCGACGCCACCGTGGTCGCGGCCGGCAGCAGCACCCCGGCCGCCCTGAGCGACTTCTTCGCCTACGACCAGGCGTTCCGAAGCGGGGTGAACGTGGGCACCGGCACCGTCCTGGGCGACGGCACCCGGTCTGTCCTGACCGGGGTCGGCACCGGCGGCGGGCCGGACGTGCGGGTGTTCACCGCCGCCGGCACGCAGAAGGCCCAGTTCTTCGGCTACGACTCGGCCCTTCGCGGCGGCGTGCGGGTGGCCGCCGTCGATTTCGGGGCCGACGGCACCGACGAACTGCTCATCTCCAGCGGGCCGGGCGGCCCGCCGCGGGTGAAGCTGGTCAACACCACTGGTGCTGAGGTCGCAGCCGTCCAGCCGTTCGAATCCACTTACCTGGGCGGCGTGTTCGTCGGCTGACCAACTGACCGGGTTATACGGCGGGGGGTTGGGGCAAGGCCGGTCCGGTTTCCCCCCTCGCCCATGCCCTCGACCTTGCCTCCTTCTTTTCCATTATTTCCGTTCTGAGGCTCCCATGATCATCGACCGTCCGACCGACCGCCGCAAGCTACTCCAGATGGGGGCGGCCGCTGCGGCCGCCGCCGGCGTCGTCCTCACCCCCGGCTCGGCCGACGCCCAGTCGGCCGGCGGGGCGGCCCTGCCGAACCTGTACCCGAACGCCAACAAGCGTCTGTTCGCCGGCATCAAGGACGACGAGAACGTTCACGTGACGTTCCTGGTCACCGCCCTCGGAGCGGCCGCCCGCCCGCGGCCCACGTTCAAGGGGTTGGAGCAGGCCGACATCCGGGCCTTCGCCACCGTGTCGGGCGCCTTGGAGAACACCGGCTGCGGGGCCTACCTCGGGGCCGTGCCGATTCTCTTCAGCAAGCAGTATCTGGCCGCCGCCGGGAGCATCGCCCTGGTCGAGGCCCGGCACGCCGGCTACTTGAACGTGCTGTTCAATAAGGACACGACGACCGACGTGTTCGGTAACCAGCAGGAGTTTGAGCAGCCGCTCACCATCGCGCAGGTCGTGAACCTGGCCGGGCCGTTCATCCAGGACTTGAACGGCGGCCCGGCCCTGACGTTCAACGCCACGCCGAGCAAGGCGAACGACATTGCGATCTTGAATTTTGCCCTGGCGCTGGAGTATCTGGAGCGGGACTTTTACAACATCAACGTGCCCAAGTTCTTCCCGGGCAGCTGATGTTCGGTGTCTGAAGCGACTCCGCCCGGCTAGTCGGCCGGGCGGTTTCGTTTTCTCCGCCGGTGCGGTATCCTGGTGGCATGCCGTCCATCACCGTCAATGCCGAGCCGCTCGCCCTGCCCGTCGGCTCGACGGTCGCAGACCTACTTGCCACACTCGGCCGCAACCCCCGCACCCTGGCCGTCGAGCGGAACCGGCAGGTGGTGCCGCGTGCCGACCACGCCGCCACCTCACTGGCCGACGGCGACGCCATCGAGATCGTGACGCTCGTGGGCGGGGGACAGGAGTTGGACGGGCCGCTGACGGTCGGCCCGTTCACCTTTCGTAGTCGCCTGTTCACCGGCACCGGCAAGTACGCGTCGCCCGAGCTGATGCGGCAGTGCCTGGCCGCCAGCGGTTGTGAAGTGACGACGGTGGCGGTTCGGCGTGAGCGGCTGGTAGGGGCCGACGGCCGGAGCATCCTAGACCACCTCGACCTGAACACGCTGACCGTGTTGCCCAACACGGCCGGGTGTTTCAGCGCCGAGGACGTGGTGCGTCACGCCCGGCTCGCCCGGGAGCTGCTCGGCAACCTCGGCCACCCCGGGGCGAAGTGGGTCAAGCTGGAGTGCCTGGCCGACAAGAAGACGCTACTGCCCGACCCCATTGACACGTTAAAGGCGACGGAGCAACTGGCCGGCGAGGGGTTCTGCGTGCTGGTGTACACGTCCGACGACCCGGTGCTGGCCAAGCGGCTGAAGGCGGCCGGGGCGGCGAGCGTCATGCCGGCCGGCAGCCCGATCGGGTCCGGGCAGGGGGTGCTGAACCCGAACAACATCCGCATTCTGCTGGAGTACCTGAAGGACGGCGACCCGACGTACCCGGTCATCATCGACGCCGGGGTGGGCACCGCTTCGGACGTGGCACTGGCCATGGAACTCGGCTGCGACGGGGTGCTGCTGAACACCGCGATTGCGTCTGCCCGCGACCCGTTGCGGATGGCCCACGCCATGCGGCACGCGACGGAAGCCGGGCGGCTGGCGTACCTCGGCGGCCGCATCCCGAAGAAGCTGTACGCCACCGCGAGTAGCCCGACCGACGGGATGATTTCGTAGGGCACGCACGGCATGCCGGGTTCGGTCGCCGCCGTCACAGGAGGATGGCACGCCATGCGTGCCCACCGATGCGCCAACTCACCCCACTCGTGTTGCTGCTCCTCGCCGGGTGTGTCGAGCCGCCGGCCGAGTGCCGGTGGGAGACGACGCCGTTCGG
Organism: Fimbriiglobus sp.; assembly: GCA_043787415.1. GTDB lineage: Bacteria > Planctomycetota > Planctomycetia > Gemmatales > Gemmataceae > JAXMAZ01. The sequence continues at coordinate 3,593 of JAYVUZ010000038.1, read as the reverse complement.
CTGGGACCGCGAGTTCTTGCACGCCGACCGCCCGTATGCGATCCGCCGGGGTGCGGACTCGCCGACCGTCGCGGTGCCGCCCGGCCGCACCGCGTGGGTCGACCTGATGGCCGTCGGCGGCCGGCCGGAACCCGGTCAGACGTGGCTGTTCGACGGCGAGCCGGTTACGTTCGTCGGCCCGAAACTCGGCACCCCGCCGACGCTCGTCACCCGCGTCGTCGGCTCGCCGGACCCGCCGCCACCGTACCGGGTGGTCCGCGCCTACCCCGGTTGCCGGCCGTCGTTCCCGATCATGGTCCGGCCAGTGCCGGGCACCGACCAATTGCTGGCCATCCTCGAACACGGCCCCTACGAGGCGGCCGCCTTGGTGCGGCTCCCCGACCGCCCGGACGTGACCGCCAAGGACGCCGTGACGCTGCTCGACTTCCCCGGCGTGGCCTACGACATCGCCTTCCACCCGCGGTACGCCGAGAACGGCTTCGTGTACGTCGGCTGGAACGGCAAGGACGAGAGTCGCAAGTCGCACTTCACCCGCGTCACCCGCTACCGGCTCGATCCGATGCCACCGCACGCCTTCCACCCGTGGTCGGCGGAACTCGTCATCGAGTGGGACTCGAACGGCCACAACGGCGGGGCACTCGCCTTCGCGGCCGACGGCACCCTGTTCGTGTCGAGCGGGGACGGCACCGCCGACTCGGACGCCGACGGCATGGGCCAACGCACCGACCACCGCCGGGCGAAGGTGCTCCGCATCGACGTGGACCGTCCGGCCGGCGGCAAGCCGTACTCGGTGCCGGCCGACAACCCGTATGTGGCCGACGAGCGGTTCGTACCGGAGACGTGGGCCTACGGCCTCCGCAACCCGTGGCGGCTGAGTTTCGACGCGGCGAGCAACCAACTCTGGGCCGGCAACAACGGTCAGGACCAGTTCGAGCAAGCCTACCTGGTCGAGAAGGGGGCGAACTACGGCTGGCCGATCGTCGAAGGCAGCCACCCGTTCCACGCCGACCGCCCGAAGGGGCCGCACCCCATCCGTAAGCCGACGGTCGAGCACCCGCACGCCGAGGCCCGGTCGCTGACCGGCGGGTTCGTCTACCGCGGTACGAAGTTCCCGGAGTTGGTCGGGGCCTACCTGTACGGCGACTACAGCACCGGCCGCATCTGGGGGGCGAAGGTCGAGGCCGGCACGCTAGTCTGGCAGAAGGAACTGGCCCGCACCCCGCTCAAAATCACGGCCATCGTCCCGGACCGGGCCGGCGAGGTGCTGGTGTGCGACCACCAGCCCACCGGCACCGGCGGTTTCTACACCTTCGAGCCGAAGCCGCCGGCCGCCGCCACCCCGCCCTTCCCCACCAAGCTGAGCGAGACGGGGCTGTACGCCGACGTGCCGAGCCACACGCTGAAACCGGAACTAGTGCCGTACCAGGTGAACGCCCCGTTCTGGAGCGACGGGCTGTACAAGGTGCGGGCCGTCGCCCTGCCGCCGGGCGGCGCCATCACCTACAAGCGGGCCGACGGCTGGGACTTCCCGGACGGCACCGTGATCGTCAAAAGTTTCTCGCGTCAGCCGGGGAACGACTGGGTGGAAACCCGGCTGATGACCCGCCAGGGGGGCGAGTGGGCCGGGTACAGCTACCGCTGGAACGCCGCCGGCACCGACGCGGACTTGGTGCCCGCGGCCGGTGCCGACCGAGACCTCGGCGGCCAGGTGTGGCACTACCCCAGCCGGGCCGAGTGCATGGTCTGCCACACCCGGGCGGCGAACTATGTGCTGGGCCTGTGCGAGCTACAGGCCAACCGCGGCGACCAGCTTTCCCGCTGGGAGGCGGCCGGGCTGTTCGAGGCCGACTGGGTCGAGTGCGTTGGCGAAAGCGTGGCCAAGCCGCCGGCCGGCACCCGACCGAAGGGACTGTCAAAGCTGCTGCCAAAAACCCCGGCCGCGCTCGACCACCTGGCCGACCCGTTCGACCCGGAGGTACCCCTGGAAACGCGGGCGCGGAGCTGGCTGCACAGCAACTGCTCGTCCTGCCACGTCGAGGCCGGCGGCGGCAACGCCCGCCTGGAACTCGGCTTCCGCACCCCGACCGCCAAGATGCGGCTGCTCGGCGAGCCGCCGGTCCATGCCCACCCGGACCTGCCCGGGGCGAAGCTGGTAACGCCAGGCGACCCGGCGGCGTCGGTGCTGCTGCGACGGGTGGCGAGCGTCGGCCCGGATCGCATGCCGCCGGTCGGCCGGAACGTCACCGACCAGCGGGCGGTGACGCTGCTCCGCGAGTGGGTGGCATCTCTTCCGAGCACGCCGCGTTAGCGGTGTCAGGTCGGGTCCAACGCCGCTACCGCGGCGTGCTCGGAGTCAGTGGTTCAGTTTCATGACCAGCAGCACCAGGGAGAAGATGCCGATGGCCACGGCCGCCGCCAGGGCGGCGATCTTGCTCACACTCCATGGTCGCCGGCCGGTCACCTTGCCGGTGCGGCCGTTGACCAGAATCTGGTACGCCGCCCCCTGGTAGCGGTAGGCCGCCACCCACACCGGCAGCAGGACGTGCTTGAACGTCACCGCCGAGTACCGGGTCCGCTTGCCGCTCACCGTCTGGTGGTCGCCGCCGATGTCCTCGCAGATTAGCCGCTGGATGGTCGGCTGCATGAGTTCCTTGGCCGTGGCGAACGCGTCCTTCAGGCCGACGGCGTACCGCTCGGTCTGGAACCCGCTCAGGAAGTCCGGCTGGAACGGCTCCAGCTTGGGCAGCGCCCAGTCACCCAGGTCGTCCAGCAGCGCCGGCGGGATCGACTTCGACCCGCACACCAGCACGTCGTCGAAGAAGTGCTGCACCTCGCCGCTCACCGGCGTCCAGTTGGTGCGGACCACCGTCCGCGACTGCTGCCGGCTGTTGCCCTGGCCGTCGGTGACGGTGTACCACTCGGTGGTCGTGTAGTCGTCGCCCCGGCTGCCGTCGTAGAAGGTGTAGGTCATGCTGTCGTAGGTCCAGTGCGGCAGGTACACCCCCTGCAACTGGCCGAGCGCCGCCACCTTCTTCAGCTCCGACGGGGCGAACCAGAGCGACCCGAGCCAGGCGTCGAACTTGTCCCGCGCCTTCCGCAGATCGACGCCGAACGGCAGCACCGCCTCCGGCGGAATCATCGCCCGCGCGGCCGCCGGAGAGTGCTCCAGGTGCGTGGCGCAGAACGGGCACTTGTCGGTCGCCAGCTTGTCGTCCAGCAGCACCACCGCCCCGCAGCCGGGGCAGCGGGTTTCGCTTGTCCGGCCGGGGATCACCTGGCCCTTGCCCTCCTCGCGGGTGAGGTAATCCTGGTAGTCCCGCTCCGCCACGGCCGCGTCGGTGAGCCGCCGGATCTCCTGCTTGAAGCCGCAGTACGGGCAGGCCAGCCCGCGGCTGGTGGGGTCGAAGTCGAGTTTGGCCGCGCACGACGGGCACGGGAACTGCCGCCCGGGCGGCGGCGACTTGGTGACGGCCGGCGGCTTCACCACCGGCTCGTCGGCCAGCTTGTAGTCGTCGTCGGGCATGAGGTCGTTTTGTGTAGGGTGGTGCCGAGTCTTCGAGGCCCACCGTGCGGCCACAAGCGCGATGGTGGGC
>JAYVUZ010000037.1:0-8553 GCA_043787415.1 Fimbriiglobus sp. | reverse complement strand
CCCCCCCCCCCCCCCCCCCCCCCCCCCCCCCGCTCCCGAACACCTTGCCGGGCCTAGTCTTTCTTCTCGACCGGCTTGTCCTCGGGCTTCTTCTCGGCCGCGTCCGGAGCAGCGGGTACCGGCGACTTGGGCAGTGGGGGCGGGAACTCGCTCATTAGCCGCCCCAAGTCGCCCGGCTTGCCGGCGGCGAGCTGTTCGATCACAAGAAGGTACGAGCGTAACTCCGGGTCGGCCTCCACCGACGCCTGCCGGCCGATGTCGCTCGCCTGGGCCGGCGGGATGAACCGGCCGTAGTGCTGGAGGTGCCGGACGGTGTGCCGGGCAGCCCGCACCCGCAGCGGCAGCGGCCTGCCCTGCGACAGGGCCAGCGTCAGCAAGTCCTGCTGAGCCTCGGCCGACTTGATCTTGGACACGGCGTCGATGGCGTCCGGGGCCAGATCGTCGTCCCGTAAAGCCTGCCGCAACGCTGCCTCGGCCGGGGTAATGTCGAAGCCAAGGTTCTCGCCGACGGCCAGCGCTCGCAGCCACCGCACCGCCTGGACGGCCATTCGCTTGCGGGCGTCGGGCGTTGCCGGCTTGTCGGCCGGCTGGCGGGTGGCCGTCGCCACGTCCTGCTTCAGCCCGAAGCCGACGCCGTCGGCCGGAGCTTCGCCCAGGGCAAACGGCTCGGGGATGACCGTCACTGCCGGGTACAGCTTGGCCAGCCGGGTGAGTTGGGCCTCGGCCTGGGCGTCGCCGGCAGTCGGCCCGGAGCCGGGCAGGGTGGCCAACAGCCGGCCGGTGACGCCGTCGAACTCCCGGCGGTCGGCCAGCGACCCTTCCAACGTCTCCACCAGCCGTGCCAGGCCGCCCGTCGGCACCCCGTCCAGGGCCGCCGCCGACACCGCCCGGCGGGCCACCAGATCGGAGTAGTATCTGAGCCGGTCGAAGGTCCGGGGGGCAGTGTTGGGGCTGACCCCGTACTTGGCCTGCAAGCCGGTCAGGACGAGTTGCGGCAGGCGGTCGGCCAGCCGGGCCTTGAGGTCGCGGTCCGCCGACAGGTCGGCCGCTTGTACCAGCCGCTCCAGCTTGTTCAGCCGCCGCTGGAAAACTGTCAACAGCGCGGTATCCCGGCGGGTGCGGTTATCGGCCCGCTCCTTCGCCTCGTCCGTGACCGGCCGGCGGGGGTCGAAGGTGAACGGCGGCTCGACGGTGACCGGCGAGGCCCGGTCGGCGTCGTCCGGCAGCAGAATGGCCAGTGCGGCCAGCCGAGCCAGCAGCTGTTCCAGCCCGACCGGCACCACCCGGTCGGCAGACGCCACCAGCAGCACCGGCCGGGTGCCGGCCACGGCGTCGCTGCGGAGTTGGGCCAGGGTGTCGGCCACGACCGGGGCGGCCACGTGCCGGTCCAGCACGATCAGGTCGTAGTCGGCCGCCTGATTGGCCCGCCGGATGAGTTGCTTGCCGGTGGCCAGCCGCTCGACCGCGTAGCCCATCGCCCGCAGGTAGCGGGCCGTCTTCTCACCGCGGGCGTCCACCGGGTCGGCCACGAGTGCCCGGCCGACGGTCTTTTCGCCGGCCGCCTCGCCCTGGGCCGCAGCCGCCTTCCGCAGAATCTCGACGATCCGGGCCTGCCGGCCGTGGGTGGCCGCACCGGGCGCCCGCAGCAGCCCTTGGGCGGCCGCGAACTGCACCCGGAAGTCGGGGTAGTCGAGTGCCCGCACCAGTACCGCCGGGCGGTTGGTGTCGTCCGAGTGGGCGGCCGTGCGGTCGCCACGGCTGGCCAGCACCTCGGTCAACCCGACAGCCAGGCTGGTCCGTTTGTCGGCCAGGGCGGCATCAAGAAGGGGAACCAGGGTGGTCGCCGGGGCGGCGGCCAGGATGCGATACAGGGCCGGGTCGCTGCCCGCCAGGTCACGGCCGGCGGCCCGCTCCACCGCCCGCTCGGTGGTGACGGCCAGGAACAATTCCTGAGCCGGCTGGCTGTTCGGATTCGCCGCCAGCGACCAGCGGAGGTTGCGGACGGCGAAGAACTCCTCGGCCTCGGCCTTGGTCGCCGGCACGCTGGTCAGCTTGCCAGCCGCCGCGTCCCACGCCCACAGGGTCGGCCGCTCCCCGCCCCGGAACCGGGCCGTATGGCTGACGAACGGCTCGGCCAGCTTCACCAACTCGTCGTCGGCCTTCAGCCGGCCGGCCCGACCGCCGCTCAGCCGGTCCAGTTGGGCCAGCCCGAACGCCTTCAGCCCGGCGTCCGCGTCGGCTGCGGCGTGCCACAGGTGTGGGGTGAAGTCGCTCTCGGCCGACTGGGCCAAACTCAGCACGTCGGCCCGGCTCACGACCGCCCGGAGGATGCCCAGCCGGGCGTCCGGCGGCAACCCCTCGGCGGCGGCTAGGAAGCCCGGCACCGTCTCGGCCGGCAGCCCCCGAACCGCCTCGAACAGCCCGGCCCGCAGGTCGGCGTCGGTGGTTGCCTTGATCTCGTCGGCCAGCGCCGGCACCGGTGCCGTACCCAGCTTGCCCAACTCTTGAAGGGCGAACACCCGCTCCTCGCGGACGTTGCCCAGGTTCTGCACCAACTGGCGAATCCGCTTGTCGTCCCGGTTGGCGGCCAGCGTCGCCGTCTCGGCCCGGGTGATGACCGCGTCCCGGGCCTTCACCGCCTCGGCGTTGGCCGCCGGGTCGTCGCTCCACACCACCACGTTCCGCAACTTCTGGAAGGCCGCCGGGTCGGGCCGGGCCAGCGTCAGTATGTCGGCGTCGGTCGGGTTGGCGGCCAGGAACGCCTTGAGCCGCTCGGCCGCCACGTCGAACCGGCCGTCCCGGATGAGGGCCTGGGCCTCCCGGAACAGTTCGACCGCCGACTTGGCCGGGGCGGTGGCGGCCGGCGGCTCCTGGGCCGACAGGCCCGCTGACACGCCGACCCACGCCAGCCCGGCCAGCAACACGCGGTTACGCACCGTCATCCCTCCGGGCTGTTCCGACTCAACTCTACACCTACCCCACCCGCCTAGCCGACGCAATCCTCTTCACAGCGGGTCAGGTCGGCGAACGTCTCCCGGCGTCGGATCAGGCGGTGTGTGCCGCCTGTGACGAGGACTTCGGCCGCCCGGCAGCGGGCGTTGTAGTTGCTCGCCATGCTCATGCCGTACGCCCCGGCGCTGAACACGGCCAGCAGGTCGCCCCGCCGCATGGCCGGCAGGCTGCGGTTCTTGGCCAAGTAATCGCCGCTCTCGCACACCGGGCCGACCACGTCCTGCCGCACGCACCCGGCGATGTCCGCCTCGCAGTCGTCCGGCCGCTCGGGCACGCCGGCGGGCACCGCCACCGGCCACACGCGGTGGAAGCTGTCGTACAGCGTCGGCCGGATCAGGTCGTTCATGGCGGCGTCCTGGATCAGGTAATGCTTGCCGCCGGTGTCCTTGTTGAACAGCACCCGGCCGACCAGCACCCCGGCGTTGCCGGCGATGAACCGGCCCGGCTCCAGCACCAACTGGCAGCCCGTCGCCCGCACGGCCGGCAGGATGGCGTCGGCGAAGGCACTGGCCGGCAGCGCCTCCTGCCGGCGGTAGTGGATGCCGAACCCGCCGCCCATGTTCAGGTAACGCACCTGGTGGCCCATCGCCCGGAAGTCGTTTACCAGAGCGACCGCCTTCTCGCCGCCGGCCCGGTACGGGTCGGCACTCAGGATCGGCGACCCGAGGTGCATGTGGACGCCGCACAGGTCGATCCCCGGGTGGCCGACCGCCTGCCGGGCCACGTCCCGAACCGTCTCGATGTCCAGCCCGAACTTGACGCCCTTCACGCTGGTGTCCGTCTTGGCATGGGTCTTGGGCGGCAAGTCGGGGTTGACCCGCAGAGCCACCGGCGCACGCTTGCCGAGCGACCGGGCCACGTCGCCCAGGGCGAACAGTTCCTCCTCGCTCTCGACGTTGAACAGCATCACCCCGGCGTCCAGGCCGGCCCGCATTTCCACCTCGGTCTTGCCGACGCCGGCGAACACCACCGGGGCCGTGGCCGATGCCGTGCGTGCCCGGACCAGCTCGCCGCCGCTGGTCACGTCGAACCCGCTGCCGTGGTCGGCCATGAGCCGCAGGATGCTCAGGTTGCCGTTCGACTTGACCGAGTAGGCCAGCACCGGCCGCGCCTCGGCGAAGGCCGACTGGATGGCCATCAGGTGGTGCAGCAGGGTGGCCTGCGAGTAGACGAACAGCGGGGTGCCGTACCGCTCGGCCAGGGCCGGCACGGGCACGTCTTCGCAGAACAGGGTGCGGTCGCGGTAGGTGAAATGATCCATCGCGGGTGATCCGGGCTGACAGATTCGGGACATCAGCGAGCATTGTACAGCACCCCGGTCGCGTGCCGGGGTCGCTTGCCGCGTAAAGGTACGTCAGTACACTTTCGCTTTCAGGAGTCTAACTATGTCGCCCACCCATATGGTCGTACTGTTTGCCTGTCTGTCGCCCGGCCTGGTATTCGCCGCCGACGCCAAGCCGGTGCTGCCGGCCAAGCCGCCGGACGTGGACCGCGACCTGTTCCTATTTTACGCGATCGAGGAGTTTTACCGGGACACCCGCCTCGACAGCCCTGCCACCCCGCCGCCCGGCACCACCGCCTTCAACCGATTCATCCAGACCCGGCGTGGCCTAGTGGACGACCTGTACCTCCACCTGAAAGAGGCGCCCGCCCGCAAGCCGATCGCCACCGAACTGACCACCTACCGCGGGTTGCTGGGCAAGGCCGAAGAGATGAACAAGAAGGCCATGGAGGTGGACGCCAAGTACCGCGGGGAGGCGGAGAAGCTGTACCTCAAGGTGGAACGCGAGTTGAAGCTGCGGCGGAACGAGGACTACGTCTTCGATACCCTCCCGAGCATGGTGCGGGCGGCCCGGTCGGCCCGCTGGGGGTGGGCCGCCGACCCGCGCGGCCGGACCTGGTGGGTGCACGAAAACCCGGCCCAGTTGGCGTACATGGCCGGGTACATCAAGACCCTCCAGTCGGACGCCAAGCAGGAGCGACTGGCGTACAAGCTGTTCACTGAGGCCCGCGATGATGAGGTCAAGTACTGGCAGACGGCCCGACCACGGATGGAGTCGGAGTTGAAACAGGTAGTCGCGTCGTACACCGACGTGCTGGACGACCTCCGCAAGAGCGGGGCGGCGTCCCTCCGGGCGACCGCCGAGAGCATGGCCAAGACCAAGGGCTGGGCGGCCGGCGAGGTGAGCCTCGACCCGGAGCGGCCGGCGGCCGACATCCCCCTCGCCGAACGGCCCCGCGACCCGTTCCCGTACGTCTGGCGGGCACGGCAGATGGCCGCCCCCACCCTCAACAACCCGGACACCCTGGACGAAGCCCACGAGCTGGCCAAACAGGTCCGGTGGGTCGGGTTCCACATGTTCCCGTCCGAGCCGGCGTACCGCCCGTTCAAGGCGCTGGCCTTCGAGGTCGGCGGGCAGGTCGCGCTGGCCACCATCACCGCCGAGGCGGGCAGCAACGGGCTTCCGATCCGGGCACGGATCGGACAGAACGCGGCCGTCACCGCCCAGGAATGCTGGACGCAGTACCAGAACAACACCGCCGCGGTCAAGCTCGTAGACAACATGCGGCTGATGCACCAAATGGTCATGGCCTATGCCCAGCAGGGCGGGACGACGCCCATCTACAACGCATACGTTCTGATCGACAACTTCCTCAAGTCGGCTCGCTGGAAGGGGACGGAGGACTCGGAGATTTGGTACGACTTCGCCCGGGTCTGCGCGATGGTGAAAAACGAGCGGCCCAAAGGCACGATCGGGATGTCCCCGCACGAACGGGCGGTGTGGTGCCTGCGGCGGGCGCGGATGTACGGGTTCGACCGAGTGGGGGAGGCGAAAGTATCGGCCGACTTCGCCAACCTCCAAGCCGGCGGGGAGCGGCTCAAGCGCGAGTTCGACTTGGCCTTGGAACTGCCGCCGATCCGGGCCAGCAAAAAGTAGGCGGCTACCCGAGCCGTCGCCTCCACCCGGCCACTGCCTGGGCCACCAGCATCGGGTTGGTGCTGCCGGCCGAGCGGAAGGCGGCCACCGCGTTGTTCGCCCCCAGCCCGGCCTTCAAGACTTCGCCCCGTCCGGCTACCGCCTCGTCGAACGCCGCCGCCGGCAGGTCGGCCAGCCGGCCCGTCCCGGCTTCCGCCTGCTTGACCAGCTTGCCGACCGCCTCGTGGGCCGTCCGCATGGGCACCCCGGCGGCGATCAGCCCTTCCATGAGCGTGGTGGCGTCGAGGAACCCGTCCTCCAGCCGGCCGGCGATGCGGTCCCGGTTCAGGCTCGTCTGCTCGACCAGCGGGGCGCACACGCCCAGGCACCCGCTCACCCCGTCGAACGCCTCGAACAGGAACACCTTGTCGTCTTGCAGGTCGCGGTTGTAGGCCAGCGGCAGGCCTTTGAGCAACACCAACAGGCCGGCCAGCGCCCCGATGGCCCGGCCGCACTTGCCGCGGGTGAGTTCCAGCACGTCCGGGTTCTTCTTGTGCGGCATGATGCTGCTGCCGGTGCAGAACCCGTCCGGCAGGTGGAGGAAGCCGAACTCGGTGGTGGCCCACAGCACCCACTCCTCGGCCCACCCGCTCAGGTGGACGGCACACAGGCTCAGCACGAACAGGAACTCGGCCAGGAAGTCGCGGTCGCTGGACACGTCCAGGGAGTTGGCGGCCACCCCGGCGAAGCCCAGGTCGCGGGCCACGAACTCGCGGTCGATGGGCAGGCTGGTGCCAGCCAGGGCCGCCGCCCCGAGCGGCAGCAGGTTGGTCCGCCGGCGGCAGTCCGCGAGGCGGTCGCGGTCCCGCTGGAATTTCTCCACGTAGGCCAGGAAGTAGTGGGCGGCCAGCACCGGCTGGGCACGTTGGAGGTGCGTGTACCCGGGGATGACGACGCCCGCCTCCCGCTCGGCGGACCCCACGAACGCCCGCTGCACGTCGGCCAGTTGGGCGTCCATCTCGTCGATGGCGTCCCGCACCCACAGCTTCACGTCCGTCACCACCTGGTCGTTGCGGCTGCGGCCGGTGTGCAGCTTGCGGCCGGTGTCCCCGAGCCGGCCGATGAGGGCCTGTTCGATGTGCGTGTGGATGTCCTCCAGGCCGAGGCGGAACTCCATTCGGCCGGCCGCGAGATCTTCGCCGATGGCGTCCAGGGCGGCCACGATCTCGGCCGCCTCGGCGGCCGTCAGCAGGCCGACGTGGGCCAACATGCGGGCGTGGGCCTGGCTGGCCCGCACGTCCTGCCGGGCCAGCCGGCTGTCGAAGCTGATGGACTCGGTGAACGCTTCCACCCGGCTGTCGGTGGACCCGGTGAACCGCCCGCCCCAAGTTTTGGACATCGCGTCTTCCGTAGGGATACCGGTGCACCAAGGGCACGACGGGCGTTACCATCGCGCCGTCGGCCGGAACGTTGTCGCGCACCCTTACCAGCACCACATCGGCTTCCACCATGGCGTACACACTGGCCATCGGAAGTACTTCTACCGGTTTGGGATTCGGCGCCGGCATGGACCTGACGACGACTCTGGATGCTTCGATTGTGGCGACGGCGTTTCAAAATGCACCTGCAGAAACCTATAAGGAAGTGCTGACGCTCAACATCAACCCCTGAATCGGGTGAAATGATGGGGAGTGAAACACCTCCCGCCAGTACAACCTATAGTGGGTCTCCGCACCAAACATGAAACTTACCTCAATCCCCTCCAGAGTCATTGCGCTTGCCGTGCTCACCTGCTTCTCCGGCATGGCAGCGGCAGCAGGTTCGAACACGCTTACCGTGAATGCCTCGGTGACCTCGAAGTGTACTTTCAACTCGGCCACCTCCACTTTGAATTTCGGCGCCATTGACCCATCGTCGGCGGGGCCTGCTGCTGCGACCCGGGTAAATCTGTTATACCGCTGCACCAAGGGCACGACGGGCGTCACCATCGCACCGGCGACCGGAACGTTGTCGCGTACGCTTACTAGCACCACGTCGGCCTCTACCATGGCCTACACACTGGCAATCGGTAGCACTTTCACCGGTCTGGGGTTTGGTGCAGGTATGGATCTGACGACGACGCTGGACGCTTCCATTGTTGCGACGGCGTATCAAAATGCACCCGCAGAAACCTACAAGGAAGTGGTGACGCTCAACATCAACCCCTGAACCGGGTGAGACGTAGGGAGGGAAATACCTCCCGGCAGTTTCGTGGTTTGGGCTTAACATATGAAACTGTTATGACGTCCAGCCGAATCACCTCCTTTGCCTCAGCAAGCTTTCTGCTAACGCTGCTTTTGTGCCCGCCTGCTTTTGCAAAAAACGGGTCTTGCCTATTTCAGGTGACGGCGAATCTTCAGCTGAACTTCGGAGCGCTTGATCCGTCTTCCGGAGCAACTATCACGAGTCCGGTGGTTGCCGCGACCGTGGGCTCTGACCAGGTGGGTGACTGCAAAAACCTGACAATGACTGTTAATGCAAGAACGGGCTCCGTATTGCAGTTGACCAACGGGTCCGGCGGAGTCATCCCCTATACCCTCACAACCTTTAGCGCAGCTGCTCCTGGCAATAACCTGTACACGCA
>JAYVUZ010000036.1:0-9191 GCA_043787415.1 Fimbriiglobus sp. | reverse complement strand
CCGGACCGAACCCCACGGACCGGGCGAACGCGGGCAGCGAGCACCACGTCCTGACCGACCGGGACGGGGTGCCGCCGGCGGCCACCGTGTCGGCCGCCAACGCCCACGGCGTGCGGGGCCTGCGGCCGACCGTCACCGCCTGCCCGCTGCCGGGGTACGGGTCGCCCGGCCGCATTCGCGGCCAGTTGCTCGGCGACCGGGCGTATCGGTCCCGGGGGCACGAGGGCGTCTTGCGGTGGCTGGGCATCCACCCCCGGTTCGCCCGCCCCGGCCAACCGCACGGGAGCGGGCTGGGCAAGCACCGCCGGGTGGTCGAGCGGACCATCGCCCACCTGCACCAGAACCGCCGCCTCAAGGTGCGGTACGAGCGGCGGGCCGACGTGCATCAGGGGTTCCTGACGCTCGCCTGCATCAAAGTCTGCTGGTGTCGCCTCGCCGGCCGGTTACGTTAGGGCTTCTTAGCCGGAAGTTGACAACGAAGAACTGGCGTTCGGAGCGGGAATACTGAGTAGGACGATTGTTATCATCGACAGAACCCAGAGTTAACGTCTGTTGGATACGGACGAAGTCCAGGAGTTGCGATTATGCTGCTGGCGACGGGCGACTTTGCTTTCCGCCCTCCGCCGATATACCGAGGCCGAGGTGGAATGGGATCGCGCGATCCGGCTCAGCACGCCGGAACGGCAGTTGCAATTGCGGGCGAGTAGACTTTGGACGCTCGGGGTGGTCAAAGAAGAATTACGAGCAGTGCCCGAGGTGCTGGAGCTGTCCGAGCACCTGGGATTGAACGGTCACGATTGCTACTCCTTTGCCTGCGTTCTGTGGTAGTGGCCTCAGAGTAGGGACTGGTTGTAGTGGCGGACGAAGTACCAGAGGGCGCCCAGGTGGGTGCGGTCGCACTTGGCGAACGACAGCGACTTGCGGACGAGCCGGCTGATCCGCTGGCGGGCGGTACACCCGAACCGCTCCACCCGGCACGTCAGCCCGCTCTCCTTGCCGCCGGCGGCGTGCGGGTCCTCCGGCACGGCCGCCCGGTCCGCCGACCAGAAGTCGGTAAACACGATGGCCCGGTCCCGGTACGCGGCCGGGAGGGCCGCCCAGAGTTGGCGGGCGGTGCCCTCCGAGCGGTCCCCGGCCACCATCGCCACCGCCGGCCGGGTGTCGGCATCGACGGCCGCCCACACCCACCACACCTCGGCCTTTGGCCCGACGAAACTCCACAGCTCGTCCGCCTGGACGGTCAACTCGCCCCGCTTTTTCTGAGCCGCCCGGGGGCGTGCGGGGTGTCCTCCCGGTCCAGCCGGTTGACGAACCGCTGGAGCCACGCCCGGGACACCCCGGCGGCTCGGGCGATGCCCCGCCGGCGGACCCGCTCCAGCAGCAGCCGGCGGGCCAGCTCCTCCGTCGCCGGGGTGATCGGGGGTCGCTTCGGGCAGGGGACGAACCGACGCCCGCACCCCCGGCACAGCAGGTTCACCGACCCGGCTTTGGTCGTGCCGTTGCGGACCACATGGTCGGCACCGCACCGGGGGCATCGTGGGCGCGCATCCTGCATCCCCCAAACCTGCAGGCTACCTACAAAGAGGCCACTACCTATATTCGTAGGTAGACACCAAACTAACCAACACCTGGGGGAACATGACGGGAGAGCGACTCGACCTGGAAGCCAAGATGGCCGCCTTCGCCAAGACCTTTCCGAGCTTGCGGCCCGCACCGGGCGTCGCGGTCTGGCACGCGATGGCGCTCGACCGGTGGGCGGCCAAGGCAGCGGTTTCGCACGGCGAGCTCGTTACCGCCCGGTTCGTCCTGGCGGTGTGGGACGCCGGTACCGAGTGGCAGTGCGGTCGGTTCGACTTGATGGACGCCCTTCGCGTGTGGGACCCGGGCCACCGTCGGGCGTTCCTGTCCTGGGTAGTAGACCCGTGGTGGCCGTGAGACCATCCGAGAACCAACCGTGACCACCGTCGCCGTGTACGTCCGCGTGAGCAGCAGCACCCAGGACACCAAGAGCCAGGAGGCCGACCTGAAGGTGTGGGCCGGAAGCGTGAAAGGCGAAGTGAAGTGGTACCGCGACAAGTTCACCGGCACGACCAACGAGCGGCCCGGGCTGGAGAAGCTTTTAACGGATGTGCGGAACGGGGCGGTCGGGAAGGTCGTCGTCTGGCGGCTCGACCGGCTGGGCCGCACCGCCAAGGGGCTGCACCAGCTCTTCGAGGAGTTCCTGTCCCTCAAGGTGGGCTTCCTGTCGCTCCGCGACTCGCTCGACCTGTCCACGGCCGCCGGCCGGCTGATGGCCGGGGTGCTGGCGTCGGTCGCCCGGTACGAGACCGAGGTCCGCCGCGAGCGGCAGCAGGCCGGCATCACGAAGGTGCGGGACGAGAACGGCGGGAAGTGCCCGTGGGGCGGCCGGAAGACGGGCACGCGGGTGCGGGTGACCACCGAGAAGGAGACGGCAATTCTCACCATGTTCAACGAGAAGCGGACGGTGGCCGCCATCGCCCGCACCGTCGAGCTGACCCGGAAGACGGTGTACGCCGTGCTGGAGAGGCACGCCATCAAGACGGACCGCCTGACCCGGGCGGCGGCCCGCCCGCTCAAACTCCCCAGGAAGCGGACGGGGGCCGCATAACGCCCGGCAGTTGGCCAACCGCGAGTCGCCCCGCATCACCGAGCGGTCCGACCGTCGGGACGACAGGCCGTCCCTCGACGAGGTCGAACGCATCACCATCTGACCCGCCCGGCCCCCGGGTCCGCCGTCAGTTCTGCCGCAGCTTGACCAGGAACCCGTTGCGGAAGGTGCCGGGGGTGGTCAGGTTGTAGGTCACGTTCGGGTCCGGGTCGAAGTCCGCCGTCCCGTTGTAACTCCCGACCACGGACACCCCGCCCGCCCCGTCCACCGCGACGCCGGTGCCGAGGTCGTCGCCGGTGCCGCCGAACGCCCCGGCCCAGGCGAACGTGCCGGCCGCGTCCAGCTTCAGCACGAAGGCATCCTGGCCGCCCGCCGAGGTGAGTGCGGTCACCCCCGCCCCCGGGTCGAAGTCGACCGTGCCGGAGAAGTCGCCGGTGGCGTAGATGCCGCCGGCCGCGTCCACCGCCAGGCCTAACACGAAGGTGAAGCTGCCCGCCAGCCCCCGCACCCAGCTCAGCCCGCCCGACGCGGCGTTCAGCTTGGCGACGTACCCGCCGCTGCCGGCCGGCAGGGTGGCCGTCCCGGCCCCGGGGTCGAAGTCGACCGGCATGTTGCCGCCGGTGTACCCGCCGACGATCACGCCGCCGGCCCCGTCCACGGCGACGCTGTTGGCAGAGGAGTACCCGTAGGCCGAGGCGGACGTCTGCCCGACGAACGGGCTGACCCAGGCGAACTTCCCGGCCGTGGTCAGCTTGAGGACGTACCCGGTACTACCACCCCCCCCGGTGACCCACTGGGTTTTCACCCCGGGGTCGAAGTCCACCGTCCCCTGGAACTCCCCGGCCACGTACACGTTGCCGGCCGCGTCCACCGCCAGCTTGCCCGCCCCCATCGCGCAGTGGGTGTTGACGAACCGGTCCCAGGCGACCGCCCCGGTCGGGGCCAGCTTCACCACGTCGTTCCCGTTGGCGGCGCTGCCCACCCAGGAGGTGGAGACGGCGTACACGTTGCCGGCCGCGTCCAGCCCGACCGCGTTGGCCACGTCGTCGGCGGCGGTGCCCCAGCGGGTGGCCCACCGGACCACGCCGGCCGAATCGAGCTTGGCCACGAACCCGTCCCGCCCGCCGGCCGACGTGAGGGTGAACGGGCCGAAGTCGGCCGCCCCGGTGAAGCCGCCGGCGACGTACACGTTGCCGGCCGCGTCGACGGCCACCGCGTTACCGATGTCGGGGACACCGGGGACGGGGTTCCCCCCCGTGGCCTCGGCCCCGCCCATGCGGCGGGCCCAGGCGAGGGTGCCGTCGGCGGCGTACTTGGCGACGAACACGTCGGTGCCGCCGCGGGAGGTCAGGACGTCGG
Source organism: Fimbriiglobus sp. (assembly GCA_043787415.1). Lineage (GTDB taxonomy): Bacteria > Planctomycetota > Planctomycetia > Gemmatales > Gemmataceae > JAXMAZ01. Next base: position 5,203 of record JAYVUZ010000036.1, on the reverse strand, counting down.
ACCCGTCGGCCGGGGCGTGGGCCGGGTCGAAGTCCACGGTGCCGGTGAACCGGCCGGTCAGGTAGGTGTTGCCGGCGGCGTCATTCGCCACGCCCGAGGCGCCGCTGCTGCCCTCGGCGTTACCGACGGAGAGGGCCGAGCCGAAGACGGCCGACGGCACCTCGCGGCCCTCCAGCCGCTGCACCCCGAGCCGGGGCCGGGGGGCGGGTTTGGGGGCGGCCTCGGTCGACCGGTTGCGGAGCCAGGTTCGGAGTGCCATCGGGCCGTCCTCGGCGAGCGGGTTGGGGTCGTTCCTCCACACGCCCTCAGTGCGCCAAACCGCCGCCAGTTGTCCGCCGAAAATCGGGGAAAGTTGGCCGGCCACATCCGCCGCCGCGCCGAGCACCTCGCACTCCCGCACCCACCTGGCCGAGGGGTACCGCCACCGCGGGTCTTTGGCGCCGGTTGCGTGCCCGCGGCGGAAGGCCGCTAGGGCGTCCCGGTAGCGGCCCAACCCCTGGAGGGCGTGGCCGAGGTTACACTCCGCCTCGGCGGCCCCCGGCCGGAGACGGCGGGCCTCCAGGGCGGCCAGCCCGGCGTCCGCCCACGCCTTCCGTTCTAGGTACAGCTCGCTCAGGTCCAGGTGGATGCCGGCCTCGTTGTCCGGCTTGAGCCGGAGCGCACTGCCGAAGGCGGCGATTGCTTCCCCGGCTTTGCCCTGGCGCTGGAACGTCCGGCCGAGGCCGATCAGCGGGGCCGCCAGGTTCGGCTTGAGGCGACGGGCGGTCTCGTAGGCCACGACCGCCTCGTCCAGCTTCCCTTGCCCGAACAGCACGTCGCCGAGGGCGACGTGGGCGACGGCGTAATCCGGCTTGAGGGCGACGGCCTTCCGCAACTGGGTCAGCCCTTCGGCCGGCTTGCCCGTCTCGGCAAGCGTGCTGCCCAGGTTCCGCAGAACCATGGCGTCGTTGGGGTCGGCCCGCAGGGCCGCCTCGTAGAGGGCGATCGCCTCGTCCACCCGCCCCTGACCCTTCCTCAGGTTCGCCAGGTTGTTCATCGCCCCCGCGTAATCCGGCTTGAGCCGGATCGCCCGTTCGTAGGTGGCGGCGGCCTCGTCCGAGCGGCCGAGGTCGGTGAGTGCCGATCCCAGGTTCAGCAGCACGCCGGGGTTGTCCGGCCGCAGGGCCAGGGCCGCCCGGTAGTAGGCGACGGCTTCGGCCGGCTGCGGCGGGTCCGTCTGGACCAGGCCGCGTGCGAGGGAGTGGTTGAGCCAGAAGTCGCCCGGCCGGCCCGCCTGGGCCTTGCGGAGTAGCACCACCTGGTCGGCGGCCGTGAGCCGGTCGAGCAGGAGCAGGACGCCGGTCGGGTGGACCCGGTCGAGCGGGGCCGTGTCGGCCAGCCGCTTCAGGCTGCCCTGGGTGCGGGCGGCCCAGGCGTCGCGGATTTGGGTCCGCAGCGGGTCGGGGTCGGCCGCCCGGGCGGCCGCCAGCGGTCGTTCCCAGCTCTTGTCCTCCGCCGGTCGCACGTCCCGGCGGACCCGCATCCAGTCGTCCAGCCCGGCGACCAGCTCCAGGCGGGTCGCGCCGTCCGGCAGCCGCCGGGACACCTCCTCCGGGGCCAGGGCGTCCACGTCCAGGCCGTAGCCCCGGAACGCCTCGGCGTACAGCCGGTCGCCGAGCGGGGCGTCGAACCCCCCGTCCCGGACGGTGGCCATCGCCAGCCGCACCTGATCCAGCCGCACCACCAGGGCCAGGTCGTCCCGCCGCTGCCGGCTCCGCCGCCGGAGGTCGTCGTAGCTACCGGCCAGTGCGAGCGCCCGGTCCGCCGCCGCCAGCCCGTCCGGCCACCGGCCCAGCCGCTCCCAGTTGTCGGCATCGTCCAGGGCCGTTGCCACCGCCTGTTCGGCCGCCCGGCGGCGGGCGGCCGCGTCCCAAAGCCCCCACCCGAGACCTCCGGCCACGGCCAGTACGGCGACCAGCACGAGGGCCGTCGTCGCCAGCGTGACCCGGTTGCGGCGGGCGAACTTCCGCAGTCGGTAGCCGGCCGACGGCGGCCGGGCCTGCACCGGCTGGTCGGCCAAGAACCGCTCGACGTCCGCCGCGAACGCCCCGGCGCTCTCGTACCGCCGGCCCCGGTCCTTCTCCAGGGCCGTCATGACGATCCAGTCCAGGTCGCCCCGCAAGAGCCGGCCGAGCTGCCGCCGGTCCACCCCCCGGTAGGCCGACGCGGTGGTCGCCGCCTGGGCGTCCAGGGTGCTCAGACGGTGGCTCGGGCGGGGCGGCTCGTCCTCCCGGATGATCCGCCGCATCTCGTCGTACCCGGCCTTGCGGAAGGCCGCCGGGTCGAACGGGGTGGTGCCGGTGAGCAGCTCGTACAGCAGCACCCCGAGCGAGTACACGTCGGCCCGGGTGTCCACGTCCACCCCGCTCAGCTCGGCCTGCTCCGGGGCCATGTACAGGGGGGTGCCGACCATCTGACCCAACCCGGTGTACACCGCCTTGTCGGTGAGGGCCGGGCCGACCGCCTTGGCGATGCCGAAGTCGATCACCTTGGGCACCGGCTCCCCGTCCACCACCGTGACCATGACGTTGGACGGCTTGAGGTCGCGGTGGATGACACCCTTCTGGTGGGCGTGCTGGACCGCCCGGCAGACCAGGGCGAACAGCCGCAGCCGGTCGGCCGTGGGCATGGCGGCGTGGTCGCAGTAGGCGGTGACCGGCAGCCCGCGGACCAGCTCCATGACGAAGTACGGCCGGCCGTCGGGGGTGGCCCCGGCGTCGAGCACCCGGGCGATGCCCGGGTGGTCCATCAGGGCCAGGGCCTGCCGCTCCTGATCGAACCGGGCCACCACCTCCCGCGAGTCCATCCCCGGCTTGATCATCTTCAGGGCCACCCGGCGGCGGACCGGGTCGGCCTGCTCGGCCACGTACACCGCCCCCATGCCGCCCTCGCCCACCTTCTCCAGCAGTCGGTACGGGCCGATCACGGCCGCCGGCCCGGCCGGGTCCGGGGCGGCCGGGTAGCCGGCCGTCTCGCCCGGGTCGGCCGCCTGGCTGGCCGCGTCCTGGTGGGCGTGGAGCAGCCCCTCCACCAGCCCCCGAAGCTCGGGGTCGTCCCCACACCTGTCCCGGACGAAGTCCGGCCAGCCCTCCGGGGGGAGCCGGATGGCTTCGAGGAACAAGGCGCGGGCGGCCGGCGGGCGGGCGGTCATGATGGAGTCCGGTAGAGGCGCTACCTCACAGTGCGCCGTCCGGTACCGGTCCGTCCACAGATTCCGGGCATTCCCTTACCCGGCGTCGGGCGGGGCGGCGAGGGTGTGCCCGAGCCAGGCCCGGCCGTAGGCCCAGTGCTCGTAGGCGGCCGAGCGGGAGATGCCGAGGGCGGCGGCCGCCTCCTCGACCGACAGGCCGGCGTAATACCGGAGCTTGACCAGGCCGGCGGCCATCGGGTCGTCGGCGGCCAGCCGGTCGAGGGCCTCGTCCACCGCCAGGACCTCGTCCGGGGCGTCGGCCACCCGGGTGGCGGCGTCGACCAGCTCGACCCGCCGAAGCCCACCGCCCCGCTTGGCCCGCCCCTTGCGGCGGGCGGCCTCGACCAGGATGCGGCGCATGGCCTCGGCGGCGGCCCCGAAGAAGTGCCCGCGGCCGGCCCACGCCGGCCCCCCGTCCGGCCCGACCAGCCGCAGGTACGCCTCGTGGACCAGCGCCGTGGCCTGGAGGGTCTGGCCGGGCTTCTCGGCCGCCAGGCGGGCGGCGGCGAGCTGCCGCAGCTCGGCGTACACCAGCGGGAGCAGGTCGGCGGCGGCGGCCGGGTCGCCTGCCGCCGCCGCGTCCAGGAGCTGGGTGACGGCGGACATGACATCCAGCATACCCGCCGGACATCACGGCACAACCGTCACCCCCGGCTTCGGTCCGGGGTCCGCGAACTGGAACCCGGGCTTGCGCCGCCCTCCCCTGTTGTGGTACATAAAGGAGGTTATGCACGGCTAGATTGACCGGGGCCGGGTGCCCGTGGTACGCTGGGGCGAACGACGACCGGAGCGGCCATGCAACTCACCCTCGACATCCCCAAAGCCACCTACGACCGCCTCAGCCGCCGGGCCTCGGCCCTCGGCACCACCGTCGAAGCCCTCGCGGCGCCGGCGGTGGAGCAGCTCGCCCAGCCCACGGCGGCGGAACCGGCCGAGCCGACCGCCGTCACCGACGGCGGTGACTTGCCCTACGACGACTGGACGCGGATGTTCGACGCCCACATGCGTGCGGTAGAGGCGCGGGCCGACCAGTACCCGCCCGGTCACGTGACCGACGTCAGCCGAGAGAGCATGTACGAGGGGTGCGGGGAATGACCACCGCCGTCGCCGACGCCAACATCCTCCTCCGGTTGGCCGACCGGTCGGCCCCACTCCACCCGACGGCGCGGGCGGCGGTCGCCCACCTGCACGCGACCGGATATGCCCTCCGCACCGTCCCGCAAGCCGCGTATGAATCCTGGGCCGTCGCCACCCGCCCCAAGGACAAGAACGGCCTCGGGCTGAGCATCGCCGACTGTGAGGTGGAGCTGGCCCATGCGCTCGCCGTCTTCCCGCCACTCGACGACAACCCGAACCTGTTCGCCGAATGGCGGTCGCTCGTCGGCGTCTACACCTGTCACGGCAAGGTCGCCCACGACGCCCGCTACGTCGCGGCCATGAACACCCACGGCCTCGCCCACCTCTTGACCTTCAACGGGACCGACTTCTCGCGGTACCCGGGCATCACGGTGCTCGACCCGAACACGCTCGCCGCAGCGGCAGCGGGGGGAACGCCATGACCGCGGTCGAGAGGTCCACCCTGGCTGGCTACCTCGCCGGCACCCTGAGCCGGTACCAGGTTCAGCGGCTGCTCGGGTTCGATAACCGCTGGCCCACCGAGAACAGGCTCGGCGACCGCGGCGCGGCCGTGCAGTACACACTCGCCGACCTCGACCAGGACCGCGTCACCCTCTACGCACTCCTCGGCCCGCCGGAGACCACCCGATGACCGGCACGCTCGTTGTAATCGACAAGCACGAAGCTGCGGTCGCCCTCGACCCCCGCTCGGCCACCCCGCTCGTCATCCGGCAGGCCGGGCCGAAGGCCGAGGAGCGGTTCTACGAGTTCTTCGCCGCTTGCATCCGCAACGTCAACACCCGCATGGCCTACCTGCGGGCCGTCCGGAAGTTCTTCCGCTGGGTCGAGCCGACGGGC
>JAYVUZ010000035.1:0-18458 GCA_043787415.1 Fimbriiglobus sp. | reverse complement strand
AGCCGGTCCGGGCTGGGGGACATCGTGTGTTCGCCGTTTCACCCCCCCAGCCCGGACCGGCTCACGCCGGCCGCTCGCCAAGAAGCGCCGGCGAGCGCGGCCGCATTCTCCAGATGGGTCGGCTCGCCTGGGTAATCGGCGTGCGGGTCAAAGCCCCGTAGTGTGGCGTGACAGCCACGCCACCATAGCTCAACTCGGCGATGACCTCGACCGCGTCCGCCAGCCGGTGGTGGGCGAACCCGTTCGTGTTGTACCCGAGGATCATACGTCCACCCACCGCCGCTCGCGGTGGCTCCGCAGCACCGCCTCGCACACCAACACCTCGCGGTGGCCGTCGGCGAACGTGGCGTACAGCCCCTCAGTGGGCTTACGCCCACCGCTCGCCACAGACGCCACGTCCGCGTACACCGCCCGGCAGAGCATCTTGAACGTGTCCGGGAAGCCCTCGGCGTGGCCCGGCGGGTAGTCGCTCAGTGGCCCCACGCCCCGCGGCACCACGCTCACCGCGTCCCGCTTCCCCACATGGAGCGTGTTCGGCTCCTCGCTGTCCCACCACACCGCTTCCTTGCTGCCGGCCAGGTCGAAGCGGATACAGTTCTTCCGCCCGGCCGTCACCTGCGACACGGTCACGCACCCGCCCCCGCCGCCGCTCAGCCGGAACAGCACGCTGCCGTAGTCGTCGGTCGTCACGCTCACCGGCACCCGCTCGCCGGTCGCCACGCCGCCGAACGTCTCGCCGCCGCCGACCGGCCGCTGCCGCACCGGATGCACCGTCCGCAGGTCGGCGCACACCGCCTCCACCTCCTGCCCGGTGACGAACTGCACCAGGTCGAGCCAGTGGGTGCCGATGTCGGCGACAGCCCGCAGCTCGCCGCCGTGTTCGGCCAGCACCCGCCAGTTGAAGTCGGTCGGTTCGAGCAGCCAGTCTTGCAGGTAGCTGCCGCTCACGTGGAACACGTCGCCGACCAACCCCTGCCGCACCCGCTCGCGGGCGGCCAGCACCTGCGGGTAGAACCGGCAGTTGTACGCCACCGCCGCCACCACCCCGGCGGCGTCGGCCAGCCGCACCAGCTCGGCGGTTTCGACCGAGGTCATGGCCAGCGGCTTCTCGCACAGCACGTGCTTGCCGGCGGACAGCACCTGCCTGCACTGCGCGAAGTGGGCGACGTTCGGCGACGCCAGATGCACCACCTCCACCCGCGGGTCGGCGAGTGCCGCGGCCAGGTCGGGGAAGCCCTCCTCCAGCCCGAGCGCGTCGGCGGCGGCACGGGACTTGGCCGGCGACGACGCCACCACCCCGACAACGCGGTGGCCGAGCCGCCGTACCGCCTCGACGTGGACCGGGCCGATGAACCCGGTGCCGACCACCGCCGCCCCGATCACACGCATGGCCCGGTTCTCACATCCGGCTCTCACCCATCGGCCGCCGCGCGCCGATACAATCGGGTGAGCCGTAACGCCCGATTTTACCCGCCGCACCGGGGGCCGTCATGCGATTCGTCCGCCTCGCTTTGCTGACCAGTGTGCTGACTGCCGGCCAGGCGGTCGCCCAGACCACGACGGGCGGCAACCTGGGGGCGGCGTCGGCCGCCACCGGAACGACCAGCACCTCGACCTCGACGGGTGGCGGCGGCACGACGACCAGCAGCACCAGCACGAGTACGGCCGCCCCGGTCATTTCCGGCGGGACCATCACCGGCACCACCTCCACAGCCACGGCCGCCGGCGGGGCGGACAAATCCAACTTCCTCGGCGGCACCTACTCGAACCCGTACTACCAGGGGCTGTTCTCGAACGCCACCGGCGCCCCCGGCCAGTTCGGCCAGGCCCTGTACGGCACGACCACCGGCACGGCCGCCACCGCCACCCGGACCGGGTCGGCCGCCGCCGGCCGCACCACGACCGGCGGGGCCAACCCGGCCGGCACCAGCGGCAGCCCGACGGGCGGACGGCAGGCCGGCGGCCAGTTCGGGGGCGGCGGCCAGGCCGGCGGGGCCGCTGCGCAGTTCGGTGGCCAGATCGTGCCGCTGCCGCGGAACATCGCCTACTCGGCCGTGCTGCGGTTCCCGGCCCCGGCCGTCGCCCCGGCCCAGCGGCTCGCCGACGTGCAGGCGGTCCTCGCCCGGTCGTCCATGATGTCCAACCCGGCCGGCGTGACGGTCGTGCAAGACGGCACGGCGTTCGTCCTGCGGGGGGCGGTGGCCAGCGGGGACGAGGCCCGGCTGGCCGAGGGCATGGTACGGCTCACCCCCGGCGTGCGGGACGTGCGGAACGAGCTGACGTTCCCGAAGGAGTGACCCGGCCGCTCGCCTTGACACGTCCGCCCCCCCGTCGGCATACGCCCGGCGGGGGGAATCCTGTGCGCCGCTGGTTACTCATCGCGTCGCTGCTGGCGGCCGGCTGCTCCCGCGCCTACTGGCGGACCGCGGCCGACGCCGACACCGCCTACATCCTGGCCGAACACCAGGCCCAGGCGGCGGCCGTCGTCGGCCCGGTGAACGTCGTGCCGCCGCCGCCGTCGCGGCTGGCCGACCCGTTCGACCCGGACCGCCCGCCCAAGCCGCCGGACGACCCGACCGCCGCCGGCTTCATGGCCTACCCGAACGGCATCCGCGGCGGCCGTGATTGGGGCAAAGACGGGTTCGCCCCGGACGTGGAGCTGTGCCCGGCCTGGGTGGACGCCCTGCCCCGGGCCGACACCGGGGCCGTCAAACTGACCCGCGACAGCGCCTTCGAGATCGCCCTGCTCAACAGCCGGGAGTACCAGACGGCCCGCGAGCGGGTGTACCTCCCGGCCCTGGCGCTCAGCCTCAACCGCTTCGAGTTCGACACCCAGTGGCGTGCCGGGCTGAACCCGACGTTCGCCCACGTCGGCAGCGGCGGCGTGCCGTTCGAGTCGAACACCCTGGACGCCACCGGCCTGCGGGCCGGGTTCAGCCGCAACCTGTACGCCGGCGGGCAGGCGGTCGTCAACTTCGCCAACTCGTTCGTCTGGGAGTATACGGGCGAGACCAGCCGCGTGTCCACCGCCGTCAGCGGGTCACTGGTGCAGCCGCTGCTGCGGGGGTTCGGCCGGGACATCCGGCTGGAGTCGCTGGTGCAGGCCGAGCGGGACGTGCTGTACGCCGTGCGGGAGTACGCCCGCACCCGCAAGGCCATCTGGGCCGACGTGACCACCAACCCGAACGGCTACCTGGGCCTGCTGCTGAGCGTCCAGCAGGTGCGGAACGCCAAGTTCAACCTGCGGATCACGGAAGAAAACTTCCGCCTCGCCGAGGCCCGGTTCGCCGGCGGTAAGGTGGCCGCCGCCGAGTACGACCAGACCCTCCAGACCCTGCTGACCGCCCGCCAGGGCCTGATCAACAGCGAGATCGACCTGCAGTCGTCGCTGGACGCCTTCAAGCTGCGGCTCGGACTGCCGCCCCGGCTGCCGGTCGAGCTGGACGACTCGCCGCTGGAGCGGTTCGTGCTGGTGGCCCCGGACCTGGAGGCGGCGCAGGAAGCCGTGGCCAAGTACCTGACCGCCCGCGGGGCCGAACTCGGCGACCCGCCGGCGGCCGCCTTCCTGACCGCCCGCCTCGGCGAGCTGGCCGACCTGCTGCCGCGGGCCGAGGCCGGGCTGAAGTCGGCGGCCGACGACGTGGCCGCCTGGACGGCCGACCGCAAGACGGCCGCGGCCGACCTGGACCCGCAGATGAAGGCGGCCGGCGACCGCGAGTACGAGCGGACCGGCCGCGAGCTGGCCGAGCTGAAGGGCGAGCTGACGGCCACCCGGCAGGCGGTGGCCGCCGCCCGCGAGGGGGTGGCCCGGCTCCGCCCGGCGGACGGCTGGGCCGGGGCGGTGGCCGCCGGCCGGCGGGTGCAAGACCTGCTGGCCGACATCGCCAACGTGCAGACCCGCGCCCGCATCTACCGCATCCGCCTGCCGGCCGTGGACGCCGACGAGGCGGCGGCGCTGGCCCGGGCCAAGGCCGACCGGCTGGACCTGCAGACCAGCCTGGCCGGCGTCACCGACCAGTGGCGGAAGGTGCGGGTGCAGGCCAACGCCCTGCGGAGCGACCTGAGCGTGACCGTGGCCGGCGACGCCGGCCTGCCGGCCGACGCCCACAACCCGCTGGCCTTCAACGCCAACAACTCGGTGCTGCGGGTCGGCCTGCGGTTCGACGGCCCGCTCAACCGCCGGGCCGAGCGGAACGCCTACCGGGCGCAGCTCGTCAGCTACCACGCCGCCCGGCGGGCCTACCTCGCCGCGTCCGACCAGGTCGAGCAGCAGATCCGCCTCGACCTCCGCAGCCTGGCCCAGACCCGGGCCAACTTCGAGATCAGCCGCCAGTCGCTGCTCATCGCCGCCCGCCAGTTGCTCAGCAGCCGCCGCCAGCAGAACGCCCCGGTGCCGGCCGGCGGCGGCCGGGACTCGGCCGGCGACACCCTGCTGCTGCTCCAGGCCCAGGCCCAACTCCTGACCGCCCGCAACCAGCTCGCCGGCCTGTTCATCGGATACGAGCAGCAACGAGTCCGACTTCTGTTAGACTTGGAAGCACTCCAACTGGACGCCCGCGGGGTGCCGACCAATGACGCTGCTCCTGAACCCGCCCCTGCCGCCGCCGGGGCAAGCCGCCCCCCTGCCGGCCCTCCAACCCCTCCTGCTGCCGCCGCCGCCCCGGACCCGCCGTAAGGCCCGGCTGGCCGCCCGCCTGCGGGCGGTCCTCGGCCCGGCGGCCGGCGTGGCCGTGCTGGCCGGGGCCGGATACGGCGTCCTCAAGTGGCAGCGGGACGACCGCACCCTGGGGGTGCTGGACGCCGCCGCCGCCAAGGGCGAACTCAAGGTCAGCGTCACCGACCGCGGCGAGCTGGAGAGCGCCGAAAGCGTGCAGGCCATGTGCGAGCTGGAGGGCGGCGGCAAGATCACCACCATCGTGCCCGAGGGCACGGCCGTGAAAAAGGGCGACGAGATCGCCCGGCTGGACACCGACGCCGTGACCAAGGCGCTGAACGAGCAGGAGGTCAAGTTCGAGCAGGCCGAGGGCAAGCTGAAGGCCGCCCGCAGCGAACTCATCCAGGCCAAGGCGAAGGAGGCCACCGAGGTGGCCAAGGCCAAGCTCACCCTCGACCTGGCGCTCATCGACCTGGAGGCCTACGAGGACGCCGAGGGCGAGTACCGCAAGACCCTGGACAAGCTGAAGGGGGCCGAGGAGCTGGCCAAGAAGAAGGTGGAGGAGGCCGAGCAGGACCTGACGTTCAGCAAGAAGATGGTCAAGGACGGGCTGGCCCCCATCGACCAGGTGCGGCTCAAGGAGGGGATCCTGAAGAGCGAGCGGTTCGGGTACGAGAGCGCGGCGGCCGAGCGGAAGGTGATGGAGAAGTTCACCCACCGCAAGGAAACCACCAAGCTGCGGGCCGGCAAGGTGGACGCCGAGCGGGAGCTGGACCGCACCGCCGAGGCCCAGAAGTCGGCCGTCGAGAAGGCCGCCGGCGAGCTGAAGAGCGCCACCCGCACGGCCGAGATCGAGAAGGCCCAACTGGAGCGGATGCGGAAGCAAGTTGATCGGTGCGTGATTAAAGCGCCGGCCGACGGCATCGTGATTTATTACAACCGCCGGTACTGGGACGAGAGCGCCCGCATCAAGCCGGGCGCCCAGGTGAACGACCAGCAGCCCATCGTCACCCTGCCCGACCTGTCCCGGATGCGGGTCAAGATGAAGGTCCACGAGAGCGCGGTGAAGAAGGTGAAGGTGGGGCTGCCGGCCACCATGACCCTGGACGCCCTGCCCAACCGCACCCTGCACGGCACCGTCAAGACGGTGGCCACCCTGGCCGCCAGCGACGGGTGGCGGGGCGGCGGGGTGAAGCAGTACGAGGTGGAGGTGTCCATCGACGACCTGCCGGCCGACGCCGGGCTGAAGCCGGGCATGACGAGCGAGGTGAAGATTCAGGTAGGCCGCACGTCGGACGGGGTGATGGTGCCCATCCAGGCGGTGGCCGAGTTCGACGGCAAGTCGGTGGTGTACGTGGTGAGCGGGCGGGCCATCGACCGGCGGGAGGTGACGCCCGGGGACAGCAACGACCAGCTCATGCAGGTGACGGACGGCCTGGCCGACGGCGAGCGGGTGGCCCTGGACGCCCGGGTGCGGGCGGCGGCCGAGCTGAAGGCGGCCCCGCCGAAGGTGCCGGGCGTGGACGGGCAGAAGACGGGCGAGGCGAAGCCGGCCGGCGGCTCGCCGGCCGCCCCGGCGGCCGGCGGGTGATTGGTTCGTAGCCCGACGCGCGAGCGAGGGTCTCGTTCCTCGCTCGCGCGTCGGGCTACGAACCAAAACCAGCGATCACTTCAGTTCGGTGAACAGCCGCACCACGGGATCGGGGCGGTCCGGCCGCAGCACCTTGCTCGGCTGCGGCCCGGGGTTACGGAACCGCAGGTTGCTCAGCATCTCCCCGGTGGCGTGCGGCCGGGGGGTGCCGAGGGCCACGTTCGGAACAGCCAAGCTTTCCACAAACGTCGCCTGAATGTCTACCGTGCCGACAGCTGCCCCGGCGGCAACGCTCACCACTTTCATCAGGTTCTGGCCGTCCCCGGTGCCGACGAAGAACTGGTCCCCGACCTCGATCCGCCAGTCGGCCCCGTCGTAGGTGCCAGTGGCCGCCCCCCCCGTAAGTGTGCCCGGGACGGTGACAGTGCTCGCCGGCCGCGGCCCCGCCATCGGCAGTGGTTGCACCATCACCGGGGCCTGAAGTTCCAGCACCAGTGGCGACCGGCTGGACTGGTCCACCCGGGTGCCTGCGGCCGTCTGGGCCAGCACCGCGTTGGCATCGGCCCCCAGATTGGTGCGGTCGAGGACGGCCACGAACTGCGCCCGCAGGTCGCCGGGGGCCTGGTCGTAGGCCTCGGCCCGGAGGATGCGGGCCGGCTGGCCGGCGTCCGACTCGATCACCTCGAAGTAGCCGACGGTCAGCAGCAGCAGGTACGTGTCGGTGGTGGTGGACAGGTTGTTGAACGCCTTCGTCAGCGGCTCCCACTGCCGCAGCGGGTGGTCGGCCGTGCCGGCCGGCGGGGCGGTCGGGTTCTGGAACAGCCCACGAGGAGGAAGTGGCGTGCCAGGCGGGGGGGGGGGGGCTGGCGGCAGGCTCCGCAACAAGGTGTCTTCCAGCCCCGGCTCGTTGACGCCCGGGGTGAACCGCACGCCGGTGGCGGCGGCCGAAGTGCCGAACACCGCAGTGCCCAACCCTTTGAACGGCCGGTCGAAGGTGCCGGCCGTCGCGGTCGCGCCGGCCTCGTCGCCCGTCTGGTTCACCGTGCCGGTGCCACTCACCCAACCCGGGCTTCGGGACGTGACCAGGTTTTTCCAGATGGCGTCCACATCAGCCGAGGTGAAAGCGTTGCCGGCCTGCGGGTCCATGACCGCTCGGAACAACTTGGACGCGGTCGTTGTATCACCGTCGAACAGGAAGTTGACGTTTAGCTTGCCGGCCTGCCGGCCGCCGAGCGGGGTGTTGACAGTCCACGGCTTGACCATCAGTGCGTCCAGCGCCCGGTACAGCGGCGAGCCGGCGGCGAACAGCGGACCGGCCGGGGCGCCGCTGGTGGTGTCGGCGGGGTGCTGGATGTCGTGCCGGTGGTACAGCGGCGTGGCGGCCGGCCGGCCGAACCGCTTGGTCAGCTCGTGCGGCTTGGCAGCCGACACGAACAGCAGCTCGGCCGGGCTGACCAGCTTGCGGTCCAAGTGGGCCAGCCACTCGAACCGGCCGGCCGTCGGGCCGGGGGTGTTGTGGCTGAAAAAGCTGGTGGCCGCCCCGCCGCTGGTGCCCGTCTGCCGGAGGGTCAGGGTGGTGCTGGTCTGGAGGTCGCCGGGGCCGATGTCGGCCAGTTGAGGCGACTGCGTGTCCCCCTCGTCGCCGGCGTAGGGCTGCACCCGGCCGGTGGCGTGCCGCTGGTCTAGGGTGAAGAACGGGCCGGTGGCAGTTGGTGCCGACCGGGCCGGTTTGTTCATGCCCTTTAGGTTCTTTGCCCCGTCATGTACCTCCACCCGGGTGGCGTAGTCAACAGTCAGGTAGGGGTTGGTGTACTGGTCGAACGGCAGGTACGGGTTGGCCAGACGCTGGAGCAGGACGGCGTGCTTCTGCCCATTGGCGTACTTAACCATCCAGGCGTCCAGCTCGCCCTGGTCCAGCGGGCCGGGGGCACCGGTCACCGGGGCGGCGTCGTACTGGAGGGCGTTCACGGCGGTGTCGTCGTAGGTCTGGTTGGTAGCGGCCGAGCCGATCGCCGGACCGGCCGGCTTCTGGAGGGCCATCTGATACAGACCGGTCATCGGGTCTGGGGTGAACGCGACATCACTGGTCACCCGGGTGTACTGCGGGCCGACCACCGCGAAACCCTTGCGACCGGCCACGCTGCCGGTGGCCCCGGACGGACTACCGTCGTTCGGCTCGACGCATTGGGTGGAGGTGTACGTCCCCTCGCCCATGGGCGGCATCCCCGGGTTGCCCAGGGCTAGGTTGTCCAGCGGGGCCACCGCCTTCACGCTGGTCGGGGTTGTCAGCACGTCCCCGCGGACGTTGTCCGCCCGCTGAAGGTCGGTGCGGACCGAGTTCCCGTTGTTGGACACTACCAGCCGGTAGCCGTTGACGGCCGGGGTCGCACCGGAGGCCGGGTAATACAGCGGCACACTACCGCGGAACTTGTCGGTCGCCGTGGCCGGGTTCGTGCCGCCTACCAGAAGCGGTTGAAGCAGCGGGTGGACAGCGGTCATGGCCGCCGGCTCGGCCTCACCGGTAGACGGGTTGAGCAGTTCGGCAAACACCCGCACGTCGAACGGCTGGGTGGCGGCCGCGTTCGGGGCGGTTCGACCGGCGTCGCCCGACTTGTTGGCCACTTCGGCGTACACCTCGTTGAGCACCAGCCGCGGCTTCTCCATGCCGTACACCACCCGGTCTTGAAGCGCCGTCCGATTGACCGGGGCGACCGGGGTGACGGACTCGAAGTTCGGGACGTAGGAAGGGTCGCTCACCCGGTCCACGGTCGCCAGTGGGGCGACCGGGTTCCACACGAACGCCGTACTCACGTCGTCCATGTCCAGGAAATCCACGACGTTGGCGGCGAGTTGGGCCAGCCACCGCAGGGCATCATACTCGGCCTGTGTCACCGGTTCCTGAGTGGGCATCATGGCCGGCGGCACGGGCTGTATGGTGTTCTGATAGGCCGCCCCGCCCGGTTGGGGCAGGACGTACTGGCCATAGTCGCCGGGTGCCGCATTCGGGTCGTAACTGACGCGGGCACCGGTTGCCACCGCCAGCCGCAGGAAGATGTCACGAGCCAAGTGCTGGCGGTCGAACGTGGCAGTGTCCGACTGGCTGGGCGGTCCCGGTGGCGTCATCAGCGCCCCGGGCGGAACGTTGGTGTTGGACAGCGGCTGCGTCAGGTTGGTGCGGTAGTCGGCCAGCGGGCGGTTCACGTCCACCCCGCCGAGGACCGCTCGCAGGTTGCGGGCCGTCGCCTGGGTGCTACCGGGCGCGTCCCCGGTGTTGGCCGTCAGGGTCGTGAGGTCGAGTTGCGGCGGCACCGGTGTCGTCCCGGCCGCGTCCGTGCGGGCCGGCCCGCTCGCGCCGGCGGTGAGGGTCAGGGTGCCGGTGGCCGGCAGCGTCCCGTCGCCCCAGTTGTACCCGGTGCCGGCCACCGCCCGGCTGTTGCTCACCGATGTCACCAGCGACCGCACCAGGTTGCCCTTCGCCCCGGGGCCGGTGCCCTGGCCGGCGGTGTAGGTCATGCCGTTGCCAAGGAACTCCTTGAGGAACGCCGTGGCGGTGCCCCGGTTGCTGTTGGCCAGGTACGACTGGCTGGTGTACGCCGACGGCTTGGCCGAGAACCGCCCGCCGAACAGCTTGAGGTCGCTCACCGGGTACGTCTTGGGGGCGTCGCCGGTCGTCGGGGATTTGTCGCCGGCCAGCAGGGCGGCCCGCTCGTAGGCGTTCCACAAAGCCGGGTGGTTGGCGTCCGGCGTCGTCGAGTACGCCGCGGCGGTGTAGCTCGGCTGGCTCGTCGTGCCAGTCGGGTAGGCCGGCGGAGCGGCCGCCTGGCCGTCCCACGGCACCTGGGCGTAGCTCGGGGCCGGCACGCTCGGGGTGGCGGCCACCCCAGTCGGCTGGAACTGAAGTGTACCGACGCCGGCCGGGGTAGTGGGGGTAGTAGTCACGCCGGTGGCCCCAAAGCGGTTGAACGTGTACGCCTGGGCGTTCGTGCTGGCGGGTGCCGGCAGCGGGCCGCCCGTGGCCAGGGCCGACAGCCAGGCCGGGTTGATCTCGTGCGGGCCGAACCCGGCCGCCGACTGGTGGTTGCCGGCCACCAGGTTGCCCGAGGCGTTCAGGTTCACCCGGCCGTCCAGCGGCACCATGAGCGGGGCCACCAGCGGCACCAGCCGCCGGCCTCGCTGGTCGGTCACCACCGGCAGGTTCAGGTCCAGCCAGACGCTGTCGTTCTTCTGCGTGCCGTCGGCGAACCGCAGGTTCTGCACGTCCCCGGTCCGGCTCCCGTCCGGGTTGAACGGCGGGTAGGGGAAGGTACTCGTTACGCCAGTCGGCTTATGATCTTCCGGCCGGGGGCGAAGGATTTTGAACCGCCCGGCCGGGGTGGTCCAGTTCGTGTTGCTCCCAACGTCCCCGAACCAGTCGGGGGTCGCCGTCGCCAGGGTCGTGTTCAACGGGGCCGGGTAGAACAAGCTCGGCCGGTGGGCCGATGGCATAACCACACGGCCGGTGGCCGGGTCGGTCAGCCCGACCATCGCGTTGTTGCGGTCCACGTAGGTGTACGGGGCGTTCTTGCCGACATACGCCCACGGGGGGGCCTGGAGGACGTTGGGGGTGTCCACCGCCGCCCCGCTCCGCAGGTTGCGGTTGGCGGCCGTCGGGTCGAGGTTCACGTGCTCCGGGTCCACCACCACCCGGGTACCGTTGACCGTGAAAGCCGTAAAGTTGAGGACGCCCGCCCGATCAATTGTGAAAGCCGGGGAGGCGATGGTCGGCACTTTCAGGTCTTCATGCACCAGGCCGACGCCGTTGTACGGCACCTCCCCGAGGTCGCCGTACATCAGCCGCGCCAGGTCGTGGCCGCGGGCCACGCTGTTCACGTCGTCGGTGCCCCACACCACCTGGCGGATGGCCCGGCCGGCGGCGTCTGCCGGGTCGAGCGGGGTGAGCTTGCTCTTGTCCTCGCGGTAGATGCGGCCGGCCGTGCCCTCGCTCTCGGCGAACAGCACGAAGCTCAGGCCGATGACGGCGAACAGGGCCAGCATGGCCAGCACGACCAGCAGGATGGCCCCGCGGCGGCGGCGGGTCGGGTGCGACGGGATCATGGGATCGTCTCCGACGGCCGGGCGGGGCGGGCCGCGGCCGGGACGGGTGGTTCGGGCGTTACAGGTCTTGTAGGACGGTCATCTGCCGGCTGGTCTTGTTCTTGGCGTCGTACACGCGGAGCTTCACTTCGACGGCCTTCAGGGTGACCGCCGGGAAATCCGGGCTGAGCGACCGGAGTGACCCGATGCCAGAAACGATGTTGGGCGCCGTCCCGAGCGGGTCACGGAGGAACACTTGGCTCGGCCGGCCCGGGATGCTGGCCATGCGGGGCCAGCCGGGCACGTTCGAGTCGGGGGTGTCGGACGGCCTGCCGAACTCGGGCAGGTCGCGCGGCTGGTACGACGACTGCACGCCGCCGGGAACGTAGGCAGCGTTGGTCGAGGTCTGAAACACAATGTCATACACCGGGCGGACGGTCATCGACACCACGTTGGTCACCAGCAGGTCGGAACCGTAGTCATTAGTTCCGCTCGGGATCGGGTACGGGGCGCGGGCCGCCCACGTCTGCTGGCTGGCCGTCAGCGACCCCGGCAGCGTCGGGGCGAGCGGGTCACCGAGCGACCCCATCAGGTGGACCGGCTGGAAGGTGATGGACGGGTCGTTAGCGTTCTGGTCCATGCCAATGGTCGAGTTGGCCGGAGTCAGCCCGCCCGATAAGGCCGTCGGGTTGTCGGCCATGCCGAGCGCCTGATATGTCGTCGTCGGGTTGCCGGCCGGCGAACTAGTGCGGTCGCGGACGACGCCAATGGCCAACCCGGGTGAGTTCTTTATCTGGGTAAGAGTGACGCTAGGCGGCAGCACCACCGTCTGCGGGACGAGCAGCCGCACCCGACGGTACAGGGTGTACAATGGCAGTTGCCGCACACCGCCCTCTTCGCTGGTCTGAACCACCACCGCCCCGCTGCTGCCGGGGCCGGTCGGGCGGAGGAAGTAGCTCACCTCGGCCGACCGGCTGACGAACTGATCCGTGCTGTTTGCGGCGGCCGACTGGATCTCGGACGGGATCGCCCCGGCGGCCCGGAGCGCTGTCAGGATGGCCGGATCGACCGTGGTCGTGAACAGCTCCTGCGGGCTGGCCCCGGACAGGGTGACGGTGACTTGGAGGAAGTCGGCCCAGGCCCGGCCGGTCGGAGTGGCCGGGGCGAACAGCTCGTTGCGGAGCGGCCCGCCGTTGGACGCCAGCAGCAGGGAGGACGGGTCCAGTTCGTTGCCCAGCAGGTTGGGAGTGCGGAACGACAGCACGCCCCCCTCACTGTCGCCGTAGGGAGTTGCAGACTTCCGCCCCTCGGCCTCTGGCCCGCGGCCGGTCGGCAGACTGGCGGCGTCCCCCTGGCGGAAGCGGAAAGCTCCCCGGAGGGTTTCGCCCGGCGGAACCTGGGCGAGGTTCCGCACCCGCACCGGGCTGCCGAGCGACGTTTCCAGGTGCGGGGCACCCAAGTCGCGGCGGATGACGCTCTCGGCCGACCGCAGTTGCTCGGCCATGCCGACCACGCTCTTGAGCTGGCTGAGCGTCTGGAGGCCGGTCTGGAAGGCCAGCGACAGGACGGTCATGACCACCAGCGACAGGGCGGCGGCGACCAGCAGTTCCACCAGCGTGAAGCCCCCCCGGTGGTGGCGCGGGCGGCGGTCGGTCGGTCGCATGAGTCGCCTCCTTTCTTCGGTCACGGTCGCGGCGAGCGGCCGGCATCAGCCGGCTGCGGGCACGCGGGCGGTGGCACCAACAGGTTGCAGCCCCGGCGAGCGTCCCTCAGCCGGCTCACGCCGGCCGCTCGCCTCGGACCCGCGTCAGTTGCTGGCGTCCAGGTCGGGGCGGTCGAACACTTCGCTCAGCCCGGCCAGCAGGATCACCTGCGGGCTAGCAGTCAGCGGCAGACACGGCGGCGCTGGGGCGGCCGGACTCGGCACAGTAAACTCGGCCGGCAAGGGCGGGTCCAGGTCCAGGGCCACCGGGGTGACCGACACGTTCGTGCCGCTCGGAAACTGCGGGGTGGTGGTTTCCTCGTCCGCCGTCAGCCCGGTGATGCGGTGGAAGCTCACCCGCCGCACCCCCGGCCGGGGCGTGTTCGCGGGGAGTGACCCGACCGTCGCCTGAGTTTCGAGGACCGCCACCGCCACCCACCCGCCGCGGCGGACGAGTGGCGCCTGGTCGGCCCCGCGGGTCGGCACGGACAGGGTGAGCGAGCGGTCCCCGCCCGCCACCGTGCCGACGGGCGACGGCCCGTTCGGGTTGACAAAGCTGCCGGTCAGCACCACCTCGTCGCCGGCGGCGGCGAACCCGACCGGCCGGCCGTCGAACACCAGGACTTTCAGGCTCGCCTTGTGGGCCAGGCTGTTGTCCGGCCGCTGGATGAGGGCCGCCCAGGTGTACCGCCCCTGCCGGCCGAGCGGCTGCGGGGTGGCCGCCCCGGTGCTCGGGTCGGTGGTGGTCTGGCCGCTGCCACCGTTCGGCTGGTAGGTCAGGTCGTCGGTCAGGGCACAGGCGGCGTAGGCCGAGGTAAGCGATCCGGTGACGGCGGTGTTCCGCCGCGGCAGCAGCAATGGGGTGGCCCCGGGGGCGATACCGTACACCGCCCCTTTGTTGATGGGTGTGCTGGGAGCGCCGGCCAACCCGACCCAGTGCCGCTCGAACCCGACGGCCGCCGTGCCCGACCGGGACAGCCAGCCGAGCGGGTCCACTAACACCGGGTAGCTGGGCGTCGGGGTGAGGGAGCGACCGTTCGGCCGGACGGTGCGGGAAGGATCGCCGCTGCTGCTGGTCGCCTGTACCCCCACCAGCGAAGTGTCATACGGGTTGGTCACGAACCCGGGAGTCGGGGTCATGGTGCTGCCAGTGGTGTTCAGGGCGCCACCGGCTGGCAGCAGGGCCACGGCAGCACCGGCCGTCGGGGCGGTGTAGGTGAGATTGCCCCCGGGGTACGTGACCGTCAGCACGTTCGGGTCGTCCAGCCCAGCCAGGGCGTTCTCGGCCGGCAGGGCGGACGGGTTGGTGGTGTAGGCGGCGGCCGCGTCCCGCCAGTACACCCGCAGCCAGCCGTCGGCCAGCATGGCCGTCTGGGCCGTGCGGTCGTCCTTGAGGGCCTGCCCGACCTGGAGGGCGCCGAGCGGGAACAGGGTGGCCAGGGCCATCAGCCCGAGGGCCATGACGAACATGGCCACCAGCACTTCGGTGAGGGTCAGCCCGGGTCGGCGGTTACGTCGCATGATGGTCCTCCGGCGGGCGTCACAGGCCGCTGTTGATGCCGTCTTTGGCCGCCGCGTGCGGGTCCGACCCTTTGGTCACCGGCTGGGTGGCGATCAGCCCGGTCCGCGGCGACACCACCACCAGCACCTGCTCGCCGGCCGCGTCGAACACGGTCGGGTCGTCCAGACCGGGGGTGGTGGTGAACTGCGCCGGGTTGGCCAGCCGCGGGTGAACCGTCTTGTCCGGGTCACGAATCCACAGGGCAATCACCCCGCTGTCAGTGTTCAGCACCTGCCCGGACGGGGCGAACAGGATGTCGAAATACTGCGGTAATGGGATGCCAGCAGTCGGGTTCATGAACTCGACCGGCTGGAGCCGTACCCCGAACGTGGTCCGCGGCCAGAATCCGGGGCCTGGGCTGGTGCCGCCAGGCGGTGGCTCGGCGTACACCACTTTGGGAGGAGTGCTGGTCGGGTCGCCGCCCACAGCCGCCACGAACGTCTTGGACCGCACGTCCACAACAGTGTTGCCGGTCAGTTGCAGGAGCGGCTCGCCGACCAGCGGCCGGGCGGCCGGCTGGAAGGCGAAAAGGTTGGTCTGAATGGCGGCCGTTCGGGGCGTCGTGCTTGCGTCCACCGCCGCCCCAAACCCGATCCCCACAGCCAGGTCGTTTACGGCCTCGGCCGGCAGTTCACGGGCGTTGCCACTATTCAAGGTGCCGATCCCGACTACTTGCACATCCGGCATCTTCGGGTTGGTCGGTAGGTCGGTGAGCCGAAAGGTGGCCCCGTTGAACACCACCATGTCGCCGGTCGTCAGCCCGCGGCCGTCGAACTCGGTCAGAACGGCAGGGTCGGTGGACACCAGAAAGAGCCGTGCCCGCGGGCTTCCGGTCGAGGACACCGACACGGCCAGCGTCGCTCCGGTAGCCGACCCGCCCGGGTTTGGCGCCCAGGCGTCCGGCAGCTCGATGTACTGGGCCTCCTTCGCCACGAAGGAGAAGTTGCGGTAGTCGTTCGGGCTGCTCACGCCCGGCCGGGTGGTGTCGTCGGCCAGCAGGAAGCGGACGCCCCGCGGCCGGGCGTCGCGGAGCGCCCGCTGCTTGGAAATGAGCAGCCAGCCGGACACCCGGTCGGCCCCGCTCACCACCTTCTGGGAGCCGAACGCCCCGGACTCGGACACGGCCACGCCGATGCCGGCCAGCAGGACGATGAGTCCCATGACGACGAGCATTTCGACCAGCGTGAAGCCGTCGCGGCGGGTGCGGCCCATGTCAGTTCCCCCTGTTCCCTTCCCGGGCCAGCCGGTAGCTGAGGATGTCGTCGCCCTGACCCAGGTCAGTCCCAAACGCCCGGTCCGCCCCGGCGGATACGATGGTCGGCACCCAGTTCCAGGCCCCCTTCGGCGGGCTGGCCGTATCCACCTTGTAAGCCGTGAACACGTCGCGGAACAGTTTGGGCGTCCCGCTCGTCCCGTCCGGCATCACCGCGTGTTGGGAAGCCGCCAACGTACCCGGAAGAGTAGTAGTCCCGGTGGGGTCCACCATCGACACTTCGCCGGCCCTCGGGTAAAGAGCCGTCCAGAGTGCGGCGAGGTGCTGTTGGCTCCACGCCGGGCCGAACAGCACCAGGGTGCCGCGGGGGTCGAGGGGGTCGCGGTCGGTCGTCCCGACGATCGGCTTTTTGTCGGTGTACGGGCGGTCGTTCACCTCGGCGTTCAGCCCGTGCCGCAGGAAGGTGACGGGCTGGCCGAACGAATCCTGGAACGCCCGCGGGGTGTACTTCTGAGGGGAACCCGGCCCCGTAAAGCTCAGGTACTGGTCGGACAACTCGCCCACCTGCTGCCGCGCCTCGCCCCCGACGGCCCCGCGGGTGGCGGTGGTGGTCAGCGACCAGTGCAAGCAGGCCGCCGACTCGATGATCGTCCGGCGCTGTTCCACGGCCGGGTCCGGGTTGGTCGGGTTGACCAGCCCCTGGACATCAATCTTGCCGGCCGCCTTGAACCCGGCAGCGAACACCGACTTCGGGGCCAGCACCTGGGTCACGCCGGGGAAGTTGAACCCGCCTGAACCGTTCGGCAGCATGACCGGCACGAACACCGGGTTGCAAGCCTCGGCCACGGTGGTCGGGAACTCGTTTTTCAGCTTGCAGTACGACCAGACGGCGAGCGCCCGGTCCTTGTCCCCGCCGGCGAAGGCGACCACCGGGGCCGGGATGCGGCCGCTCTTGGCGTCGTCCCGGGCGTCGTCCAGCACCGTTTTCCACCGGCTTTCCATCTGGCCCCGCAGGGCGGACACGGTGCCCTCACTGGCCCGCTCCTCCGTCCCCTTGCGGGCAAGGAAGAAGGCGGCCGTGCTGAGGGCGGCCAGCACCGCCACGATGGCCATGACGGTGAGCAGTTCGACCAGGGTGAACCCGCCCCGGCGGGCGGCAGTCATGCGACGCATGGCGGTCTCCTTCGGTTGGGGGGCGGGTCAGGGGGTGGTGCCGAGGTCGCTACCGCTGTTGAAGTTGCACAGGTCGTCGGCCCCGCGGGCCAGCTTCGGGTTCGGCGGAACGGAGCCGGTGTTCAGCTCGCCCCCGCCCTCCCCGAAGTAGGTGGCCGAGATGCCGCCGCCCTGCGGGTTCTTGGCGTCCCAGGCGTGGACCAGCAGCGGCACGGCGGTGGGGTTGAGCGGCGGCGTGTTGGGCGGCTGGAAGAAGCTGCCCGGCCCGAACAGCTTGTCCGGCCCGGCCGACACCAGTTGGAACGCCCCGGGGTTCATCCACTTGTTGTTCGACCCGTAGGCGTGGGCCGTGAAAACCGTCGTCCGGCTCAAGTCGGTCGAGAAGTTGTTGGCCTGGCTGCCGTCGTAGGTGTTGGCGGCGGGGGCGTCGGCCCCGGTCGGCCAGGGGAACGGCACCCGGGCGTCGTAGTTCGAGCCGGACGCCGTGAAGTAGGCGTAGGGGGTGCCCCAGCCGTCTACCATCCGCGGCACCAAATCATTAGGAAACACCACCAGCTTGGACGGCGGGAAGTCGTAGTGCGGCCCCTTCTTGGTGTTCGAAGCGGCCAGCGGGGCGGTCGGGCCGGCTACGTCCCAGCCAGTGCCGTAGTTCGACAGGCCGGGGAGCGTGGTCGTCGTCAGGCCGGCAACCGGGCCGCCGAGGAACAGCACCAGCACTTGGTTGGAGTCGAGAGGCGTGACCCCGGTATACACCATCGCGGCCCGAGGATTGGTGGCCCGCGCCAACGCAGCATAGGGAGCGGCCGGCGGGACAGTATTGCCGGGCGGTATGAAGCTGTCCATACGGGACAAATCCAAGGTGATGCCGTCACCCAAAAACTGCCACACCGACCGCGGATCAGTCGTGCTGTTGTAAGCCGGGTCACTGGATTGCAACGGCGACCACCGCGGGAACATCCGCTGGAGGATGGCGTACTCCGGCTCGTCGCTGCGGATGGGCATCCGGAAGCGGTACACCGCCGACGCCTGTCCACCCAGGCTCCGCGGCGATGGGAACGAGGGGTTTGTAACCTCGGCACTGTTCGGCGTAAGCGTGATGTGCGACGGCGGGAGGACGTTGAACGTCTCCTTGAACTTGCCGATGGAAATTTCCATCTGCGAGATGTCGCTGGTGGTCGTCGTCTTGTAGATGCCCTTCTTCACCCGGCCGATGGCCGTGAGAAGCAGTGCGGCCAACACTGCGATGATGGCAATGACCATCAGCAGTTCGACCAACGTGAACCCGACCCGAGTCGCCCGCGGTTTGGCGGTCATGGCGTCCCCTCCTGTAGGGCACGGTACGCCGCCCGATGGGCGGCGCCAAAAATCGACCCCGGAAAATTCCGACCCGTCGCCGATGGGTTCTAGCACCGAATCCGACCACACGTCCGACTCGGCGAGCGGCCGGCGTGAGCCGGTCCGGGCTGGGGGTGCGGGGTATTCGCCACTCCC
>JAYVUZ010000034.1:0-44242 GCA_043787415.1 Fimbriiglobus sp. | reverse complement strand
ACCAGCAGGCTGTCGCCGAGCACGAGGCAGGGCAGTCCACGGCGGATTTGTTCTCGGACTTCAACGGCATCCCCAAAGGCGCTGACAAAACCGAGTTCTATCAGCACGACCAGAACTGGACCAACCGCATGATTCTGGGCGACAGCCTGCAGGTGATGGCCAGCCTGGCCGAGCGCGAGGGATTGCGCGGGCGCGTGCAATGCATCTACTTCGACCCGCCCTACGGCATCAAGTTCGGCAGCAATTGGCAGGTGAGCACCCGCAAGCGGGACGTGAAGGACGCCAAGGCGGACGACCTGAGCCGCCAGCCGGAGCAGATCAAGGCGTTCCGCGACACCTGGGAGCTGGGCATCCACAGCTACCTGACGTACCTGCGGGACCGGCTGACCGCCGCCCGCGACCTGCTCACCGAGAGCGGCAGTTGCTTCGTCCAGATCGGGGACGAGAACGTACACCGCGTGCGATGCCTGATGGACGAAGTGTTCGGCGATATAAACTTCGTTGCCCAAATCGTCTATCGCAAGACAACTGGGGCGACCGTGGCGAACTTATCCAATACCGTGGATTACGTGTTGTGGTACGCAAAGGACAAAGAACATATTAAGTACCGTCAGAGCTATGTCGATAAGCAGATAGGGGGCGTCGGGGCGACTCGGTACGATTTCGTGGAAATCGAAGGCATTCGGCGTCCGCTGAAATCCTGTGACGAGATCGATGACAAGTTCACCGGCCGCGTGTTTAGCCACGACAACATAACGAGTCAGAGCATGGGGCGGGAGAAGGGTGATGGTGCGGCTTGCTGGTTCGATGTTGCCCTGAATGGGAAGGTGTTCAAACCGAGTGCCCAGAGCCGTTGGAAGACGAATGAATCCGGTATGGAAAGTCTGAGACTGGCGAATCGGCTGATGGCCATGGGCAACACCCTGGGATACGTCAGGTTCTTCGATGACTTCCCAGTGTTCCCTATCAACAGCAGTTGGGACGATACTGTTACCTCGGGGTTCTCCGACAAGAAGCAGTATGTGGTGCAGACGCACCCACTGGTCATCCAGCGCTGCCTGTTGATGACGAGCGACCCCGGCGACTTAGTGTTGGACCCGACTTGCGGCGGTGGCACCACCGCCTACGTCGCCGAGCAGTGGGGCCGGCGGTGGATCACCATCGACACCAGCCGCGTCGCCCTGGCCCTGGCCCGCACCCGGCTCATGGCCGCCCGCTTCCCGTACTACCTGCCGGCCGACTCGGCGGCCGGCCGCACCAAGCTCCGCGACCTCGGCCGGGACGTGCCGACCGCCCCGACGGGCCGGTTGCCGGACATCCGCCAGGGGTTCGTGTACAAGCAGGTGCCGCACGTCACCCTCAAAAGTATCGCCAACAACCCGGACATCCGCGAGGGCCTGACCCGCGAGCAGATCGACGCGGCCATCAAGAAGCACGCCGACACCGAAACGCTGTACGACCAGCCCTACGAGGACAAGGGGACGGTGCGGGTGTGCGGGCCGTTCACCGTCGAGAGCCTGTCCCCGCACCGCGAGCTACCGCCCGTCACCGGCATCACCCCGGCCACCGAGTCGGCCCCCAAGCCGGACCCGGGCAACTACCTGCAACTGATCTTCGACAACCTCCGCACGGCCGGGGTGAAGGGGACGGTCAAAGGGCAGCGGATCGGGTTCGCGTCGCTCGACCCGTACCCCGGGCTGTACGTTCACGCCGAGGGGCAGACCGACCGGGGGCTGTGCGTGCGGGTGAGCGTCGGCCCGGAACTCGGCACCGTCGGCGACGAGTGGATCGGCAAGGCGGCGCTGGAGGCGCTGAAGGGCAGCGGGTGCGACACGCTGCTGGTGTGCGGGTTCGCCTTCGAGGCCAGCGTACTGGAACAGACCGCCGACCTGACGAAGGAGAAGAAGTTCGGCCGGCTGACGGTGCTGCCGGTGCGGATCAACCCGGACCTGGCCATGTTCGGCGGCGAGGTCGGCGAGGAACTGCTGAAGAAGACCGGGGCGGGCAACCTGTTCAGCGTGTTCGGCGAGCCGGACCTGAGCATCGACAAGCAGCCGGACGGCCGGTACACGGTGGCGGTGAACGGGGTGGACGTGTTCGACCCGGCCACGGGGGAGGTGCGGAGCGGCGGCACCGACGACATCGCCTGCTGGTTCCTGGACACGGCCTACGACGGGGCCAGCTTCTTCGTCCGGCACGCCTACTTCTGCGGGGCCGACAAGCCCTACGAGAAGCTGCGGAAGGCGCTCAAGGCGGAGGTGGACGAGGCGGCCTGGGAGGCGCTGTACCAGACGACGAGCCGGCCGTTCCCGGCCCCGGCGACGGGCCGGGTGGCGGTGAAGGTGATCAACCACTTCGGGGACGAGGTGCTGAAGGTGTACCCGGTGGGGGGCTGAGCGTGTGCGGCCGGTACACCGTCTCGATGACGGCGGCGGAGCTGGCCGAGTGGTACGGGGTGGACCCGCCGGCCGACCACGCCCCGCGGTACAACGTGGCCCCGTCCCAACTGGTGGCCGTGGTCGGCCGCAAGGCCGGCTCGACCCGCCGCGGGCTGGTGCGGATGCGGTGGGGGTTCGTGCCGCGGTGGGCGGCCGACCCGACCGCCGGGCCGAAGCCGATCAACGCCAAGCCCGAGACGGTGTTCGCGTCGCCGGCCTTTCGGCAGAGCGCCCGGGATCGTCGGTGCCTGATCCCGGCCGACGGGTTCTACGAGTGGGCGGCGGCGGCCGGCCGTAAGCAGCCGATCCACTTCCGGCCGGCGGCCGGGCCGGTGGCGTTGGCCGGGGTGTGGGACATCTGGCGGGCGGGACCGGGGGCCGACCCGCTCTACACCTGTGCCGTGCTGACGGTGCCGGCCAGTGAAGCGGTACGGCCGTTCCACCACCGGATGCCGGCCGTCCTTCCGGCCGACGCCTTCGACGCCTGGCTGGACCCCGCGGCGGACCCGGCCGCACTGGCGGCGTTGCTGCGGCCGTACCCGCACCCGCTGCTCGCCGTGCCGGTCGGGGCGGCCGTCAACGCGCCCCGCACCGACGGGCCGGCGTGCCTGGCCCCGGCCGCTTAGATGGTTTCGTTCACCAGCGCCGGCGTCCAGTCGGTGCGGGTCATCACCCGGAAGTAGCGGCTGGCCCGCTCCACGATCAGGTACACGCTCGCCCCGTCCCGGCCCCGCACGGCAAGCCCCTGAACACCTTCCCTCACCCGGAACCACACCCCGCCCACCAGGCAGTAGGTGGCCGGCACGACGACGGGTTCGGCCCGCAGTTCGGCCCACCGGCCGGCCTCGACGGTTTCCCGCCAGGTCCAGCCGGTCGGCGGCAGCCGGCCGCGGCGGTCGCGGTTGCCCCACCGGGCCAGTTGGATGCGGCCGTCCAGCCACACCGGCAGCAGGGCGGGGGCGGCCCGCCAGTAGAAGCGCACCTCCGGCTCGCCCCCGCGCTCATGCACCCGCCCGTCGAGGGCCGGGGCGTCGAGCAGGGCGAGCGGCAGTTCCGACCGGGCCAGGGCGACGGCGGCGCACATCAGAAGCAGACCTTCCCCCGGATGTCGCACACGTCGAACGAGTGGGCCGGGTCGGCGTAGATTTCCCGCGGCAGGTACAGGGTGGCCCCGCTCCGCACGGCGAACCGTCCCACTTGCTCGTTGATCGCCCGTTTCACCTCGGCCAGCGCCTCCAGCTTCGGGCACGGCGGCCGGAACAGGTTCAGTTGCTCGCCCTGCCCGCGGCGGAGGGAGGTGGCCAGCAGATGCAGGTGGGTGGCTGCGGCGTGCGGGCGGTAGGCTTGTCGCAGGGCCGGCCGGGCGGCGTCCAGTAGCAAGTCGAAGCGGTCGGTGGCGCTCTCCAGCGGGGCGTCGGCGTACCCGCCGGGCGCGTCTTTGTACACCACTTCGACGGACAGCTTGCCGGCCCGCACCCGATGGAACTGGAGTTCTTCGATCAGGCGTTCGAGGTTCCGCACCAGCCACCCGAACAGCAGGTGCGGGCACCGGACCGCGCCGCCCAGGCTGCCGCCCCGGCCGAGCATCTTGTGCGGGATGCGGGCCGGGTTGATCGGGTTGGCCGGGCGGCCGTTGAGTTCCAGCCAGACATCGTGCCCGGTGGCCGTCAGCAGGCGGCGGACCAGCCCCCCGTCGGCGTCGGCCAGGTCGAGACAGGTGTTGATGCCGTAGGGGGCCAGCCGGTCGCCCCGGCGGCGGCCGATGCCGCTGATCTCGGTCAGGGGGAGACGGGCCAGTAACGCCCGCTCGTGGTCGATGTCGGTGACGGCCACGCACCCGTTCGGCTTGGCCGTGTCGCTGAACAGCTTGGCCAACGTCCGGGTGCGGGCGATGGCCACGGTCACGGGCAGGCCGGTCCGCTCGCGGATGCGGTCCCGCACGGCGGCGGCGGCGTGCTGGTAGCCGGTGCGGCGGGTGAGCGGGGCGGCCCGGTAGAAGAACTCATCAATGCTGTAGTATTCGACCGACTCGGCGTGCTGGCCGACGGCGTCGAGCATGGCCCGCGACAACACCTCGTACCAGCGGAAGTCCCGCTTCAGGTACACCCCGTCCGGGCACAGCTTCACGGCGTCCCACACCGGCGTGCCCGTCTTCACCCCGGCCGCCTTCATCTCGTAGGACTTGGCGATGACGCACGCCCCCTGGTTGCCCAACACCCCGACCGGCTTGCCGAGCAAGTCCGGGTGCCGCACCCGCTCGGCCGACACGTAGAAACAATCGGCGTCCAGATGCCCCACCATGCCAACCCCGCCGCAACGTGTTACCATGTCCACTACAGCCCGCATCTGTACCCCAGCGGGCGGGTGGCTCCAAGGGTGGAGATGTTCCGGGATGTTCCGATGGCCGAGCCGGGCGACCGACGGGAGCAGTCAGCGGCGGCCGTGCGGGCGCTCCTGACCGCGATAGAAGACGCCCCGGGCGAACCGCGGCGGCTGGTCGAGCGGGTGGGCGGGCGGGCCTGTCTGGTCCTCGTCTGGGACGCCGACGGCCCCATGCCGACGGTCGAGGGCGAGCGGCGGCGGGGGGAGGTGCGGGGCCGGGCGGGGTGCCGGGCCGACGTGCTGGACGTGCTACGCCGGTCCGGCCGGCCGCTCACCCGGAAGGAGGTCGTGACGGCCACGCGGGCGGCCGGTCACGGCCACGGGCCGGGGACGGTGGCCAAGGCGCTGGCCGACCTGACGGCCGCGGCCGAACTCCTGAACCCGCGGGACGGGCGGGGCTACCGGCTGCCGGGCTGGGTCCGGCCACGGCTCGGCCTGTTCGGCACGGGTTGACCGGCTCACCGGCCGACACAGTCCCCGGCACAAGTGTACACTGGAGTGCGGCAGCCGCCGCCCGCGTAATACACCGTGAGGGGAGACGACCGTGGGGTGGGTGATGCGGGCTAACGGCTGCCGCTACCTGTACCGCTCCCGTCGGGTGAACGGCCGGGTGGTGACGACGTACCTAGGGACGGAGGGCAGCACCGGGGCTGCCCTACTCGGCAACCAGTGGCGACTCGACAATCTGGACCGTACCGGCCGCAAACTGGACTGGTTCGATGCTCAGGAGCGTTTGCGGAAAACCCTCCTGCGGCTCGCACGCCTGGACCGTCTGGCTGACGACGACCGGCTCAAAACGTTGGCGGGTGGGCTGCTGTCGCTGATCGGCTACCATCGATCCAAGCGGGGGGTATGGCGTATGCGTCGTAGACATAACCCATTGGCCGACCGTCTGGCCCCGCCGAAGCCGGCCAGACCCCTGGTGGAGTACACCGCCCCGGCGAACGATGCCGAGGCGGTGGCCCTGTTCGCCGCCGCTCGGGCCGGGGATGCGGCGGCGGTTGCCAAGCTGCCGGCCTTGCTGGCCGACCGCGGCTGGGCCGACTGGATGGGCGACCTGGGATCGCAGGCCGCCCGCCTGCTGGTTGCCCGGGTGGCCAAGGCAGACCCGGTGATGTGGGCCGCACTAAATGCCAAGGTGCAGGCACTCCGGGCCGAACTGGAGGGTGACAAGCCGTCGGTCCTGGAAGTGTTGCTCGTGCGTCGTGTCGTCAACTCGTGGCTGCTCACGCACGCCGTCGAGGCCGAGCTGACAGTCGCCTCCGACCCCCGCGCGATGGACAAGCTGGACCGACTGCTGGCCCGAACCCAGCGGCGGCTCGGCGAGGCGGTGCGGGATCTGGCCCGGGTGCGAAAGCTCCAAGCCCCGCGTCTGTTGGCCCGGCTCCAAGTGAACATCGCCGGCACCCAGACCGTCGCCGGCTGACCGCCGGGCGACAACCGACCTACCGACCCGACGGGGCGGAGTGTACACCGGGGGTGGGTGCGTGGTCGGGTTGCAAACCGACCGGGCTGAAATCGGTTCGCGGCGGCAGGCGGCTCACCCCGCCGCTGCGAACCGGCCCGCCAACGTGAGCCGTCATATGCCTCAGCGTCCCGGCCGGGCCGCCTCCGCGTCTCCACCCCCGCCCGCCCCCCCGGTCAACCCGTTCACCGCACACGCGGACGGGCTACGACTCACGTCGGAGGTGGCCAACGCCTGCCTCAACGCTGTCGCCGCAATCGCCGCCCAGGTCGCCGCAATAAAAGTCTTGCCCGCCGAGTCGGGAACAGAGGTGGTCGCCGATCTACACCCGGAGGCGCTCCGCCTGGCGGTCGGCCGGCTCCGCGAGGCGGTGTCGCCCGTCGAGTTTAGCGGGATCGAGCCAGGCCTATACGCGCGGGCCGAAGCCGTTCGCATCCCCGGGCTACGGCTACAGCAAGGGGCGAAGCGGACGGCGGTGTACGCCACCAGCTACCACGCGGCCGTCGTCGCGCTGGGCTGCGGGCTTTACCACCGGCTCGCCGAAAAGGGTCTGGCCTACTGGACCGACACGGCCACCCCGGGACGGATCGACCTGCGGGAGTATTTCGATGAGGCCGGAGGCCGCGATTCCGCCGCGGTGCCGGTCTACCGCGACTTCCCGGTCAGACGCTGGCCGCAGCGCGTTGGGCGGGCGGTGGTGGCCGAGGCGGTGGCGGCCGACCCGGCGGTGAACGTCGCCCGCCTGACGG
The DNA here is from genome assembly GCA_043787415.1 of Fimbriiglobus sp. GTDB lineage: Bacteria > Planctomycetota > Planctomycetia > Gemmatales > Gemmataceae > JAXMAZ01. The sequence continues at coordinate 37,208 of JAYVUZ010000034.1, read as the reverse complement.
CCGAGTTGCAGCTAGAAATAAGACTGGCGGACGAGCAGCATCAGTCGCGGGTCCGCCGGTGGGAGGCGACAACCCACGCCGGGGTCGTGGCCGCGGCGGAAGGGCTGGAACGGCAGTTCACGGCCGCCATCGCCGTGTTCGGCCCCGGCCACGCCCTCACCGTCTGCGTGTACCCGTTCGACGACATGCCGCCGGGCGCCGAGCAGCTGATCTTCGCCCCCCCACCTAGTATTCCCCCGGCGGGTCGGCCGGAGGCGTGGGCTTTGCTGATGCCGCTCGGCCACGCCATCCTCGCCGACCACATCGGCTGCAAAAATAACCTAATGTACGTGCTGTTCTTGGACGAAAATTCTCCGCACGGGCGGCAGGCCGCCGAGGTGTTTGTCGGGCTGGCCCGGCAGGCCGGCGCGTCCTGCTTCCTCGCGCCCGACATGACGGCGGCCGGCCCAGCCAGCCAGACAGAAATCGTTTGGCTGAACACCCTGTACGCCTGCCTGAAGGGCACGGACGCGGTCGAAGACCGGGCCGGGCACAGCCGCATCCGCTTCCCGTTCGCAGCCTCCCTCCGCCTGCTCGGCCAGATGATCCGCGGCGACAAGAACGGCCAGAACCCGCCCTGCTACGACAGCCTCCGTCCGGGTCTGCCAGGTAGCGTGCTGGACGGCCTTGTCATCCAAGCCCGTGTGCCGACGCCGGAGGAAGCAGCCACCACCCGGGCGCAACCGAACAGGCACGAGGGAAGTGAGGGCCAACCTCACGACCGGCCATCGGTGCCCCGGCGACCCCGCCCGACCCCGCCCGTCTATCTCGCCATCCGTACTCTGCGCGATCACGGTCTGACGGTCGGCAAGATTCTCACTCACCTCAAAACCCCAGAGGGGAAGGGGGTGCGTGAACTCGTAGACGCCGAGCTGCAATCCCGTCCGGCTAAACGCGGCGGCGGACGCAAACGGACCCGCAAGGACGTGGTGCGGGCGGCACTCCGGGACTGCTGCGATCCCGGTTAACGGGTTCCCTTGTCACAATCGGGTCGTCACAACCCTGTTGTGACGAAATCGGTGTCCGCTCGCGTCAGGCCGTGTTTCCTGGGTTCCCGTCCGGGGGCCGGCTGTCACGACACCTGTCACAACTCACCGGCGGCGGACTGTGACAACGCCCTGATGACAGACTGCGGCGGGGGAAACGGGCCTGTCGCCCGGCCCCCGCCGGAGTCCGACCCCGTGTCCATCACCTCCAGTATCCCCTCGAAGAAGCCCGCCCCGGACGCCGCCCTGATCGACGAGCCGGCCGTCGGCCGGATGCTCGGCTGCTGCGGCAAGACCTTCCAGCGGCGGCGGGTGCCCGGCCGCGTCAAGGTCGGCCGGCTGACCCGGTACGTCCGGGCCGAGGTCGAGCAGTGGATCGTCGCCGGTTGCCCGGCCCAACCCGTCAATTGACCCACCGCCCCCAAAACACGACGACACCCGCCGGGCAAGGGCGGGTGTCGTCCGGAGGACTTCCGATGCCCGCCAAGAAGCCCACCCGAGGCCATCATACGCCCCCGCCCGAACTGCTGCCGCACCACCGGGCCGAGCTGGACAAGTCCGGACTGGACGCCACCGCCATCGCCGCCGGTGGGTTCTATTCCGAGAGCCGGCCGGGCGAGGTGGCCCGGCTGGTCGCCTGGAAGGGCGGAGCCGGCAAGCTCGGCCCGTGCCTGGTCATCCCGTTCCACGCCCCGGACGGCACCCCGACCGGGTACTGCCGAGTCAAGCCGGACAACCCCCGGGAGAAGGGCGGCAAAGCGTTCAAGTACGAGAGTCCCGTCGGCCAACCGAACCGGGCATACCTGCCGAACGGCACCCGGCCCGCTCTAGCCGACCCCGGGACACCACTACTGCTGACCGAGGGGGAAAAGAAGGCCGCTTGCGCCGACGCTCACGGGATGCCGTGCGTCGGGCTGGTCGGGGTGTGGGGCTGGCAGGCGAAGCAGCCCCGCGACCCGGCCACCGGCCGGACGGTCGGGCCGAAGCGGCTACTCCCCGACCTGGCGGCCGTTGCCTGGCACGGGCGGCGGGTGACGCTTGTCTTCGACAGCGACGCCGCCACCAACCCGAAGGTGCGTCTGGCCGAGTGGCGGCTGGCCCGGGCGCTCGCCGACGCGGGGGCCGTGGTGCGGGTGGCCCGGCTGTCGGCCGCCGCCGACGGGGCCAAGCAGGGGCTGGACGACTACCTCATGGCGAACGGCGTCGAGGCGCTCCGCGGGCTGATCGCCGCCGCGGGCAGGCCCCGCCGGCCGCCGAAGCCGGCCTCAGCGGGGACGACGGCCACCGGGCCGGCAGCTTCGCACGCCCCACCGGCCGACGACAAGCCGGCCCGGCCGCCATCGACGGCCGACCTATTGCTCGCCATTGGTAGCACGTTCGACCTGTTCCACGACGCCGACGGCCGGGCCTACGCCGCCCGGGGGCGGCACACCCACCGCGTCAAATCGACGGCGTTCCGCCGGCTTCTCACCGCCGAGTTCCGGCGGCAGACCGGGGGCAAGGTGCCGGCCGGGGAGGCCATGTCCGCGGCCGTCTACGCCATTGAGGCGGTCGCTGTGTGCGACGGCCCGGAGGGGCAGGCTCACGTCCGGCTGGCCGGCCACGGGGGCCGGGTCTACCTGCACCTGGCCGACGCCGCCGGCACCGTCATCGAGATCGACGCCGACGGCTGGCGGGACTGCCCCGCCCCGCCAGTGCGGTTCGTGCGACCGGACGGTTTGCTCGCGCTACCGATGCCCGAGCCGGGCGGGGACGTGGCCGACTTACGGCGGTTCGTCAACCTGACTGACGCCGACTTCCCCCTGTACCTGGCTTGGCTGGACATGGCCCTCAACCCGGACGGGCCGTACCCAGTCATGCTGAACGTCGGCGAGCAGGGGAGTGGCAAGAGTTCCACCGGTGAGGCGGCCAAGCGGCTGCTCGACCCGAACAGGCTGACGCGGCGGGGGCGGGCGAAGGCCGAGGACGATCTGCTCATCGCCGCCGTCCGCCAGCGGGTGCTGGTGTTCGACAACATGCGGGGGCTACCGGACTGGACGAGTGATGCCCTCTGCCGGCTGTCCACCGGCGGCGGGTTCGGCAAGCGGACACTGTACGCCGACGAGGACGAGACCACCTTCGACGCCGTGCGGCCGGTGGTGCTGAACGGCATCACCGACTTCGCCGACGCCCCCGACCTACTCGACCGGGCTGTCATTTTCCGGCACGCGAAGCTGCCCGCGGGGCGGCGGCTGACGGAAAAGAGGCTGTGGGCGGCGTTCGACGCCGCCCGCCCCAAGCTGCTCGGCGCCCTGCTCGACCGGGCGGCCGGCGGGATGCGGGCGCTGCCCCGAGTGGACCTCGGCGACGACCTGCCCCGGATGGCCGACTTCGCAGTGTGGGCGGTGGCCTGCGAGGCCGGGTCCGGGGGCGACGGCCGGCGGTTCCAGTACGCCTACGCGGTCAATCGCCGGGCCACCCACGAGCTAGCCCTGGACGTGTCCCCGGTGGCGGCGGCAATGGTGTCGCTCATGGCCGACCGGAGCGAGTGGGCGGGCGAGCCGACCCACCTGCTGGCCGCCTTGGCCCCGTTCGCACAGGACGCCAAAGCCCGTGACTGGCCCAAATCGGCGGCCAAGCTGACGAACGTGCTGCGGGTGCTGAAGCCCGACCTGGCCCGGGCGCGCGGACTGGAGGTGGACCCAGACGGCCATACGCCCGACCGCCGGCGGCAAGTGACCATCACCGTCGCGCGACCCGCCGGCCCCGGACAACAGTCGTCCGCGTCGTCCGCGTCGTCCGCGGTCGCCGACCGTCCAGACGACGCGGACGATGGGGACGATCCGCGCCCGACGGCTGCGACGGGCGAATGGCGGTACGGGAACGACCCGCAGGAGGGTCAGGCATGACCGCCGCCCAATTACTCCGGGCGCTGGCCCATCTCGCCCCACGGGTGGACGGGTGCGATCTGTTGCTGGCCGGCCCGCCGCCCGCCCCGCTCCGGGCACTCGTGCCGGTGTTGCAGAGCGGGGTGCGGGCGGCCCTGACCGGCCGGCCGTGGCACGGCATCGGCGACGACGGGCGGGGGCTGGGGCCGCTCGCCGACGGGGCGCTCGACCCGGCCCGCCCGCTGCCGTGGCCCATCGCCCGGGTGTGCGTGGCCGGGGACTCGTGCTGGGATGTCTGCCGGTGCTGGTGGCGGCTGGACCTGCCCCACCTGTTCGGCACACCGACCAAACTGCGTCCCGTGCCGGCGGCCCGCGCCCGCCGGTGCCTGCTCATCCCGCTCAGCCCGTCGGCTGCCTGACCGCTCTGGACGTTGAACGCCCGCCGGATGTCCGCTAGAGTCCGTTCCCAACCCGCCACACACCGGAGACGACATGGCCAGCCTCTCGACCGACGCCCGCGGCAACCGCACCATCCAGTTCGTGTCCCCTACCGACGGCAAGCGGCGATCCATCCGACTCGGCAAGGTGTCGAAGAAGTTGGCCGAATCCGTCAAGGGGCGGGTCGAAATGCTCGCCGCCTGCCAATCCGCCAAGCTGCCACCGGACGCCGACACCGCCCGCTGGGGGGCCGAGATCGGCGACGACTTGGCTGCCAAGCTGGCGGCGGTGGGGCTGCTGCCGGCCCGCCAGAGCGAAGCGGTGGGGCCGTTCCTCGACGCCTACCTGACCCGCCGGGCGGCCGACGCCAAGGGGGCGACCGTCACCAACTACCGGACGGTGGCCAACGACGTGCGGGGGTTCTTCGGCGACGCCACGCCGCTGCGGGACATCACCGAGCGGCGGGCCGACGACTTCCGCACCCACTACTTGACCCGCACCCCGAAGCTGGCCGCCGCCACCGTCGCCCGCCGGCTCAAGACGGTGCGGGCGTTCTTCGAGTACGCCCGCCTGGTGAAGCTGGTGCCGGCCAACCCGTTCGCCGACGTGCGGGCCACGAGCGTGCTGCCGGAGGCCAACCGCCACTACGTGAGCGTGGCCGACGCCGAGAAGCTGATCGCCGCCGCCAACCCCGTCTGGCGACTCATGGTGGCCCTGTCCCGGTTCGCCGGGCTGCGGTGCCCGTCGGAGGTATTGTCCCTCAAGTGGGAGCAGGTGAACTTCGAGACGGGCCGGATGACGGTGCCCAGTCCGAAGACGGAACACCTGCCCGGCAAGGCGTACCGGGTGGTGCCGATCTTCCCGGCCCTCCGGCCGGTGCTGGAAGAAGCCTTCGAGCTGGCGGCCGACGGGGCGGTGTACGTCTTCCCCGGCGACTACCGGGAGCAGGCGAACAAGCCCGGCGGCTGGAACAACGCCAGCCTGGGGGGCCGGTTCCTCAAGCTCATCCGCCGGGCCGGCCTGACCCCGTGGCCGCGACCCTGGCACAACATGCGGGCCAGTTGCGAGACGGACCTGATGGCCGCCCACCCCATCCACGTCGTCTGTGCGTGGGTAGGCAACACCCCGGCCGTGGCCCTGCGACACTACGTCACCGTGCAGGAGCGGGACTTCGAGAAGGCACTAACGGGCGGTGCAGAAAGCAGTGCAGTTGTGGTGCAAACCCCGGTGCAGTCAGCAGCCGTCCCGAACGGACTGGATGAGACGAGAAAGACGCAACCCCTTGTCGGTGTCCGGCTTAGTCCGCTGCTGTCTGACGCAGGCGGTTCTAGTCTTGATGTTCTGATGGGCGATGAGGGACTCGAACCCCCGACTTCCTCCTTGTAAGGGAGGCACTCTAACCGCTGAGTTAAACGCCCCGGTCAGTCAGCCTCGGCCTCCCGCAGCAAGCTGGTCAACGTCCGACCTGTGTCGAGCAGCCGGCGGACGTTGGGAAGATCGCTGGCTGCGAATCGGTTGGCCAAGTCGTTCGATAGCCTCGACAACCGATCAGACAACTCAGCGACAACTGTAGTTTGGTCCGTCTCCAACCGCTCGCGGAGGTCCATCACTTCCATCAAGAAAGCCGGGTCTTGCGGCGGCCCCTGGCCTACTGCCGGGCCGCCCCGCTCGGCCAGCACGTACTCGGCCCGCCGCAGCGGGTCGCGGAGAGCGTGGTAGGCGGCGTTCACCGCCGCCGCGTCGTTGTGTCCGCCGGCGTGGTGGTCCGGGTGGACCGCCCGCGACGCCGCGAGAAACGCTCGCTCCAGGTCGCCCGGGTCGAGGTCGAACCGGGCCGGCACCCCCAGCCGTTCGAAGTGCGTCACATCGAAAACGAGCTGCCGCACCCGCAGGTGCTCTTGGCCGTCGGGTTCGACACGCTGAACCCCCGCTTGTTCAGGTCGTCGTGGAAATCGACCGTCACCCCGTCCAGATACAGGGCGCTCCGCTTGTCCATCACGACGGGGATGCCCTCCACGTCGTAAGTCTGATCCAGCTTTTCGCTCACCGTCGGGTCGAGGTCGAGCTTGTGCTGGAACCCACTGCACCCGCCGCCGACCACCCGTAGGCGGAGGTACAGCTTGTCGCCCACCCCGCTGGAAACCTGTTCGGCCAGAATCTTCCGCACCTCGTCGGCCGCCTTCGGGGTGATGACGATGGCCGGCCCGCCCGTGCCCGTGGCCGGGGCGTGGTCGTGCTTGTGGGTGAGCTGCTGGGGTTCGGTCGCGGTCGCCATGAGAGCGGTCCCCGTGGGGTGTGAGTGTGGGAAAGTATACCCGGTGATTCGGGCCGGCCAACCGGAATCAGCCGGCGGCGGTCACCAGTTCAGCGACCGCCTCGCCCCGCTTCTCGCGGTAGTTTTTGACCGCCGCCTTGATGGCGTCCTCGGCCAGCACGGAGCAGTGGACCTTCACCGGCGGTAGGGCCAGTTCTTCCACGATGGCCGTGTTCCTGATGCCCAGGGCCTCGTCCACCGTCTTGCCCTTGAGCCACTCGGTGGCCAGCGAGCTGCTGGCAATCGCCGAGCCGCAGCCGAAGGTTTTGAACTTGGCGTCCTCGATCTGGCCGGTGGCCGGGTTGACGCGGATTTGCAGCCGCATCACGTCCCCGCACTCCGGCGCACCCACCAGGCCGGTGCCCACGTCCGCGTCGCCGGCCGTCAGGCTGCCGACGTTCCGGGGGTTGTTGTAGTGTTCCAGAATCTTATCGCTGTACGGCATGGTCGCACCTTCGGGGGTTCGGGGCGTGTCTGGGTTCTTAGTGTGCCGCCCAGGCGATGGACTTCAAGTCGATGCCCTGCTGGGCCATCTCGAACAGCGGCGACATCTCCCGCAGCCGGCTGACCTCCTTCACCACCAGGTCGGCCGTGTAGTCGATCTCCTCGGCGGTGGTGAACCGGCCGATGCCGAAGCGGATGCTGCTGTGGGCCAGCTCGTCGCCGACGCCCAAGGCGCGGAGGACGTAGCTCGGCTCCAGGCTGGCGCTCGTACACGCGGACCCGCTAGACACGGCCACGTCCTTGATGCCCATCATCAGACCTTCGCCCTCCACATAGGCGAAGCTCAGATTCAGGTTGCCGGGCAACCGCTCGGTCGGGTGGCCGTTCAGGTACGTCTCGGGCAGGCGGCTCTGGATGCTCGTCTGTAGCCGCTGCCGCAGGGCCAGCGTCCGCCGGGTCTCCTCGGGCATTTCTTTACGGGCCAGGTTGGCGGCCGCCCCGAAGCCGGCGATCAGCGGCACCGGCAGGGTGCCGGACCGCATCCCCCGCTCGTGCCCGCCGCCGTCGATCTGCGGCTCCAGCCGAACCCGCGGGTTCTTCTTGCGGACGTACAACGCCCCGATGCCCTTCGGCCCGTACATCTTGTGGGCGGTCAGGCTCAGCAGGTCGATGCCCATCGCCTCCACGTCCACCGGCACCTTGCCGACGGCCTGCACGGCGTCGGTGTGGAACAGCACGCCCTTCGCCTTACACAACTTGCCGATCTCGGCGATGGGTAGGACCGTGCCGATCTCGTTGTTGGCGAACATGACGGACACGGCCAGCGTCTTGTCGGTGATGGCCTCGGCCACCTGCTCGGCCGTCACCCGGCCGAGCTTGTCCACTTCCAAGTACGTCACCTTGAAGCCGTCCCGCTCCAGCCGCTTGCACGTGTCGAGGGTGGCCTTGTGTTCGGTGTTCTGCGTGACGAAATGGTCGCCCTTCTTCTTGTACATGGCGGCCACGCCCTTGAGGGCGAGGTTGGTCGACTCGGTGGCCCCGCTGGTGAAGATCACCTCGTTGCCCCGGCAGCCGAGCAGCGCCCCGAGCTGGTCCCGGGCGTCCTCGACGGCCGCCTCCGCCTTCCACCCATACGGGTGGTTGCGGCTGGCCGCGTTGCCGTAGTCTTCGGTGAAGAATGGCAGCATGGCTTCCACCACCCGCGGGTCGGTCCGGGTGGTGGAGTTGTTGTCCAGATAGATCGGCAGCTTCACGGCCATGGGGGTTCGGTCTCGGGGGGTATCAGTCAGGCGGTGGCGGCCAGGGCCGTGTCCCGCACTGTCAGAGTCTGCAACTGGAGCAGCGGTGCGGCGTCGGTGGGGATGAGCAGGTCGGCCAGCGTCACCCCGTCCAACACACCCATGATGCGGCCGTGGATTTCGTCCAGCGGCCCCTTGATCGGGCAGCTCGTCTCGACGGAACACGGGGCAGCGTCCGTGTGGCCGTGACTGCTGCACACCGTTAATTGGAACCGCTCGTCGATGGCCCCGAGCAACCCGGCGACGCTGATTTCGCCCGCCGGCTTGGCCAGCGTGTACCCACCCTTCACCCCGCGGTGGCTGGTCACGAACCCGGTCTGGCACAACTCCTTGAGGATGTTGGCCACGAACGGTCGGCTCAGGCCGAACCGCTCGGCGATGGCGCGGGCCGTCCCGCCGGCCGGCTTCTGGTGCAGGTGCGACAGGATGAGCAGGGCGTAGTCGGCCTTGCGGCTGAGCAGGGTCATATGCGACCTAATGGACGACACCTTATTGTTACCCCCGCAAGGGAAGTGGGCAAGTGCTGTTTCGGCCTCGGCTTGAGCGAACCGCCGCCGCCGGGTACTGTCGGCGACCCAGGAGGGTGTGGTATGGTCGCCGACGGTCTGAGCCTCGTCATACCCGCCTACGACGAGGCGGCCGGCATTGCCGACGCGGTGTCGGAGGCCGTCATCGCCCTGCGGAGCGACTTTCGCCGCTGCGAAGTGATCGTCGTGGACGACGGCAGCACCGACGGCACCGCGGCCGTGGTCGAGGGGCTACGACTGCCCGAGGTGCGGGTGTTGCGGCTGGCCACCAACCAGGGGTACGGGGCGGCCCTGCGAGCCGGGTTCCAAGCGGCCCGGCTGCCGCTGGTGGCGTTCACCGACGCCGACGGCCAGCTCGACCCCGGCGACTTGCGGAAGCTGGCCGAGGCGGCGAAGCCGGTCGCCGTCGGCTACCGGGCCGCCCGCCAAGACCCGTGGCGACGGCGGTTCCTGTCCCGCGGGTACAACCGGCTGGTTCGGGCGCTGCTCGGCACCGGCGTGCGGGACATCGACTGTGCCCTGAAGGTGTTCCGCCGGGAGGTGTTGGCCGACCTGCTGCCGGAGAGCCGCGGGTTCTTCGTCAACACGGAGATGATCGCCCGCGCCCGCCGGCTGGGGATGAAAATCGTTGAGTTGCCGGTGAGCCACCGGCCGCGGCGGGCCGGCGAGAGCAAGGTGTCGCTGGCCGAGGTGCCGAAGACGTTCCGCACGCTGGTCGGCTACTGGTGGCGGGAGCAGGTGGTCAGCCGAGGTGCGTCGCCGCGAGTGCCAGGGCTTCGGCCGGCGTCGAAACCGCGCCGTCCAATTGGGCCGCCCGCGCCGCCGCGAGTGCCGGCTTGAACCCCGGTCCCGGCTTGTAGCCCGCCGCCCGCAGGCCGTCGCCGGTGACGAGTGGCGGCGGGTCCAGTTCGGCCGGCGACTTGTCCCGTAGCAATCGCTCGCAGTACGCGGCGTGATCGATCAGGCTGAAGTTGCTGCTGGCGAACGCGGCTGCCCGGAACCCCTCGACGAGCTGCCGGCCGCCGGGGTGCGCGAGCAACGGGTAGATCGCGCTCGGCGGTTGCGTCGGGGCTTCAACCAGCCCGTCTGCGTGGGCGGCCAGCCAGGCGATGCGGTCCGTTTCATGGTTCGCCAACTTGAGCCGTCGGCAGACGCCCGCCACCACCGCCGGCGGTCGGTCGTACAGCAGGGCGGCACCGGCCGTGACGAACTCGCCGGCCGTCAACTGGCCCAGCACGTCCCGCGCGTCCTCCCAGCCGGGGACGGCCTCCGGCAGCACGACCGCCAGCAGTCCGGTTTCGTGCAGCAGCGTCAGCCCCCGCGCCCGGTTCGGGTGGCTCAGCAGTTTTCGCAGCTCGTCGGCGATCCGCTCGGCACTCACCACCGTCAGTTGGGAGGCCATGGCTTTGACGGCCGCGAGGGTCGCCGACTCGATCACCAGATCGAACCGGGCGGCCATCCGCACCGCCCGCAGCAGCCGCAGCTTGTCCTCGGTGAACCGGGCGGCCGGGTCGCCGATGGCCCGCAGCACCTTCGCGGTGAGGTCGGCCCGGCCGCCGACATAGTCGCGGATTTCGCCCGTCAGCGGGTCGCTGAACAGGCCGTTCACGGTGAAGTCGCGGCGGGCGGCGTCCTCCTCCGGCGAGCTGAACGTGACCGCGTCCGGCCGTCGGCCGTCGGTGTACGCCCCGTCGCTACGGAACGTCGCCACCTGCACTTTGAGGTGCTGGCCCTCGACCCGTGGGCCGATCACCTCGACCACGCCGAACGCCGCCCCGACGGCCACCGTCCGGCGGAACAACGCCTGCACGTCCTGCGGTGTCGCCGACGCGGCCACGTCGTAGTCGGCCGGGGCCAGGCCGAGCAGCTCGTCCCGCACGCAGCCGCCGGCGAACAGGGCAACGTGCCCGGCGGCTTGCAGGGTGCGGACCACCTCGACGGCGAACTGGCGCTCGGTCATGATAGGGAGGTTCTCGGTTCGTAGCCCGAAGCGCTAGCGAGGCTCTGACTCGGTCCCGGCTTGTGCGTCGGGCGGTGTTCCGGTACCGCGACCCAGGTACGCCTGCAAGATGAGCTGGGCCGCCACCTTGTCCAGCTTGTCCTTCCGCTGCTTGGGCGACAGGCCGGCGGCGAGCAGGGCCTCGTCGGCGGCGGCCGACGTGTACCGCTCGTCGTGGAACGTCACCGGCCGCCCGCTCACCTCGCCCAGCCAGGCGCCGAACGCCCGGCACTCGACGGCCTTCTCGCCCTCGTCGCCGCTCATGTGCAGGGGCAACCCGACCACCCAGCCGGCGGCCGTCTCGCCGACCGCCAGCCGCTTGAAGTAGTCGGCGTCCTTCTCCGGCGTCCGCCGCTTGTACGTGTGCAGCGGGGTGGCCAGCCGCTGGTCCACGTCGCACACGGCCAGCCCGATGCGGACGGTGCCGTGGTCCACGCCGATGAGCCGGCCGGTCGTCGGGAAGTCGGTCACAGGTAGCGCCCCAGTCCCTGAGCTTTGAGCGTGTCCACGAGCTGTTTCACCGCCGCTTCGTCCGACTTCTTGGCCACCAGGGTGGCGTCGCCGGCCTGGATCACGATCAGGTCGCGGACCCCGATGGTGGTGATCAAATGGCCGGGGTCGCTGCCGATCACGCACCCCGCGGTGTCGATGCCGACGTGCTGACCCTGGACGGTGTTGCCACTCGCATCTTGCGGGTTCCGCCGTTCCAGGGCCAGCCAACTGCCCACGTCGTCCCACTGGTACGGGGCGTCGATGACCAGCACCTCCCGCGCCCCCTCCATCACCGCGTAGTCGATGCTCACCTTCTCGCAGGCGGCATACTCCCGGGCGAACACCGCGTCCCGCTCGGGCGTGTCCCAGGCGGCGGCGATCCGCTGCACGGCGGCGAACAGGGCCGGCTTCTGCCGTTCGAGTTCGGCCAGCACCGCCCGTACCGGCCAGACGAAGATGCCGCTGTTCCACAGGAAGTCGCCGGACTGCACGAACCGCTCGGCCGTGTCGGCGTCCGGCTTCTCCTTGAACGCCGTCACCCGGGCCGCGTTCACGCCCTGCCGGGAGCCGACCGCCTCGCCCCGCTGGATGTACCCGTACCCCGTGCTCGGGAAGGTCGGGCGGATGCCGAACGTCAGGAGGGCGTGCGGGTGGTCGGCGGCGAACTGCTCGGCGGCGTGGACGGCCCGGTGGAACTCCCGCTCCGGCTCGATGACGTGGTCGGCCGGCAGCACGATCAGGGTGGCGTCCGGGTCGGTGCGGGCGACCAGGGCCGCCCCCAGGCCGATGCACGCCGCCGTATCTCGCCCCCGCGGCTCGCCGACCACCTGACCCGGCGGCAGCTCGGGAAGCTGGCGGACGGCTTCGGCGGCGTGGGCGGCCGCCGTCAGCACCCACGTCCGCTCGGCCGGCACTCGGGCGGCGATGCGGTCGAGCGTCCCTTGCAGCAAGGTGCGGTCGCCGCTGAAGGCCAGGAACTGTTTCGGCCGGGTCGTGCGGCTGCGAGGCCAGAACCGCGTGCCGCCGCCGCCGGCCATGATCATCGCGTGGAGCATGACAACTGTTTACCGACCGCCGCCCGTACCGTCTCGGGGGAGTCCGCGCCGCTGGCGTTCTTGAGCGGGGCGAACTCGTCCTCGCGGCGGCACCGCACCACCAGCCACCGCTCGGCCAGCGGCAGGGCATCGAACACGAACCGCTCGAACTTTAAGGCGTTCTCGGCGGCCGGCGTCACCGCCTCGCCAGTCGCTGGGTCGAAGTACGGCACCTTCTTTTTCGCCCGGTGGTACGGCAGCCGGCCGGCCCCGGTGGTCACCCGCTCCAAGAACGGCACGCCGAACAGGTGGACGGCGATGTTGCCGGCGTCGAAGGCCAGCCGGCCGCCTTCCGTGCGGCGTTCGGCCAGGTCGCGGGGTAGGTCGCTGTACTCGACGATGCCGCACCGGCCGTTGACCAGCGCCAGCACCCCGACTCGCTCCCCAGGCTGCTCCTTCGCCACCACTTTGGACGACGCCTCACTGCCGGTCTGGATGTGCCGGCCGACGAACGCCGGGTCGGCGATCCGCACCAGGGGGTTATCCACCTGGAAGTAGAAGACGTGCTTCACGCCGTCGTCGTGGAGCTGTTTCAACAGCCCGGAGTCTGCGAGGGCGGTGAGCGTGCCGCCGTGGCCGTTCGGGCTGAGGGCCAGCCGGCCCGGGGCTTCCAGCAGCAGCGTGCCCGTGGCGAGGTCCACCGCCGGCATGGTGCCCTGCTCGAAGCATCGCACCTGCCCCGGAGCCAGCCCGAAGTCGCGGTTGGCGGCGAAGAACGCCCGCGTGTCAGCGTCCGTGGCCGGGCTGGTCATCACCAGTAGCGGCAGCGGCCGGTCGAAATTCCGCGACAGGTCGCGGACCTGTTGGGCGATCAGTTGGAACAGCGTCTCGCCGGCCGGGCCGACCGGGAACAGCCCCTTCGGCTTGTCGAACCCGAGCCGGGTGCCCTGCCCGCCGGCCACCACCAGCGCGGCCACTTCGCCCCGTCGCAACGCCGCTTCGCCGAGTTCGCCGGCGGCCGGCGAGGCGGCGTCCGCGTCTTCGACGGGGATCGGCCTCAGGTCGCCGAAGTCTCCCGCCTCGGCGACCCCACGGCCGGCGTGCAGGTCGGCAAGTTCGGGCGGATCGACCGCGGCCAGTTGGGCGGCGAAGTCGGTCTGTCGGTCGGCGGACAGCCGGTCCCAGCCGGCCAGGACAGTTTCCTGACCGTGGCGGCGGAGGCGGGCGACGAGGTCGGCGGGCGGGGGCATCAGAAGTCGAACCGCAGGCCGTCGTAGGCCGGCTCCACCCCCGGCGGGAGGGACCGGACGAGCGAAGCATACTCCATCTCGTGGCCCATGTGCGTGAGAATGGTCCGCCGCGGCTTCAGCCGGTCGTGGACGGCGACCGCCTGCTCGACGTTCAGGTGGGCCGGGTGCGGGTTGCCCGGCCGGAGGGCGTCCAGCACCAGCACCTCGACCCCTTCCAGTAGCGGCCAGCTCGCGTCCGGGATGTGGCTCACGTCGGTGCAGTAGGCCACGTCCCCGATGCGGAATCCGAGGACGTTGAACCGGCTGTGGACGAGGGGGACGGGCGTCACCGTCTCCCCCAACACCTGGAACGGCTCGGCCGGGCGGAGGCGGCGGATTTCGAGCTTCGGCACCACCCCGGCCGGCAGGTCGGCGGTGGCCGGGTGGAAGGCGTACCCGAACACCTGCCGCACCACCGCCTCCACCTCGTCGGTGCAGTACAGCGGCAGCGACCCGCCCAGCTTGCGGGGGAACAGCCGGGCGTCGTCCAGCCCGAACAGGTGGTCGGCGTGGTAGTGGGTGAGCAGCACGGCGTGGACCAGCGGCACCCGCTCGCGGACGAGCTGGATGCGGAACTCCGGGCCGGTGTCGATGACCACGTTGCCGGCCGGCAGTTTCAGCAGCACCGAGGCGCGGGTGCGGCTGTTCTTCGGGTCGGGCGAGGTGCAGACGCCGCACTCGCACCCGATCATGGGCACGCCGACGGACGTGCCGCAGCCGAGGACGACAAACTCACGGCGGCCGACCATGCGGGTATGCTATGGCCGGCCGCCGCCGGGGTCAGTGGTGGCCGCCCGGCGCCGCCCCGTCCAGCAGCACCGGCTTGTACCCGCCGGTGGCGGCGAAGTAGCCGAGCAGCACCAGGTAGCCGGCCAACATGCCGACCGGGAACAGGGCCACCGTCTTGAGGGCGTTCTTCTTGGCCGCCTCCTTGGTGCCGGCGATAGTCTTTTTGTCGGCCTCGCCGGCGGTGGCCAGCTTGGCGTCGTCCAGCGGCCGGTACTCGCCGAACAGGCTCGGCTTGCTCGCCCCCATGACGGTCGCGTGCAGGGCCGGCTGGTCGGCGGCCAGCGCCCGGTCGATCTCCTTGTCCTGGACGTTGCCCAGCAGCGGGTTGCCGAGGATGCCGACGGCCAACATGCCCAGCCCGCTGATGGCGTTCAGGGTAAGTGCTCCGCCGCGGGGGAACTGCTCGGCCACCACCCCCAGCATGGTCGGCCAGAAGAACGTCTTGCCGAACCCGTACAGCGTGGCCACCCCCAGGATGAGGGCCGCCCCGCTGGCCAGCGACAGGCCGAACAGGCCGGCCGCCGCGATGACCGCCGACACGGCGAGTAGGCCGAGCGGGGTGAGGGCGTGGACCAGCGGCCCGGCCGCGAACAGCCGCAGGCAGAGCATGATGAACGACGTGTAAATGAGGACCGACGTGCCCGGCAGGCCGAGGGCCTTCATCTCCCCGCCCATGAGGTCGCTGATCCACGAGTCCGTGCCCAGCTCGGTGATGGCCAGCGGGATCATGATGAGCATGAGAAAGACGAACATCGGCCGGCCGAGCGACAGCGTGTACAGGCCGACCACCAGGGCGAGCGCGGCGCTGATGCCCAGGTTCACCAACTGGTGGCTGCTCAGCTCGATCAGCCCGAGTGACGGGGCGGTGAACGAGGTGGCCACCGCATCCGACCCGAGTTGGACTCCGAACTTCTGGGCCACGTTGGTCAGTTCAGACACAATCAGCAGGCTGACAAGAAACGCGCCGAAGAAGCCGACTTCTTTGAGCATGTCGCGGAATGACACCCCGGCCGCCACCCGCTCGTTGACCGGGAACTTGCAGGTGAGCATGAGAACCCCGTACAGCAGCACCGGGATGCCGACCAGCCCGACCTTCACCCGCCAGTCGGTGATGTCCATCGCCCCCAACCCCAGAGCCAGCAGGCCGCCGAGCACCAGCCCGCCCGGCCAGCCGGCGTGTAGGATGTTCAGCCACTTGGTCTTGTCCCGGCTGAACATCGTCGCCACCACCGGGTTGATGACGGCTTCCACCGTCCCGTTGCCCAAAGCCCCGACGAAGCTGCCGAAGTACAGCACCCAGTAGCCGGTCTTCGGGTCGGTGCCGGCGATGGTCGGCGCGGCGATCACGATCCCCATGTAGGCCACGTGGCAGACGAAGGCGAAGGCCATGGCCAGCCCGTACCCGATGCGGTCGATGACCAGGCTGAACAGCACGATCGAAATGGCGAACGGCCACAGGCCGGCGCCGAAGATTTCGCCCTTCTGGGTCTCACTCAGGCCGAACTGTTTGGACCAGTCGTCCATAATGGTCGCCCGGACGATGAACCCGAACGACGTAGCGATGAGCGAAATGAAGCAGGCCCAGAAGAGCTTCATGTCGCGGGGCTGTTGGCCCATGGGGGCTTTCTCCGCTGGTGGGGAGGGTGTGGAGAGAAGGCGTGCGGCTGAATGTATCCGCCGGTCGGACGCATCGTCCAGACAAAACGGGCCGGGCGGGCGGCGGAAGTTGGGGAAGGGGGCGGTTTTGGTGCATCGGCGGCGGCCGGGCGGCCGATGCACCGATCATGACCGACCTGAACGTGCTGGCCCTGGTGAAGGGTCCAGAGCGGTTTATCTTCGTGTACGACGACGACGGCCGGGCCGACCTGCTGGACGCCGTCCGCGACGCCGCCGCCGACCCCCGGCTCAGCCTGTCCTGGGCCGACGCGGCCCTGTTGGTCGAGCGGGCCAAGCGGCAGGCCACCACTGCCCCCGTCGTTTAAGTCGCATGACCACCCTCGAAGGCCACTTCGCCGACTTCCTCCTGCACCTCGGCGTCGAGAAGGCCAACTCCCCACACACCGTCAAAGCCTACCGCGAAGACCTGACGCAGTGCCTCGCCTTCCTCCGGGGTCGGGCCGGCACGGGCAGCCTGACCACCGCCGACTGGTCGGTGCGGGGGCTGCGGGGGTTCCTGGCCCACCTGCACGAGCAGGGGTACGCCAAGAGCACGATCGCCCGCCGGCTGGCCGCCGTCCGCACGTTCGGCAAATTCCTACAGCGGGAAGGGGCGATCGCCGGCAACCCCGCCGAGGCGTTGCGGGGGCCGCGGAAGGACCGGCCACTGCCGCACTTCCTGACTGTGGCGGATGTCGGGAAGCTGCTCGCCACCCCCGGCGACGATCCGCTCGGCCGCCGCGACCGGGCCATCTTCGAAACGCTCTATTCGGCCGGGCTGCGGGTGAGCGAGCTGGCCGGCCTCGACCTCGCCGACTGCGACCTGACCGACGGCGTGGTGATCGTGCGGGGGAAGGGAAAGAAGGAACGGCTGGCGCTGCTCGGCGAGCCGGCGGCGCAGGCCATCACCGACTGGCTGCCGGACCGCGAGCGGATTCTCGCGGAGTTCGGCCGGCAGTCGAACGCCGTGTCTATCAACCGCCGCGGCACCCGGCTGACGACCCGCAGCGTCGGCCGGCTGCTGATGAAGCACTGCCGGCGGGCCGGCCTCGACCCACGGACGACGCCGCACACCCTGCGGCACAGCTTCGCCACCCACCTGCTGGACGCCGGGGCGGACTTGCGTGGGGTGCAGGAACTGCTCGGCCACAAGAGCGTGGCGACGACGCAACTGTACACCCACGTCACCGCCCAGCGGCTGCGGGACAGCTACCAGAAGGCCCACCCCCGGGCGTGACGGGTCGGGGATCGCAGCCCGAAGGGCGAGCGAGGGAGGATGTTCCTCGCTCGCCCTTCGGGCTACGATCCAAAGCATGACCACCCCGCCCGCCCCCCGCCTGGCGTCGATCGACGCCTACCGCGGCTTCGTTATGGTCCTGCTGCTTGCCGAGTGCCTGCGACTCGGGGCGGTGGCGAAGGCGCTGCCGGACAGCGGCTTCTGGGCGTTCCTGGCCTTCCACCAGTCGCACGTGCCGTGGGCGGGGTGTTCGCTGCACGACCTGATCCAGCCGAGTTTCTCGTTCCTGGTCGGCGTGGCGTGCGTCTTCTCGCTAGCCAAGCGACGGGAACGGCCGGACGCCTGGTGGCGGTTGCCGGCCCACACCCTCGGCCGGGCGGCGGTGCTGGTCGGCCTCGGGGTGTGGCTGCGGTTCCGCGGCAACTTCGGGGTGAACTGGACGTTCGAGGACACGCTCGCCCAGATCGGCCTCGGCTACCCGCTGCTCGTGTGGCTCGGGCTGCGGTCGGTGCGTACACGGATGGCGGCGCTCGGCGTCATCCTCGTCGGCTACTGGTTGTTGTTCGCCGCTTACCCGCTGCCGGGGCCGGACTTCGACTGGCAGGCGGTCGGCGTGCGCGACATGCCACGGGATTGGCAGTATTTCCCAGCCGGGTCCGCCGCCCACTGGGCCAAGAACACGAACGCCGCCTGGGCGTTCGACGTGTGGTTCCTGAATCTACTCCCCCGCGACAAGCCGTTCGCCTTCAACGGCGGCGGGTATGTCACACTCAGCTTCATCCCGACCCTCGGCACGATGATTCTCGGGCTGCTCGCCGGTCGGGTGCTGTCCGAGCGGTGGCCGGCCGGTCGGACCCTCGCTGTGCTGGCAGGTGCCGGGCTGGGGCTGCTGGCGGTCGGTTACACGTCGCACCTGCTCGGCGTCTGCCCGAACGTCAAGCGCATCTGGACGCCGACGTGGGTGCTGTGCAGCGGCGGGGCGTGCTTCCTGCTGCTGGCCGGGTTCTACGCCCTAACCGATGCGATTCGGCGGCCCGGCTGGAGCCTGCCGCTGAGGGTGGTCGGGGCGAACTCCATCCTGGCGTACCTGCTGGAGAACCTGGCCGTCGGCCCGCTCCGCAAGGGGCTGTACAACGTGTTCGGCGAGACCCCGTTCCGCTCCCTCGGCGACGCCTACGAGCCGCTGCTCAGCGGGGCCGTCATCTTCGTACTGTTCTGGCTGTTGCTGGCGGCGCTTTACCGCTACCGGCTGTCCCTTCGCATTTGACAGCCGCCGCCCGACCCCCGACAATCGCCGTACCCCTTTCCCGCGGCGGAGCCTCACCATGTTCGGACGGCGACGGGTTCTCATCGGCCTCGGCCTGGCGGTCGTTGGGCTGAACGGGTTCGCCCTCACCCAGCAGGAGTACAAGCCGCCGTTCACCTGGACCGCGCCGCCGGTGGTGGCCGCCGGGGAGAAGCCGGGCGACCCGCCGGCCGACGCCACCGTGCTGTTCGACGGCAAGTCGCTCGACGCCTGGGAGAACGGCGACAAGTGGGAGGTCGCCGACGGGGCGGCCACGGTGAGGCGGAGCGACATCCGCACCAAGCAGAGCTTCGGGGACATCCAGTTGCACGTCGAGTTCGCCACGCCGGAGAAGGTGGACCCGAAGCAGAAGGGCCAGGGCCGGGGCAACAGCGGCGTCTTCCTGATGGACCTGTACGAGGTGCAGGTGCTCGACAGCCACGACAACCAGACGTACTTCGACGGCCAGTGCGGCGCCCTGTACAAGCAGTCGCCGCCGATGGCCAACGTGTGCCGCAAGCCGGGCGAGTGGCAGACCTACGACATCACCTTCACCGCGCCCAAGTTCGACGCCGCCGGCGAGCTGACCAAGCCGGCGGCGGTGACGGTGTTCCACAACGGGGTGTGCGTGCAGAACCACTACGAGCTGACCGGCGACACGGCCTTCCTGCACCCGCCGGAGTATGCCAAGAATCACCCGGCCACCGCGCCCATCCGGCTCCAGAACCACGGCAACCCGGTGAAGTACCGCAACATCTGGGTGCGAGAGCTGAAGCCGATCGTCGGCGTGCCGAAGTAGGGCACGCATGGCGTGCCGCTCTCGACGGACGGCACGCCATGCGTGCCCTACGCGAACGCCTTCCGCAGCATGTCCAGGCTCCGCGGCACCGCCTGCCGCGGGTCGTCCTTGCCCTCGAACTCCAGCGATACGTACCCGCGGTAGCCGGCCGCCGCCAGCAGCTTGGCGATCCGCGGGTAGTCCAGGTCGAGGGTGTACCACAGCCCGCCGCCGTAGTACGTCTTGGCCTGCACCAGGCAGGCGTGCGGGGCCAGCTCGGCCAGCCGGTCGTAGGGGTCTTCCAGGAAGTTGCCGGTGTCCAGTGTCACCCGCAGCCACGGGCTGTTGACGGCGGCCACGATCCGCAGCACGCCTTCGGGGGTCAGCCCCAACCCCCAGTGGTTTTCCAGGCCCAGCACCACGCCCCGCTTCTCCGCCTCCTTCGCGCACCGGCCGAGGCAGTCGATGGTCCAGCCGAACCCGTCCTCGTCGGTGAACCCCGGCTTCGGCGGCTCCACCCCGCGGTTGGCCATGAGCGTGTCGAAGTCCTTACTCGTCTTCCAGGTGCCGGTGTTCACCCGCATGGTGGGGATGCCCAGGCGGTAGGCCATCTCAGTCTGCTTGATCGTCAGCTCGACCTGCTTCTCCCGCTCGGCCTTGTCCGGGAACAGGAACCCCTGGTGGGTGCTGAACCCGCACAGGTCGAGGCCGTGGCTGAACGCCCGCTTCTTGAGCCGGTTGAGGTAGCCGTCGTCCGCCTTGTCCTCGAACTGCCGCAGCAGTAGTTCGACGCCGTCGAAGCCCATGTCGGCGGCCCGGTCGATGCATTGCTCCACGTCCCGCCCGTCGGCGTGCTTGAACTGCCAGAACGAGTAGGTGGAGACGGCGAACCGGGTCCGCCGCTTGGGGGTCGGGTCGGCCGGTCGGGCGGCGGCCGGCAGTAACGCGGCGGCGGGGGCGGCGAGGAGCGAGCGGCGGTTGAGCATGGCAACTCCAAAAGGCGAGCGGCCGGCGAAAGCTGGCTGAGAAAGCGGTGACCCATCTGGGCGGTCGTCGCTCTCTCAGCCGGCTTACGCCGGCCGCTCGCCAAGTCAACTCGTCACTACCCGACGAACACCCCGCCGGTGGTGCCGGGCAGTTCCTCGAACTCGATGCCGGCCGGCGGGGTGACGGCGTTCTCCGGCCGCAGCAGGTCGGCCCCGTAGTACGCCCGCACCGTGGTGCCGCCGCCGCCCTGGCCGGTCACGATGTCCCCGAGCTTGTCGCCGTCCAGGTTCTTCACTGCCAGTCGCACCCCGTCCCGGTTGTTCGGGTCGCCGGCGAAGAAGTCCACCACCGTCCGCGGCTGGCCCTGCATGATCGAGCGGCCGTCCAGCCCGAACACCCGCGGCCCGCCGCCCGGCCCGCCGCCGGCGATCAACTCAGCAAACCCATCCCCGTTGAGGTCACCGGCGGTGACGTAGACTCCGTTGCGGAGGGTCTGCTCGAACACGTAGAAGTCGCCCACCAGCCGACCCGGGGCCTGATCCGGACGGACCGTCTTGCCGTTGAACAGGGCCACCCGCGGGCCGCCGCCGAACCCGGCCGACACCACCAGGTCGGCGGCGCCGTCCCCGTTCACGTCGCCGAAGGCCACCCGGGCACCGCCGCGGAAGCTCGGGTCGTCGATGCCGTAGAAGTCGGCCAGCAGGGTGAACGCCTTGCCGTCGTACACCTTCACCCGGCCGCCGCCGCCCTGGTCGGCCGAAATGGCGATGTCTTCAAACCCGTCCCCGTTGACATCGCCGGCCGCCACGAACAGCCCGCCGCTGAAGCTGGCCTCGAACCCTTCCAGCGTCCGTAGCACGCTGCCACTGACGGGGTCGAGAATCTTCACCTCGGTCTGCCGGCCGGGGCCGGGCACGGCGGCGATGAGTTCCTTGCCGTTGCCCTGGCGGACGGTCGCCGTCCGGGTGCCGTTGCTGAACCCCGGGGCGAACGGCTCGCTCCGGCCCAGCACGCTGCCGTCCGGGTTATACACCGACACCCGGTTGAGGGCACCGATGTCCGTGCTAGCCGTGAAGTAGTGGGTCAGAGAGCCGGGCGGCGGCAGGGGCGGCTGCGGCACCGGGTTGACCGTCAGCCCGAGCGTCTGGGTACTGAACAGGTTGGTGGCCGGATCCGTCACGGTCACTGTCACCACGGCCGAGCCGGTCACGCCGGCCGTGGCCGTCACTTGCAGGGAGCGGCCTCGGCCACTCCCCGAGAACACCAGCCCGCTAGCCGGCACCAGCACCGGGTTGCTGCTGGTGGCCGAGTACGCCAGCTTGTCGGCCACCGTACCCAGGGCGAACGTGTCCACCGTGAACGGCACCGTCGTGGTGCCGCCCGCGGTCAGGGTGGTGGCCGGCAGGGCCGACACCTGCGGTGGCTGCGGCTGCGGGTTCGGGTTGGTGCCCGTCACCGTGATGCCGGACTGGCTGCCCAGCACCGCCGCGTTGAGCGTGTCCGACGCCGTGATGCTCTGGCCGCCCGGCGTGTTGAGCGTCACCAGGAAGAACCCGGTGCCGCCGGTCAGCTTGCCCTGGGCCGGCAGCACGGCCGCCGGGTCGGAGCTGCTGACCCGCACCTGGCCGGCGTACTGGTCGGCCGTGTTGCCGAACTGGTCCAGGGCCGTCACCCGTGCCAGCCGCGCGGTGCCCGGGTCGATGGGGGTGGGGAACTCGCCGACCGCGAACTTGGCCGCCTGCCCGGCCTGCACCTGGATGCTGACGCTGTTACCCGTCACCCCCGGGGCCGCGGCCACCACCGAGCTTTGCCCGGCCTTGCTGAAGCTCACCACGAACTGCCGGAACCCGGCGTCGGCCGCGGTGAACGTGTAGCTAGCAACCGGCGTGTTGCGGTCCGACGCCAGGGCGAACCTGGCCGTCGAGTTGCTGCTGGACAGTGCTACCGTGCCGGCGAACGTGGTGGCCGGGTTGTTCTGGTTGTCGAACAGGCTGACGGTGAACAGCCCCGCGTCCCCGGCGGTCAGGGTGGACGGGTTGCCGGCGACCAGAAGCCGGTTGGCCGGGTTCGGCTGGACGGTGATCCCCGGGCTGCTGCCGACCGCCGCCCCGGACGCGTCCGCGGCCGTGATGGTCTGCACCCCGGCCGTGTTCAGGAACGAGGAGAACTCGGCCTGCCCGGCGTTGGCCGCAGTGAACGTGTACGGCAGCGGCAGCCCGCCCACGTTCGCGTCGGTGCTGGTGAACTGCACCGTCCCGGAATACTTGGCGTCGGTGTTGCCGAAGCGGTCTTTGGCCACCAGCCGGTAGCCGACCGACCCGCCGGCCGGGATGCTGTACGGCGGGCCGCTCGGGCTGGTCAGGCTGAAGTCGTAGGTGCTGGCCGGGGCGGCGAACACCTGGATGCCGGCCTGCGAGCTGCTCAGGGTGCCCGAGGCGGCGGTGATCGCCTGAGTGCCGGCCGTCCGCAGTTCGACCGCCGGGAACACGTGCTGGCCCTGGTCGGCCGCGGCGAACACGTAGTCGGTCGGCAGACCGTCGCCGGCCGACACCTTCCCGTCCGTGGTGCTGAACTTGACCGTCCCGGTGAAGTCGGTGGCCGTGTTGCCGAACGGGTCGGACGCCTTCAAGGTGAGGGGGTGCGGCGTGCCGGCGATGGTCTGCCCCGGGAACCCGAACAGGGTGAACTGGCTGGCCGCCGCCGGCGTCACCACGATGCCCGACTCGGACACCGAGGACAGGTTCCCGGACGCATCAGCGGCCACGATGGTCTGGGTGCCGGACGTCTTCAGCACCACGTCGAACTTGTGCTGCCCGGCGTCCCCGGCGGTGAAGCCGTACGTCACCGGCAGGCCGCCGGCCTTCAGGTCGGTTGAGGTCAGTTGCACCGTCCCGCGGAACCCGCTGGCCACGTTACCGAACTGGTCGAAGGCCGACACCGTCACCTGCTTGCCGGTGGTGCCGGCCACCACCGGGCTGGGGAACCCGCCGATGGCCAGCCGGGTGGCCTCGGCCGCCTCCACCGGCACCGCCCCGTTGAAGCTCTCCACCCCGTTCGGGTTGGGGTTGGAGGTCGCCACGGTGAACGACTTGCTGCCGGCCGTCCGGAAGGTGGCCACGAACGACTTGTTCCCGTTGTTGATCGACTGATAGGTGAACGGGTTGGGCGACAGGGTGGACTGCGGGTCGTCCGAGCCGAGGGCCACCTGGCCGGTAAACGAGGTCAGCGTGGCCAGGTTGTTCACCTGGTCGGCGACGGCAATGTTCACGTTCAGCCCGACGCCGGCCGTGGCCACTTCCCCGGTGGCCGGCAGCCCGATGACGTTGAACACGGCGTTCACCACCTTGTACCCGACCGTCCCATTAGCCACCCCGCCCACCGGGCCGCTGAAGGTGAGCGACTGCGGCAGCGGGGCCGCCACCGTCGGCCCGCCGGTGCGGAACAGCACCGTCTGGGTCCGGGTGCCGGCGGACGCCGCCACATACTGGTAGGTCTGGCCGGCCCCGGCGATGGACGACTGCTTGTTGCCGCTGTCCGAGTCCGGCTGGACAGCCAGGGCCAGCAGGTCGGTGGCCGACTTCACCCCCACCGTCCCGGTGAACCGATCCAGCACCCGCCCAGTGTACGGCGAGATCACCGACACCTTGAGCGCCTGCGGGTTCCAGGTACTCAGCAGCGGGGAGGTGCCGGACGGCGGCCCGAGGATCGCCCCGGCCGGGGTGAGCACCTGGAAGGTGGCCAGCCCGACCGTCGGCTGGAGGGTCAGCGGGTCCACCCCGATGGGGGCCGTCAGGCCCACCGTTCGGGTCGTGGTGCCCTGGGTCTTGAACACGATCTCGGTGCCGCCGGCGCCGTTGCCGCCTGGCAGATAGACGACCGTCCGCGGGGTCACGTCGTCCTTCACCACGTTAGCTGAGTCGAACGTGTCTACCAGCACCCGGGCGTCGTTCGTCCCGGTCAGCAGGTTCAACCCGTTGCTCGTGTTGAATGCCGGCAGCGGCTTGTTGGCGTCGCCCGGCACGGCACTCCGCACCGTCACCGTCAGGGCCTGCTGGTCGTAGGTGCTGATCGGCGCCGTCGGGGTCAGCCCGCCCAGCCCGGTGACGGACAGCACGGCGTTGAGCACGTTCGTGCTGACGGTCAGCGGATCGAGGCCATCAACCGGCTTCCCGGTGTACACCAGCGTCTGGGTGCTCTTGGTCCGGAAGATGACGTTGGCGAAGGTGGCCGTCCCGTTGCTGGCGCCCGGGGTGAACACGGCCGCCGGCGGCAGGATGTCGAGCGGGTCGTTCGGGGCGTCCAGCCCGATGGTCCCGCCGAACGCCGGCAGCCGGTTGCCGTTGTAGTCCACCACGTTGGCGACCACCGTCTGCGGGTCCCAGGTGCTGACGGCCGCCTTTAGCGCGGCCGGCGTCACCTCCACCCGGGCGTTGAAGACGCTCGACCCCACCTGGCCCGGGTTGTAGCTGAGGGCCGTGACCGCGTCCAACCCGACGGACACCGTCTGGAATTTGCCCACCAGAGTGCCGACCGGCCCGAGCAGGGTGCCCAAGGCGTCGGTGATGGCGTTGCCCGTGCGGAACGTGGCGGTGAACGTGTGCCGGCCGGCGTCCCCGGCCAGGAACGTGTAGCTCACCGGGGCGGCCGTGCTGGGGTACACCCCAGGCCCGCTCAGCTTGTCCAGCAGCACGTTCGGGTCGCTGCTGGTCAGCGTCACCGTGCCGCTAAACCCGGTGTCGGTCAGCCCGCTCAGCTTGATGGCCGTCACCGTGAAGGCGGCCGGCGACTGGGTGCTGAGCTTGCTCGCCAGCCCGGTCACCAGCAGACTGTTGTCCTTGCCGTTCAAATACAGGAACGAGCTGAACGTGTCGTCACCGTTCGGACTGTCAAACTGCTCCCCGTTGATGGCGTTTCCATTCTGATTCATGCGGTTGCCAGCTAGGTCGCTGATCGTCAGATTGGTACTGCTGCCTACCTGTACGAAGAACAAGCCCTGAACGCTAGTCGGCATTTGGATGGTGACGGTGTAGCGATTCCGCGGGTCTGGCTGGCCGGCCAATACCCCGGTGTCCAGGACCACCGACGCCACTGCCAGCTTGTTGGCCGGGTTGGTCTCGCCCGGCAGCAGGATGGTGATGTCCTTGGGGGTGATGGTCAGCGGGTCCACCGGCGAGTCGAACACGATGTCGAACTGCTGGGTGGTGCCGGCCACCAAGTTGAGCCGGGTGGTGTTGTCCGGGCCGGTGAGCGCCAGGGTGCCCACCCGCGGGCCGGACTCGAACGCCCCGGGGGCGAACGGCGGCAGCGACTTGTCGGCCGGGTCGATGCGGATGACGAACTGGCCGCGGCCGAACGTGCTGGCCAGCAGCAGGTTCTGCCCGCCCACGTTGTTGTTCAGCCCGGACCCGTTGCCCGTCAGGTTGGGCAGCCCGGTGGCCGGGTTGATGGCCCCCAGGGACAGGTCCAGGTCGGTGACGCGGGCGTTCGGGAAGTACCCGCCGACCGGGTACGCGGTGGCCCCGGCCACGTTCGGGAACAGGGTCCAGGTGGCCGACGAGCCGGCCGCCCCCGGGGCGTAGGTGGTGGTGCGGAACACGCCGCCCTGACCGCCGACGTACAACACCGGGTTGGCGTACCGCCAGTCCACCGCCAGTGAGGTCACGTCCAGGGCCGCCCCGGTCACGTCCCGCAGGGCGAGGGTGGTCTGGGGCATGCCGTTCACCGGCGACAGCGAGTCGGTGGTGCGGGTGACGCTGTACAGGTCGCTCGTCACGTCCACCAGTGTGGCCGCCGCCGTCGTCCGGCTGGCGCGGCTGGCGTAGTACACGCCGCGGTCGGTGACGAGGTAGAAGTCGGCCGTGCCGGGCCGCGGGTTGGGCACCACCCGCTGGACGGCCCGGCCGCCCAGGCTGGACCCGGTGAAGTTGAACTGGGCCATCGGGGCGGTGCCGGTGGTGGTGAAGAACACCCGCCCGTCGTCCGACCCGGCCAGGGCGTAGTTGTTCAGGTTGGACGGCTGGGCCGGGTCCACCCCGCCGAACGCCAGTGCCCGCAGGTACGCCCCGCCGGCCGGGGCGCCCAGCGACACCCACGAGCCGCCGCCGTCGGTGCTCCGGTACACGGCCCCACTGCCCCCGGTCGAGGTCGGCGAGGCGCTCACCAGCAGCCCCGTCGGGCTGAGCGGGTTGACCACCACCGCCCCGTAGCGGTTGTCGTTGTCCCGCCACTGGCCCTGGTTCTGGAACGGGTTGTCGAACGGCCCGATCAGGTTGTTGGTGGCCCCCTTGCCCGACCCGCTCTGGTCGCTGCCGGGCAGCTCGGCCCGGATGAAGTCGTTCACGTTGCCGAACTGGCCGTTGCCCACCGGGGTGCCGGTGCTGCTCGGCAGCCGGTACTGGTAGGCGATGCCGGTGCCCGTCTGGTCCACGGCCACGTCCCGGCCGGTGCCCGGCCAGTCGCTGGTGGCCGTCGAGGTGATGCCGGTCTGAAGGACGCTGCCGGTGGACACCGGGTACCCGTTGTCCTGCGTCACCGCATAGAACAGCGAGCCGGCGATGTCGGCCGCCAGCCGGGTCGGCTGGAGCGCCCCGGCGTAGTCCTGGCCGATCTGAATGTTGCCGTTCCGCGGCCCGGTGACGACCGTGCTGGACTGCGTGTCGGTGCCCTGGTAGCGGCCCCGCACCCCGTCGTAGCCGACGGCCGTGGTCAGGTAGCCGCGGCCGTCATCGACTCCCGTGTACACCCCGCCGGCGGTGCCATAGATGAGCCGGGTGCGGCCCGTCTGCGGGTCCACGAACGGCACGATGCTGGACACGTCGTAGGTGCCGAACAGAATATTGTCGAACGGCTTGACCTTGGCGTTCTCGCCGTTGTTCGAGAACGACGCGGCGTTGTACACCTGGATGACCGACGGGCTGTACGGGCTGCCCGGGTCGCGGCTCAGGTTGACGAACCCGGCCGGCTGGCCGTACTTGTCGGTGTAGACCGGGGCCTTACCGTTGACCGTGGTAGTCGGGTCGGCCAGCCCGGGGATGATGACCCCGTACGGGTTGCCGTTGGCCGTCTCGATGCCGTAGCCGGCCGGGATGGCCGGTGCGCCGATCAGGTTGACCCCGCCGGATGTGGCCAGCATAGTGCTGCTGCTGGCCGTGCCACCCTGGGTGTTGTCGAAGTAGTAGAAGGCCTGCGGGTCTTTCACCGCCGACGTGTCCACCCGGATGGAGCGGTCCCCGCCCAGGTACACGACGGCCGGGTTGAGCGGGTCCACGGCCAGGCTGAGCGCCCGGTTGCCGGTGCCGCCGGCCGTCCACGGGTCTTGACCCGGGGTGCCCTGGCCCTGCGCCCGCGGGGTGCTGCCGAACGGGCTGAATACGCTGCCCGGCCGCGGGATGTACTGCCGCGGCGTGTCGCCCAGTTGGTTGGCCGACCGCTGGTAGGCGACGTTCGCCGTGTACGACGACTTGGCGAAGGCCGACGGGATGATCTTGTTGTCCGGCACCTGGGCGCCGAACTCGTTGTTCTGGCCCCAGATGTTGCCGGCGAAGTCGGTCAGGTCCGGGGTCCGCACCTGGGTCCAGTTGGTGCCGAAGTCCTTGGTCAGCCACAACCCCTGGCTGCCGCCGTCGCCGTTGGCCGCCGTCGCGTACAGCCAGCCGCGGTACAGGCTGTTGGCCAGGGGGTCGTTGCCCACCGCCGGCACGGCCAGGGTGATGCGGGTGCTGGCGATGCTCGGCCCGCCCTCCCCGCCGACGGCCACCTGCTGGTTGCCGCCCCCCTGCACGGCCACGATGCGGTTGGTGCCGCCCCCGCCGTTGAGCCGGGTGAGCGACCCGTTCGGCCCGCCCGGCACCAGGGCCGGGGTGTTGGTGGCCTGGGCGGTGAAGTATACGCCCGCGTCGAGCACGAACTGGTTGTCGCTGCGGAAGGCGGCGTACAGCGTCTGGAGGCTCGGGTCGGACCCGGTCGGGATGGGGGCCAGGGCCACGTCGGTGGCCGACCCGGCCCGCAGTTGCACCCAGTTGCGGCCGCCGTCCAGCGACCGCCACAGGCCGGCCGCCCCGAGGCTGGTGCTGGTGGCCGCCTGGCCCCCCGTTACCGCCATGTACACGGCGATCTTGGACGAGTCGTATCGGTCCGTCGCCTGGAAGGCCACCGGGTCGGCGACGATCTTGAACCCGCTGGCCCCAACGAACTTGCGGTCCCGGGTGCCGCTGCCGATGGGCAGGGGCGTGCCGGCCGCGGCCACGTTGGTGGTGCTGTCCAGCAGCTCCCACGTCTTGCCGCCGTCCTCCGACCGCAGCACGCCGACGCCCGGGGTGGTCCAGGTGGTGTTACCCGCCGGCTGGTTGGTCCAGTCGCCTTCGCCGGTCAGGGCGAACACCACCGTCCGGCTCGGGTCCAGGGCGGTGCCGCCGGCAAGCGGCCGGGTGAACACGGCGATCGACGAGACGTTAATGCTCGTGCCGACGCCAAAATCCGTCAGAGATGTCCAGGTCGGGCCGTCCGGGTCGTTGGTCAGGAAGTTGGTCGTCCGCCAGACGCCGCCCGAGGCCCCTGCGGCGAACACCGTGTTGCCGGTCGGGTCGGACGGGTCCATCGTCACGGCCGACACCCGGCCGACGTTGGCCTGGTTGTTGTTCGGCTGGCCGACCGGCTGCCACACCTGGCTCGACTCGGCCGACGTGGGGATCTGGTTGAACACCCGGAAGCCGACCGTCGTCTGGTCGGCCCGGGCCTCGCCGAGGCCGGTGTCGAACGCCACGCCCGGGTTGCCGGGGCCGGCCTTCGGCGTGTACGCCCCGGCCAGGATGAGCCGGGCCGAGACGATCTGGCCCACGTCGTCCGGCAGGTTCGTGGTGGCGTTGAACCGGAACAAGCCGGTGTTGGTGACGACCACCTTCCAGGTGCCCAGTGACCACTTGCCGAGCAGCCGGGCGAGGGGGATCTGCGGGCTGTACGGGGCCGTCTGGGCCGGGTTGAACCCGCCCCCGATGGGCGAAGTGGCGATGTCGTCGAACAGGATGTTGGTGGTCACCGTGCCCGGCCCGTTGACCGCCCCGCCGAGGCCGGTGAGCAGCCGGATGCGGGTGCCGTCCGGGGCCACCAGGTCGGCCACCAGGAACTGGAACAGGCTGCTGGACGCCGAGGCATTCAGGTCGCGGATGGACACGGCCAGTTGGATGCGGGCGCCGGGGAACCGGACCAGGTCCTGGGCGATCTGGAAGGCGTCCGTCACTTGGATGTCCAGCTCGGCCACCGTCTCGCCGGTGACCACGAACCCGCCGCTCACCCCGGCCACCGGGGCCGACCGGATGGCCACCGGCGTCTGAAGGACGCCGGCCGGCGGGTAGGCGACCGTGCTGACCAGCGTGGCCGAGGTGGCGTTGCCGCCGAACAGCCGGTCCACCCCGGCATTCTGGTTCACGTCCACCAGGTCGCCGGCCGTTGATTTTACGGAGTTACTAAAGACAACCGTGTACCCGCCCACCCGGGTGAAGGCCGAAGGGAAGCTGATCTTCACCTCATCGTTCGACGACCCCTTGGACACGGCCGAGGCCGGCAGGACGATGGTTTTTTCCGGGGTCGTCACCGTCACCGTGGTGCCGGTGAAGCTGTTCAGGTCCACATCCCGGTCGAACCGCACGTACAAGAAGTCGGCAGACACGTTCAAGTACACCTGGTCGCTCAGGTTGCTGCCGTCGGCGGGGAGCAGCCGCATGGCCAGATCCTTAGTGCTCACCCCGATCACCCGCGGGCCGGCGATGACCAGCGGTAGGGTGGCCTTGCTGAACGCCCCCTGGGCGAACAGCCCGGCCCCGTTGGGCAGCCCGGCGGCGTCCCGCTGGTAGGGGCCGTCGGTGAGCAGCAGCGGGGCGGCCGAGGTCGGCGCGCGGAAGCTGTCGAGGACCGGCACCCACGGGGTGGCGTCACCGTTCTGGTCGAGGTAGTTGCCGCGGCGGAGGTCGTTGGTCGCGGCGGTGGCGGCCGTCGCCGTGCCCGGCGCCAGGGTGAGCGACCAGCTCCGCAGGTAGCCGAGCGGGTTCGGCCCGGTCTGGCCGAACTGGTTGTCGGTGTTCCGGTCCTCCACCACCCGTAGATACCAGACGCTGCCGGGGGTGACGGTCAGCCCGTTGAGCAGGCTCAGGTCGCCGGCCGGGCGGAAAAGGCCCTGGTAGCGGTCGCCGCCGGCCGACAGCGGGCGGGCGGCCAACTGGTCGAACGCCGTGTTTTCGTAGGCGAACTGGTCGTAGGCGGCGCCGTTCCCGCCGGTGTACAGGGTGAGCGGGACGACCACCCCGGTCGGCGAGATCAACTGCACCACCACCTGCGACCGCCGCGTCTGCACTAGGTCGATC
This sequence comes from Fimbriiglobus sp., assembly GCA_043787415.1. Taxonomy (GTDB): domain Bacteria; phylum Planctomycetota; class Planctomycetia; order Gemmatales; family Gemmataceae; genus JAXMAZ01. The sequence goes on along the minus strand of JAYVUZ010000034.1, from coordinate 6,394 downwards.
TGGACGAACGCCCGGGCGATCAAGTCTTCGCCAGTCAGGTAGCCGGTCGGCGGGATGGTCAGGGGGATGTCCGTCACCCCCTTGCCGTCGTTCGGGGTGGTGCTGCCAACCGGCACCCCGTTCACGGTGAACCGGCTGGCGGCCGACGGGAAGAACGGGCCGGGCGTGCCGGTCACCGGGTCGGTGTACGTCCGGCCGAACAGGGTGACGTTGGCCGCGTTGGACGATTTCACCGTCACCGGGTCTACCGGCGCCCCGGTCGAACTGGTACTCACCGGAGTGATCTGGGTGCCGGCCGGCACCAGCGGGATGGTCGTGTTGGTCACCAGGCCGGCCGTCTGGTTGGCCGTCTGGCTGGCCACGGTGTTGCGGTGGAAGTCGCGGACGAACGGGCTGACCACGTAGCTGTACGTGCCGACCAGTCCGACGCGGACCAGATTACCGGACGCGCCCACGAACCGGACCACGTAGTCCGTGTCCGTGGTCACGATGTTCAGCACCGTCCCGCTGGGGTTGTACAGCGGGCCGGTGCCGATGCCCGTGCCGGTGGGCGACAGCTCGGCCCCGCTCACCACGGTGCCGGTGGTCTGGGCGGACAGGTCGTCGATGCGGTAGGTCAGGCCGGGGTACAGGGTGCGTAGCTCGACCTGGGTGCCGGTGGCCGGGTCGGTGTAGTACACCCGGATGTCGGACGCCTGGCTGAAGCTCTGCGGGTCGATGCGGCGGTCGAACACCACCCGGATGCCGTCCAGCAGCGGAGTGCCGGCAGCCGGGGTGGGCGGGGCGGCGGGCAGTCGGGTGGGGTCCGGGGCGGCGGCCGTCACCCCGCTCAGGCCCTGGCGGGCCGTGTTGTACTGGTAGAACCGGGCCGGGGCCGGGGCGATCGGGTTGTCCAACTGCACCTGGGACGGCAACAGGGTGGTGTTACCGGCGGCGTCCGCCCCGGTGCGGCTGCCGATGGCGCCGACGTCCGAGTACAGCACCTGCGGGCCGGCCGCCGTCCGCGTGTTGGCCGTGTACACGTAGCTGCCGGGGCCGTTCGCGTTCCCGGTGAACGTCACGTTGATCTTGCCGCCGGCGGCCGTCAGTCCGAGCGGCGTGTACCCGAACCCTTCGGCGGCGGAGGCCGGGAAGGTAACGAACGGGTTGCTCGGCAACGGCTCCAGGGTGAGCGTCTTGCCGGTGATCACGTCCTGGGCCAGCCGCGACTGGCTGACGAACACCGACGGGCTGAAGGTGGCGCCGCCGTCGATGCTGGTGGACAGGCTGGTGGCGTACCGGGAGTTGCCGGCGTCGTACCGGGCGTCGTAGTAGGCGGCCGCCAGGGTGCCGGTGACCGGGTCCACGGCCAGCGCCGGCTGGTACTGGAAGCGGGTGCCGGTGCTAAAGTTGTCGGACACCGCGTCGTCGTTCAGCCGCCGCACCCCGACCAGCACCGGCTGGCCGGTGAGCGGGTTCACCCGGCTGGTGTCGTAACTGGCAATGAACACGTCGGTGTCGTCGCCGGCCGAGATCGTACCGCTCGCATCCATGTCCACAACGGCTGTGAACGCCACATATAGGTAGCCGCTGTGGACCCCGGGGGCGACCGCCCGACTGGCCCCGGCCGTCGCACCCGGCACGTTCAGGCCGAGGGAGTGGTCCACGGCCACGGCCACGTTCGGCCCGAACCCGCCGGGGATCCCGCCCAGTAAGCCGGTGGTGCCGTAGCCGAACGAGGTGGCGCTACCGGGGAGGCGGAGGACCGGGGTCATGAGACCGTTCGGCGTCGATATGGTGCCGGGCGGGCTGACCGTCGGCGACGAGTCTTGGGCCGTCGAGAAGATGGTCTGGTTGAACCCGGCCCCGGTGCCGGCCGGCGCGAAGCTGGCCGACACGGCCGCGTACCGGACCAGTTGGAGTGGCCGGGTGCCCGTCGAGTTGTCGGTGAAACGGGTGTCCGTGACCACCAGATACCAGGTGCCGAGACCGGACCCGTTGGACAGGGTGCGACCGCCGAACACGGTCCGCATCTGGCTGCCGACCGGCAGCGTCAGGGACGACCCGGCCACGTCCGGTCGCCAGGTGCCGATGTAAGGGGCGCTGTTGCCCGTGTCGTTGATGCGGCGGACGGCGTCGTCGCTGAACGTGGTACCGCTGGCCGCCCCAAAGTTGTACCCCAGGTTGGCCCCGGTCAGCCCACCGGTCACGTTGAATTGGCCGCCTTCCGACTGTTGGACGTTGGTCGAGTTGGCGATGTTCCGCGACCGCACAAGGGCGTAAGTCGTGCCGGTGGCCACCGAGTTGTCGGCGTTGAAGGTCGCCCCCGGTGCGACCAACGTCAGCCCCACGTCGTCCAGGTTACCGTGCTGGAGCGACAGCGTGAGACTGATGCTCTGGAGCAACAGGGTCGGGTCGGTGGTGCCTGTCACCGCAATGGCGAACTTGCTAAAGCTAGGAGTGTTCGGGGTCGTGTTGAGCCCGTCAACAATGTTGTCGAAAAACGGAGTGGCATTGTTGTACGTTCCACCGACTGACACACTGCCCGAGATGTTCGCTATTGCGGTGCCGATTGCCGTGTTGTTGGACGCGGTGCTTTCCCAGGTGGTTATGAGCTGGCCCGGGGCAGCGACCGGGTCGAACAGACCGGTGCCCGGGTTAAACACCCCCCGCACCCCGTTGTTGGCCGTGAACGCCAGCTGCGGGCGGTTGGCTCCGACCGCGGATGAATCGACGCGGTTGTTGCCGCCGCTGTACCCGCCGGTCACGACCGGGGCCGAGAAGAACTGGCCGGTCGTCTTTGCCGTGGCAACCGGGATGTTCGGCGTCGTCGCCAAGCTCACCAGGTTCGGGTTGTACGGCCCGCTGTACCCGCTCACCTGGGCATGTGTTCCGCCCCAAGCCAGGTACACCTGTCCGCCGCCGCCAGCCGTCCCGGCGGCTACGTCGTTCATCACCGTCCCGGTGTCCGGGTCGGTGTACGTCCCAACGTTCGGATTGGTAGCAATGGTTGGGTAGTAGGCGGCGTTGCTGTTGCCAAGCCAACGGTAAGCGACCGACGACACGCCGTCCGCCCGGTTTTGCGGGTCCATCGACACGGCCGCCGGGGCGGCCCCGGAGAAGTCGAACCGGCGGGCCGCCACCACCCCGCTGGCCGAGTCCGTCCCGCGGGCCACGAAAGCGATGTACACCTGACCGTCCCGGGTGATGGTCGCCGACGGCGCCTCGTACTGGGTGTAGAAGAGCTGATCAACCGGCTGGGAGGCGGGGTCTTTGCTCGGGTCACGAATGGCCCCGTTGACCTTGGTGCTGGCCCCGAAGTTGGTGAAGTCAGTCCAGGTGGTGCCGCCGTCGGTCGTGTACCGGCCGACGACCGAACTGTAAAACGGGCCACCGGACGGGGCGTAGTTGCGGGTGGCCTCGGCGACGATCACCTGCTTGAGCGGGTCTTGCGGGCTGACGGCCGTCTGGGCGTTGGTGTAGTCGATGTTGAACGTCGGCGTCGTCGCCGGCGGGAGGAGGGCCGCCAAATGTTCGGGCTGGAACTGCACCTGCGTCTGGTCCACCGTCGGGGCGGCCAGGGCGGCCGGGGCCAGCCGCGGCTCCAGCGTGTTCTGCGTCACCTCCAGCACGGTCCGCCGGCCGCGGACGCTGTCCGGGTTAGCCACCCGACTGACCATCCGGCGGAAGATGCGGGCGAGGCGGGCGGTGTGCATCACAAAATACCCTGGCGGCGGGGCCGGTGAGGTCACAGGATGAACGGCGCAGTCGCACCCGGCGGGCGGGGTGGTGACTGTGTGCGGGCCGGGGTGCGAGTCGGACGCGGGTGCGGGCGCACCCCGGGCGGGTGGTGCCGTTCCCGATTCCGACGACGCGCAAGGGCCGATAGATTCGGCCGCTCCGGGTTTGGAATTAATCTACCCCCCGCACGGAAGCCGTCGCAAGCAAGGGGGGCGGGAAAACCTCCGGGTTTGGAGTAAGAGATGCCGGTGACGCCCGGTGTGGCGGTTGGGCCGGCTGTGCGTGGGCGGCGGTGGGGCCGGGAGCGGTGGGCCGCCGATCCCGAAGTGCCAGCGCGGCGCGTTATCTGCGCGGCGGGGATACCGTCCCTCGCTGGCGCTTCGGGATCGGCGGCCCCCGCAATCCGCACAGTTGCGGGCAGGGGCTGCCTGAAGTTTGGGCAACGATCCGCCGCCTATGAGCTGGTGTTCGCGGCCGTTAAACCAGCCGGACTATCGACTTGCGGCGATTCGGACGAACGCATCAACTTTTGGCACCGGCAATGCCGCAATCGCCTTCTATCCCGCACCCTGCCTCGTTTCCCCGCGTCCCCGACGCACAAGGTGGGTTCATGTCCCGGTTCGCTCTGGCCATCGGCCTGCTCGTCCTGGCCTGCTGTGTCGGCCTGGCTCAAGAAGTCGCCCCCAGCCCGCGCCCCCTTGACTCGCCGGCGGTCGCCGTCGCCGCCCCGGTTGTTCCGGCGGCGGGGCCACCGGCGGATGCACTCAAGGCCGTCGCCGACTTGAGGGCCGAGCTGACCAAGCTGATCGACGAGGCCAAGGCCAAGGCCGACGACGGCCAGAAGAAGGGCGACACCGCCTGGCTGCTCACCTCGTCCGCCCTGGTCATGCTCATGGTGCCGGGGCTGGCCCTGTTCTACGCCGGCATGGTGCGGCGGAAGAACGTGCTGGCCACCATGATGCACAGCCTGGCCGCCCTGGCCGTGGTCGGCCTGTACTGGATCGCGGTCGGCTACGGGCTGGCCTTCGGCCCGTCCGTACTGAAGGTCAGCCTGCTCGGCGTCGAGGACGGCGGGCTGGTCGGCTGGAGCGGCAAGCTGTTCTTCCTGCGGGGCGTCGAGCCGGGCGATGTGCTGCCGGGGTACACCATACCCGTCTATGTCCACATGATGTTCCAGGGGATGTTTGCGATCATCACGCCGGCCCTCATCAGCGGGGCCGTGGCCGAGCGGATCCGCTTCTGGCCGTTCTGCATCTTCATGGTGCTGTGGATCACTCTGGTGTATTGCCCGCTGGCCCACATGGTGTGGGGGTTCGACTTCTTCGACGAGGCGGTGCCGCTCGACAAGCGGGGGGCCGGGGCTGTCGGCCTGCTCGGCAAGCTGGGGGCGCTGGACTTCGCCGGCGGGACGGTCGTCCACATCGCCGCCGGCATGGCCGGGCTGGCCTGCTGCCTGGTGCTCCGCCGTCGGGAGGGCTACCCGCGGACGGTGGTCCACCCGAACGGCCTGGTGCTCACCCTGCTCGGGACGGGTCTGCTGTGGTGCGGCTGGTTCGGGTTCAACGGCGGCAGCGGGCTGAACAGCACCGGGCTGGCCGGGTCGGCGTTCGCCGCCACCCAGGCCGCCGCCGCCGCCGCCGGGCTGGGGTGGGTGGTGGTCGAGTGGCTGCACAAGGGCAAGCCGACCGCCCTCGGGCTGGCCTCCGGCATCGTAGCCGGCTTGGTGGCCGTTACCCCGGCCAGCGGGTTCGTGTACGTCTGGGGCGGGGCGGCCATTGGCCTCGTCGCCGCCGCCGTCTGCTATCTGGCCGTGTGGCTGAAGGGCAAGCTCGGGTACGACGACTCGCTGGACGCCTTCGGCATCCACGGGGTGGGCGGGTTCGTCGGGGCGGTGCTGACCGGGGTGTTCTGCTACAACGCCGTCAACCCGGCCGTGGCGGCCGGGGCCAAGAACGACGGGTACTTTGCCGTCCGCGGGGCGGCCATGAGCGAGCGGGTGACGGAGCTGGCGGGCAAGCTCATCCCCGAGGCCCGCAAGAAGGGGGACGACGGCAAGGCCGACCTGGAGAAGTACGAGAAGGAGCTGGGCGAGCGGGAGACGGCCGTCGCCAACGGGCCGCTGGCCCAGACGGTCGTCCAGCTCAAGGCGTCGGCGGTGTCGGCCGTCTTCGCGTTCGTCGTCAGCCTGGCCCTGTGCGCCCTGGTGCAGGCGATGACGCTGGGCAACTTCACCACCACCCGCAAGGAGGAGGTGGACGGGCTGGACCGGACCGAGCACGGCGAGGTGGGGTTCGACCACGGGTTCGCCACCGAGTCGTTCGCGGCCGCGTCGCTGGAGCCGAAGGCGGCCACCAGCCCGAAGGGGGTCGGGCGGTACGACCTGACGGTGGAGGGGGCCGAGCCGGCCGACCTGCTGAAGGTGTGGACCGGCCTGTGCCAGCCGAGCGACACCCCGCCGGACGCCGACTTCCTGGCCGTCTACCCGCACGTGACGACGGTGGCCGGGGGCAAGTTCCGGCTGCGGGGCGGCGACCCGACCACCACCGCCAACCGGCTGGAGAGCCTGTTCAAGAAGCGGCTGCCCGGCCGGCCGGTGCGGGTGGTCAAGCTGTAGGGGCGTCGGGTAGAGAATGAGTTTGGTAGAGCGGGCTTTTAGCCGGCTCGGCCTCCGAGC
>JAYVUZ010000033.1:0-19215 GCA_043787415.1 Fimbriiglobus sp. | reverse complement strand
TGTCCTTCTCCACGTGCGACCGCAACCATGTCGGCGCCCTGTGGGACTTCATCCGCCTCGACAACCGCTCACGCCGGTGCCGCCCATGAGGCCACTACCCGCAAGTCTACAGGCCGCGAAAAGCGAAAAAGTCACAGTCGTTGCCAGCCACCCGATGTGCGGGAGTGCCCTCGCCAGCAGCCAGCAGCCAGCACCCGAGTCCCAACTCCCAGACAACCACGCCGGCGCGAAACGTCGGGTGTTCCACCCAACCGGCCTAGGAGTGGGCGGCGTAGGGCTGTCCCAACAGTTTCAGCCCGGCCGCTGCTAGCAGAAGCAACCCCAAGCTTATCGGCAAAACGCGTGTCAGAATTGTGGGGGGCGTTGCGCACCTGAGCGCCCGGTGGCAGTGCCGCGGCGGTTTGGATCAGGTCGGCCGGCATGGTCGACTATCCGTCAATGAGTTGGCTGGTGAGACACCAACCCGGCCCGGCCGCCCGGGCAACAGAATTCCGTGCGCTTTTCCCTCACCCCGCCGGCAGGGCCGCCCGCAGTTCGCGGGCGGCCCGCTCCGGCGGCACCGTGTTGATGAACACCCCGGTGCCCCACTCGAACCCGGCCGGCCGGGCCGTCCGCGGCACCACCTCCAGGTGCCAGTGGTAGCTCGGGCTGGCGGCCGTCCGCAGCGGGGCGGTGTGCAGGTACGAGTTGTACGCCGGCACCCCCGCCACCGCGTCGAGTGCCCGCAGGCACCGCTTCAGCAGCCCCGTCAGGTCGGCCGCCGCGGCGTCGGTGAGCGACTCGTAGTGGCTGGCGTGGGCCTTCGGCAGCACCCAGAACTCGTAGGCGAACCGCGGGGCGAACGGGCACCCGGCCACGAACCGGGCCGACTCGCCGACCACCCGCTGGTCCGGGTCGGCGGCCGGGTCGAACTCGTCGCAGAACACGCACCGGCCGGTCTGCCGGTGGTACTCGCCGGCCCCGGCCAGCTCGTCCCGAACGGCGTTCGGCACGAACGGCGTGGCCACCACCTGCGAGTGGCTGTGGGCCATCGACGCCCCGGCCTCGGCCCCGACGTTCTTGAACACGGCCGCGTAGTCCAGCCGGGGGTCGGCGGCGAACGCTTTGATGCGGTCCCGGTAGGCGAGCAGCACCCGGCCGAACACCTCGTCGCTCAGGTCGGCCGGGTTGGTGACGTGCCCCTGGCCCTCGACCACCACCTCGTGGACGCCGAACCCGGGGAGCAGGTTCCGGTTCAGCCGGACAGTCAGCCCGCGGGTGTTCGGGGCGATGGGGCGGACGGCCGGGAACTTGTTCGGGCAGACCAGCACCTGCCACGGCCCGTCGGCCGGCGACAGGTGGGACGGGGCCGGGGTGTCGTGGCCGGGGCCGGGGCAGAACGGGCACACGTCGCGGACGGCGTCTTGTCGGGGCGACGGCTTCGACTGGCCGAGTGGCCGGCGGGCGCGCTCCGGGGCGAAGGCCACCCAGCGGCCGGAGACGACGTCGTGGCGGAACTCGGACTGCTCGGGGAGGGGTGTCGGGGTCATGGGCCGATTGGACCGCGCCGGCCGGCCGGGAGCAAGCACCGAGTGACAACTGACCTTCCACCGAACCAACAGAAAGTTACGGTGTCAGCAGATTGCGACTACCTCAACGCAGGACACCGATGGAAGACCAACTACAACGGCTCTCGGTCGTGCTGGCGGACTTCGACAGTAGGGCTGGGATGGTTGAGTACCACGACCTCGCCGCCGCGGTCGATCAACTTGCGACGGAAGTTCGGCAGAGCAGTGCCGCGCCGGCCCCTGCCCTCGTGGCCGAGTCGTTCGCCATGAGTGTCTGCCAGTGTAAAAGCGGTCGCCCGAGTCATTGGGGCGTCTGTTACGGGCCGATGTTCGTTCACAACGGCTTCGAGTCGCCCGGGTTCAGCCTGCTCACCCCAGAGATTGTGGGGTACTGGTCCGATCGCGCCAGTTCAACCTGTCACCCTTACCTGAGGGCACGATACGCGGATTTGGCTTGGGAGTTTGCCCCGCATGTTTCCGGTGCAACGCGTACCCCCGATTCAGCTCGGCTCATGATTGATGCGGTACTCGACTCGCTGGCGTCTGACTTGGTGCCACGCATGGGTGACGCCCGTCGGTGGATGGCTCGTGCCCTCTCAGTGGCTCTCCAACTGCGTGACAGCCCACGGGTGGAGCGTATCCGCGATGCAATCATAGACCGCGAGCGTCGGGTGCCCCTCGACGCCCCAGGCATTTGGGGCTACTCGTTCGACTTGTTGATCGATGGCAGCCGTCACATCCCGCTAAGTGAAGACGAGCGGGATGAAATCATCCGACGGCTTGAGACACGGCTGGAGGCGATAGCCGCGCTAGAAAACACTAGGCAGGCCGCCTTCGGAGTCGAGTCAGTGGTCCGCCGGCTGGCAACGTACTACCGACGCACAAAGCGCCCGGACGATATGCAGCGGGTCTTGAGGCGGCTGCGTGACGCCTACCTTCAGGCTGTTAGAGACGCCGAACCGCTGGTGGCCGCGCACATGCTACAGCAACTCGGCGAACTCCTCCGCACCTTCGGCGAGTCAGACATGGCCGACTCACTCCAGCCACTCCTCCGCGAGCAGTCCCGCGAGGCAGTCGCAAACCTGCACACCATCAGTGCCGAGACAGAGTTGCCGACCTCTGAGGTGGAGGAGTATCTGGCCGAGCGGACGCAGGGGAGTTACAAGGAGATGTTCACACGCCTAGCCCACGAGTTTGTTCACCGGCGGGGACAGATGGAACAGTCGCTGAGCGACCAACTCAAGCAAAGTACGGTGGCCAACTTGTTCAGCACGACTCTCCTCGACCACGAGGGCCGTGCAACTGCGACCATTGGGCCCGCCGACCGCGACACCGAAGGCCAACTCTACCACCACACCGTCCGGCACATGCAGTTCGGAGCGACCTTCATGCGGATGCTGGTCGAGCGTTTGAAGTCAGCACGCCAGCTCACCGCTGACAATGTGACCAGCTATCTCTTCCAGTCAGAGTTGTTCGCTCCGGTACAGCATGGGCTGATGGCTGCTGGAGTGCGGTCCTATCTTGCCGATGACTGGATAACCTCCATTCATATTTTTGTCCCGCAGATCGAGACCGCCGTTCGGCAACTGGCGGAGTGTCTGGATCGCCCGACGTTGCGTCCCAACCGCCACGGGGGCAATGACCTGAGAATGCTCGGCGACCTGTTGGGGGACGAGCAAGTTTCTCAAACGCTCACAGCGGATGTGGCCTTTCACCTTCGCGTTCTGCTGGCCGACCACCGGGGCATGAACGTCCGGAACGACGTGGCGCACGGGTTGTGGCCCACCTCGCGATTCAACTCGGTCGTGGCAGATTTGCTGTTTCATGTACTGCTACTGCTCGGCAACCTCCGTGCACCGCCGGCCGACGCACAGCCGGCCGACGTGTCATGATTTCTGCCGTCTGTCGTCAGTCAGGTTCTTCGGGCATGTTACTCGCACCCGCCTTCATTACCTCGGCCAGCAGCACCGTGGCATAGCTGCCCGCCGGCAGGCTGAACGTCAGCCGCAGGCCGTCGGCGTCCCACTCATGGGCCAGGTCGTCCAGATACACCACCGCGTGCCGGCGGGTGCCGCTCATCAGCTTGCCGAACCCCCGGAACGACTCGGCCGGCAGCCCGCACGCCACCAGCGCCGCCTGCTCCCGCTCCAGCGCCACGCCGGCCGCCTGGTACATCTTGCCGCCGAACATGGGGCCGCCGGGCACCACCTCCCGGGCGTCCAGGCGGGGCTGGTCGGTCGCCGCGTCGTCGCTCACGAACAGCCCGCCGGCCGGCCACTTCATGAGCACGTCGCCCGGCAACACCGTCTTGAGCAGGCCGTCGGTCAGCCGCCGGGCCAGCCAGCGGTTGAAGGCCACGCTCTGCACCGCCGACAGGGCGAACTTGAACTGGAACGGGCGGATGCGCCGCCGCTGCTTGCCGGCCAGGATGTTCAGCCCGAGGTCCACCGTGCTGCCCTCCCGGCCGAAGCGTTGCGGGCCGTAGTAGTTCGGCAGGCCGTGCGACTTCACCCGGTCCAGGATGGCGGTGAGGGCGTCGGCTTGGGTGCGGTCGGCGTCCCGCACCCGGATGCAGAAGCGGTTGCCGCGGAGGTGGCCGGGCTTCAGCTTGTTGCCGTGCCGGGAGTGGTGCAGCACGCGGATGCCGTCGCCGTCCAGCTTGCCGAGCATCGGCTCGGCCTCCTTCGGCAGCGACACCCACTGGCGGGTGACGGCGTGGCGGTCCTTCAGCCCGGCCGTGCCGACGGTGCCGACCGGCACGCCGGCCCGGTCGGCCAGGACGCGGGTGAGGTGTTCCGGCCCCACGTCGCGTTTCTCCACCCACAGGTACAGGTGGTCGCCGCTGCCGCACGGCTCGTAGGACGGCAGCTCGTCCACCTCGAAGTCGTCCGGTGTGGAGCGGAGGCGACCGCCGACGCCGGGCAGGTCCGGGGTGAGCAGCGGCACGGACAGGTCGATGGGGGCCATCCGCCGATTCTAGCCGGCCGGCGACAGATCGTCGGGGGCAATGAAGTCCTGAGAGGAATGTCGCACCCGGGCGACGATCACTGCCGCATCCGTCACCTCGAACAGAATGTGGTAGACCGAGCGTCGCCGGCCGTGCAGCATCTGCCGCAACACCCCGGGGTACTCGTCCGCCTCGGGCGCGAGCGGGTGGCGGCCGGGGGCGTCGGCCAGTCCGTCGATCGCCCGGAGTAGCGAGTCCCGCCAACGGTTCGCCGCCGCCCGCGACCGCTCGGCCAGCCAGGCGTGGTTGTCGGCGATCACCCGCGCCGCCCGCCGCGAGATGCGGACCGGGCGGGAGAGCGCTCACAGCTTCGGGCCGTCCGGTGTGCCCAGCGACAGCAGGAACTCGCGGGCATCGACCGTCCGGCCGGCGTCGATGTCCGCTTTCGACTCCCGCAGGAACTGGATCATTTCGGCCTTCTCCGCCAGGGCCGCCATCTGGCGGTACGCGGCCTCGTCTTGGACGACCACGGCGGCCCCGTCGTCCGCCGTCAGCCGAACGGGTTTGCCCGTCGCCCGCAGTGTTGCCAACAACTCGGCCGGGGCGTCGGCGAAATCAGACAGGAGGTGCGGCCGGGTGGCGATCTTGGTCATGTCCATCTCCTGGAGCGTCATGGATTCTACCACGCCGCTCAGCGGGCGTGCCACGCCACCAGCCGGGCCAGCTCGCCGCGGCCGGCCAGCGTCTGCACCGCCCACGCCTGCCGCGGCGTCCCCAGCAGCGGGTTGTACCCGAAGTTGCCGTCCACCACCTGGAGGGCCAGCCGCAGGGCGGCGACCGGGTCGCGGTCCGGCGTGGTGAACACCCGGCCCAGCCAGCGGGCCACGGGGAAGGTGAGCAGCAGCGCCTCCAGCCCCGCCCAATAGCGGCGGCCGAAGTGCGTCGGCCCGACGAACTGCATCGACTGCACCTTCACCCGGTAGTAGCGGGCGAGCAGCTCGTCCGCCCCCGGCAGCGGGCCGGCCGGCTGGTCGGCGGCCTCGAAGGTGGTGGCCGGGAGCAGCCCGTGTAGCCGCGGCACCGCGCCCCGGCCGACGGCGAAGCGGTACGCCGACCGCACCCGCGTCCACCGGCTGCGGCTGGACACCCCGGGGTGCGGGCCGGCGTCGGTGCGGGCGTACACGGCGCACGCCTGGCGGAAGATCATCCGCGCCACCCAGCCGGGGGGCGGCACCTCGGCCGGCGTCGGCGGCATGTCGTCGGCGAGGCCCGCCGTGACGAGCCGCAGGAACTCGGTCAGCCGCTTGCCGCCCACCTTGTCGAAGCTGGCCCCCTTGCACAGTGCCGCCACGGCCAGCACCAGCCGCAGGCGGAACTCTAGCGGCCGGGAGTCGGCCAGCACGTCGAGCAGGTGGGCGGTGAACCGTTCGAGGTCGGCCCACGGCACCCCCTGGCCCGGCTGCAACTCCGGCGGCGCCGTCCCCGGCCGCGGCTTGCCCAGGTCGGCTTCGACCAGCCCGGCGTACTCCGTCAACTCGGCGGCGTGGGCACTCAGGGGGCGGCCGTGGTCGGCGGCGGCCGACGGGCAGGCGTACCGCAGCCCGACCCGCCAGTGGCCGTCTCCGGGCACCAGTATGAACGGGTACACCCGACACGCCATCGGCTTGCCGGCCGAGCCGTGCGCGGCATGGACCCGGCAGCGGTTGTCGGCCCCGAGGAACACGCACGCCCCGTCCGCCCGGTGGGCCAGTTGGAACTCGCCGGTCGCGGGGTCGGGGGCGGTGGTGGCGACGCCCCGCAACGCGGGGTCGCGGTCCCACCCCTGGGCGTCCAGCCGGGCCTTCTCGGCGGCCGTGACGCGGACCTGGTAGAACCGGCAGCAGTCGCCGCAGCCGGCGCAGTCCCAGTTCTGGGCCATCGGCAGCGGGCGGACGGGCAGGGGCATTGACCACCTTTGCGTGATTCAGTTCGAAGTCACACTGAGGCGCGATGCTGGATATTTTCAGTCGGATGCATGTGTTGAATGAGGTGGCGCTCAAGCTTCGCAGCAGCAGGACAAGCTCCCATCTCGTCGTCTGGCCCTACAGCTACGGTGACAACGAAACGAGGCGGATTGCTCCACGGCCGCTCGTAACCGTCCCACTCTGTCAGAAGGATACACACACCGCGATTCCGCTTAGCAGCCTTATCAAAGTAGTCGTTCAACCGACTCCGAATGCATGAGGTTCGACCGGACGACTTACCGGCGTACAAAAACGCCGGTCTTGGTGCGTCTGAGAAGAACAAGTACACACCTCGGCGATTGCCGTTTGGCCAGCGATCACCCCACCGAGCAACAACTGGCAACTCGATTTCTCCGCGAGCCGGGAACAAATCGTAGAAGCCACTGATTTCCACTTTGAGAGAGTGGACCGAAGCGTACCGTGACACTTCAGCAGTAACCTCGGGTAGATACTGAACAACTCCAAACCTATCAGAAACAGGCGGTGCCACCTCATCCCTATCTAGCTGCCAGGCCGCGTAAGCCAGCGCCTCGTCCAGATCAGCCGGTTCGAGGTACGGGTACGCCTCCAGCACCCGCTCTCGGGTCTGGGTGGCCAGCAGCCCGACGACGGTACCAACCGTCACCCGCAGGTCGCGGATACACGGCTTGCCGCCCATCCGCTGCGGGTGGTGGGTGATCCGCGGGAACTGCATGTGGGCCTCCTCGGTCATTTTACCCGCAGGCCGGCCAGGAACGTCGTCACTTCTTCCCGGTCGGCGGCCAGGAACAGCCCCTCGGCCGCCGCGTACACCAGCCGGTCGTCGGCCCGCACCAGCCGCACCACCCGGTGCGTCAGCCGGTCGGGCAGGGTCAGCCACAGCTCCCGGGCCGGCTTGCCCGACACCGCCACCGGCTTCTCGGCCGTCACCTCCCCGCCGCTGGCCGTCACCACCGCCTCCCGCACGGCCGCGAACCAGGCGTCGTCCCCGCCCGCCCCGACCGGCGGCACCCCGTCGGCCAGGGTGTACCGCACCGCCCACACGCCCCGCGTGTCGTCCGGCTGGCCGGCGGCGGCGGTGAACGTCCGCAGCCCCCACCCGTCCACCGGCCCGGCGGCCGCCGGCGTCGCCTTGCCGCCGGGCACCTGGGCCTTGTACGGGACGGCCGGCCCCTGCCGCGGCGGCCACTCGCGGAAGTCGATCTTGGCCGGGCCGAACAGCTTGCGGGCGGCCGCCACCCACTCCTTCCGCACCACGAACAGCCCTGCGCCGGTCAGGTAGCCGGCGACGGCCAGCAGCAGCACCGCCCGCACCCGGGCCGGGTGGCCCCACCGCCGCACCAGCCCGACGCCGAGGGCCAGCCCGCTCACCCCGACCCCGACGGCCAGCGGCGCCGCCGCCGAGAACACCGGCTCGGCCCGCAAGGCGACCCGGGCGATCAGCCACAGCAGCGGGATGCCGACGGGCAGCAGCGCCAGCCCGAGCAGCACGCCGTCCAGCCCGACATCGGGGACGAGCGGCTCCGGGTCGGCGAGGGGCCGGGCCACCGGCGGGAGCGGCAGCGGGGTGGCGCGGAAGGTGGCGCCGCAGGTGGGGCAGGCGACCGTCCGGCCGACGGCCGTCGGCCCCACCTGCGACAGCCCCCGGCAGTGCGGGCAGCGGACGGGGTACGACATGTAGGTAGTTTACCAGACGCCGGCCGGCGATCGCGTGTCCCGACGGATCGCCGCGGCCCAACCCGAATTCTTGCCACCGACATTGCACCCCGGCCGCCGGCCGGTCACACTTCTCAACGGAAACCGCCGGGTCAACCGCCCGCCGGCGATTCCGTGCGCGAGCGGGTGGTCGGCCCGGCGGGGTGCGCTACGGCCGCAACAGTGAGGGCCGGCCGGGCGGTTCGACGGGTCGATTCGGTCGGGGCGAGAAAATCGGTTGCACCGGCCGCATTGCTGACCTATAGAAATCATGGTTCCGGCCCAACCCGGCCGGACCCGCCGGCCGGACGTGCCGGTTGTGTCAGGTGTGCCCGCGGTGCCGCCCCGGGTTCGGCCGTTCGGAGCGGACCCGGCCGGCACGTTGCCGGGTTCTCGTTTCAGCGGTCGATACAGACGTGCCGGGCTGACCACCGCCGCCGTCCGTATGCCCCGCTCGTCGCCGCCGCCGCCGACCCGTACTGCCGCCAGGATGCCGACATGACCCGTCTCCGCAAGGTCCGCTCGGACGCCGTCCAGTCCCCGCTGGAAACCTACTTGCGGGAAATCAACGCCACCGCCCTGCTGACGGCCGACCAGGAGAAGACGCTGGCCCGGGCCATCGGCACCGGCGACACGGAGGCCCGGGACCAAATGGTGCGGGCCAACCTGCGGCTGGTGGTGAATATTGCCCGCGGGTACACCGGCAAGGGGCTGGCCCTGCAAGACCTGATCGAGGAGGGCAACCTCGGCCTGCTGCGGGCGGTGGAGGGGTTCGACCCGAACATGAACACGCGGTTCAGCACATACGCGAGCTACTGGATCAAACAGAGCATCAAACGGGCGCTGGTGAACACGGCCAAGACGATCCGCATCCCCGCCTACATGGTGGAGCTGCTGGCCAAGTGGCGGCGGGCCACCAACAAGCTGACGGACGAACTCGGCCGGCCGCCGACTCACGAGGAGGTGGCCATGCTGCTCGGGCTGCCGAAGAAGAAGCTGAGCATCATCAAAAAAGCCATCCGGGTGTACAACTCGGCCCCGCAGACGGAGACGCCGGGCGAGAACGGCTGGAGCATCGACGAGATGCTGATGGACGGCCGGAGCAAGACGCCGGACACGGAGATGGTGGAGTCGGACGACCTCAAGCACGTCATGATCCTGTTGGACAAGATGGAGAAGCGGGAGGCGACCGTTCTGCGGATGCGGTTCGGCATCGACGGCGAGGAGCCGAAGACGCTCAAGGAGATCGGCGAGAGTTTGGGGCTGACCCGCGAGCGGGTGCGGCAGATCGAGAGCGAAGCCCTGTCGAAGCTGAGCGAGAGCCTGAACGGCGACTGACCCGCGGTACAATGCCGGCGACCCGTTCGGAGGTTGCCGATGACTTCGACCATTCCTGCCGTCTACGAAGGGGCGTGTTCCGCCCCGTCGGTCCGGTGCCGTTTGCCGAGGGCGCGGCCGTCGAACTGACTGTCGCCCCGCTCCCGTCGCCCGAAGAACTGGCCCGCCGGGCCGAGCTGGTTCGCAGCCTCACGGAGATGTGGGCCGCAGCCGCCGCGGAGGCGGAGGACGACCCGGACGACGGGTTCGACATCATCGAAGCCCTGAACCGCACCCGGCTGTCGGAGGGCCGGCCGCCGATCGAGCCGGCCGCCTACCAGTTCGAGCCATGAAAGTCGTGATTCTCGACTCGACCCCACTCGGGTATCTGTCGAATTCGAAGCCCGGCCCGACGGCGTTACTGTGCCAGCAGTGGGCGACCGACCTGGCGGCGGCCGGGTGCCGACTGCTGGTACCCGAGGTCGCCGACTACGAAGTCCGCCGTGAGTTGGCCCTCCAGGAGCGGACGCGGAGTGTGAAACTGCTCGACTCGCTGGCCATCCAGTTCGAGTACCTGCCCATGCACACCCCAGCCTTCCGCAAGGCGGCCGAGCTGTGGGTCGACGCCCGCCGGCGGGGCCGGCCGACCGACGACCCGCACGCCCTCGACGGCGACGTGCTGCTGGCTGCCCAGGCGCTCACCCTGGCGGTCGCCGGCCCGGTGGTGGTGGCCACCGGCAACCCGGCCCACCTGTCACGCTACGTCGCCGCCGAGCTGTGGTCGGCCGTCGGCCCTTGAACCACTGGCTATTCCGCGAGGCTGTGGACGTGGGTGGCATCGGACCCCCGTGTACCTCCAGCTACTCCACTTGCAGATCGACCGACCAGTCGCCATCTGCCTTCACGTTCATCATGTAAATGCCGGCCTCAGGGACTTTTACGACCTGGCTCCCCTGTCGCCGACCGATCTCGTTCGCAAGTAGCTCGACCCGCCTCCCTTTGCTGTCGAGCAGGTGAGCGATGAAGTTTCCGGACCCGCTGTGGCGGAAGTTAAACACGTGCGGTCCCTTCTCCAACCAGAATGCCCGGGTGGCCCGCTGACCTAAACCGGTCACACGCTCGAACTCCGGGGCATCGGTCGGACGGGGTTGCGTCACTCGAACCGTCCAGTTGTCACCGGTTTTCACTTGGAGTTGGTACCGCCCGGCCACCTTAGACGTACACCGCCTTCGAGGCCGACGGCCCGCCCACCTGATTGACCAGCAGGTCGATTTTGGTGCCCTCGCGGTCCACCAGCCAGACGGCGACGTGGCGGTTACCGGGGTAGGTGAGTTTGAACACTGTCAGTCCACGGTCGATGTCGAAGCGGCGGGTTGCCTGCTGGCCGTCGCCGCGGAGAATGACCGGCTCTGCCTTCGTCGGCTGGGCGGCAGACAGGACCAGTGTCAGGATGAACGGGGTCAAGTGTTGTCTCTCGGTCGGCGGATGCCAGCCAACCCTAGAACACACCGACCTCAGCGGGTGGACGGAGTTGGCCCCGTCCCGATTTGACTTCCCCGGTTTAGAGTTTACTGGATATGCGTTCAGTAAACTCAACCGGAGGGTCCGCCTGTGCTCCCGTCCCTTTACCTCGTCCTGCTGGCCGCCGACCCGGCCCCGCCGCCCATCCGCCTGCCGGCCGAACTGAGCGGCAAGCCCGGCCGCCTCGTCCGCCTGGAAGCCGACACCCCCGGCGTGGTCGTCCGCTGGCTGGTGGTCGGCGACGCCGACCTGGTGCCGCTGCCGGGCACCAAGTCGTGCGTGGTGTGCGGCCCGGCCGCCGGCCGGCTGCTGGTGTTCGCCTGGACCGCCTCGGGTGACGTGCCGAGCGAGGCCGCCCGATGTGTGCTGACCCTCGGCGACCCGACGCCGCCTGTCCCGGTCGATTCGCTCGCCGCTGATCTGAAGGCCGCGTTTGCGGCTGACCTGTCGCCGCAGAGGGTCGCGTTCGTTCGCCAACTCGCCGGCGGCTACCGGGCCGCCGGGGTCGCCTGCGGGGCGGTTCGCACCCTCGCCGAGCTGTACGCCGTCCTCAAACAGCAGCTCGCCGGATTGCCGACGGACGCGCTGCTGCCGGTGCGAAGGCGGCTGGCCGATGAGCTGAACAAAACCCTCACGGCCGACGCCGACAGCCCGCTCGACGCCAACACGCGGGCCGCCGCCGGCAAGCTGTTCGCCCGCCTCGCCGGCACCCTGGAGGAGCTGAAATGACCACCCGCAACAAGCTGGTTGCAGCCCTGTTGGCCGGGGTGGCGGCGTTCGTCGGCTACCTGCTCAACGACTACCAGAAGCCCACGCCAGTCACCGACCCGCCGCCCCGGGCGTTCGGCTGGGTCCGCGACCCGGCGGCCGTGGCGGCGGCGCTGGACACCCCGCCGTTCGCCGCCACCGAGGCCTTCCGGGCCGCCTACTTCGGCCCGGACGACGTGTTCCTGTGGGACGCCTGCAAGGCCGTCACCGGCGACCTGCTGCCGCCGCGGGACCAGGGGCAGGTGGGCTGCTGCGTCGGCTTCGGGGTGGCGTCGGCGGTGGAGCATTTGCAGTGCGTGCAGATCGCCGCCGGCAGCAAAGAGAAGTACCGCGACCTGGCCCCGGAGGTGATCTACGCCGGCAGCCGGGTGGAAGTGGGCGGCGGTCGCATCCCCGGCGACGGCAGCCTGGGGGCGTGGGCGGCCAAGTTCGTGCGGGACTGGGGCGTGGTGCCGCGGGGCGTGCATGGGTCGGCCGACCTGAGCCGGTACGACGAGGGCCAGTGCCGGCGGCTCGGGGCGAGTGGGCTGTCGAACGACCTGGAAGAGTTGGCCCGGCTGCACCCGGTCAAGGCGGTGGCGAGGGTGACGACCTGGGCCGAGGCGCAGGCGGCCGTCCGCAACGGCTACCCGCTGGCGGTGTGCAGCGGCCAGGGGTTCACGATGCAGCGGGACGCCGACGGCTTCTGCCGGCCGCAGGGGAGCTGGCCGCACTGCATGGCGCTGGTCGGGGTGCGGGGCGGGAATCGGCCGGGCGGGTTCCTGCTGAACTCGTGGGGGCCGGCGGCGCACACCGGGCCGCGGGGCGCCGGCAACCCGTCGCCGGCCGGCTTTTGGGCCGACGCCAAGGTGATGGAGCGGATGCTGGCTGACGGCGACTCGTGGGCGTTCAGCGGGGTAGTCGGGTTCCCGGCCCGGTCGCTCGACTGGTACGCCCTGCGGCAGCCGGTGGCGCTGGCTACAATGCCGCGGTGACGCTCGCCCTTCGCACCACCGCCGTGCCGGCCTCGCCGCTCGCCCGGTGGGACGCCCGCTGGAAGCTCGGCGGGCTGCTGCTGCTGGCGGCCGGGGCGGCGGCCGTCACCCGCCCCGGGCCGGCTGCCGCCGCCGCCGCCGCCGGGCTGGCCCTGGCGCTGCTCGGCCGCGTGCCGGCGTGGGACATCTTCGGCCGGCTCGGGCTGCTGCTGCTGTCCGCGCTCCCCTTCGTTCTCCTGCTGCCGTTCACCACGGACGCCGCCACGGCGACCACCTTCGCTCTGCGGCTGGCGGCCGTCGGGCTGGTGGCGCTCGTGCTGGCCCGGACTTCGCCCGTCAGCCAGACGTTCGCCGCCGCCGGGGCGGTGGGGGTGCCGCGGTCGCTGGTGGCGGTCGGCCTGTTGGCCCACCGTTACGCCTTCCTGTTCGCCGGGGAACTGGTGCGGCTGCGGCGGGCGTGGCGGGCGCGGGGCTTCCGCATGACCACCGGCCGGCACGCCTACCGCACCGTCGGGCACGCCGTCGGGGCGCTGGCGGTGCGGGCCGACGACCGGGCCGGGCGAGTCGGAGCGGCGATGCGGTGCCGCGGGTTCGACGGGACGGTGCGACCGCTCGACCCGTTCCGCACCCGCCCGGCCGACGTGGCCGGGTTCGCCGCCTGTGCCGCGGCCGCCGCCGGGCTGGTCGCCGCCCGATGACCCCCGCCCTGACCGTGCGCCACCTGACCCACACCTACCCGGACGGGCGGCCGGCCCTGCGGGGGGTGTCGCTGACCGTCGGGGCCGGCGAGCGGGTGGCCGTGGTCGGGCCGAACGGGGCCGGCAAGACCACCCTGCTGTTGCGGCTGTGCGGCGCCCTGCCCGGCGGTCGCGGGCAGGCGGTGGTGGCCGGCCTCGACCCGGCCGACCCGGGCCAGCGGCGGAAGCTGCCGGCCGCCGTCGGCGTCGTGTTCCAGAATCCGGACGACCAACTGTTCGCCGCCACCGTCTTAGAAGATGTGGCATTCGGGCCGTTGAACATGGGCGTTGACCCGCGGCAAGCTAGGATAGCTGCGGAAGCTGCCCTGATTGGAGTGGGGCTGGCGGGGTATGGTCCGCGGTCGCCGCACCGGCTCAGCGGTGGGGAGAAGCGGCGGGTGGCCCTCGCCGGGGTGCTGGTCATGGGGCCGGAGGTGCTGCTGCTGGACGAGCCGACCGGCTCCCTCGACCCGGCCGGCCGCCGGGAGCTGGTGTCCCTGCTCGCCCGCCAGCCGGCCGCACTGGTGGTCGCCAGCCACGACCTCGGGCTGGTGGCCCGGCTGTGCCCGCGGACCGTCGTGCTGGTCGCCGGCCGGGTGGCCGCCGACGGGCCGACGGCGGCCACCCTGACGGCCGACGGGCTGAAGACGTGGGGCCTGGACGACTGACGGGGGCTGGCAGTTTGGCTGAGCCGGGTAGGGCCGGGCAGCCGATACAAACGGTGTGACTCCCCGGTCGCGGGGCCGTCTGACCAACCGTGGGCCTGGATATGAGCGCCGCACCCGCCGACCGACCCGCCACCCGCCCGGAGGCGTTGGCCGCCGCCATCCGCGAGGGGCTGGAGGGGAGGCTGTCGTTCAGCCCGCTGGCGACCGCCCCGCGACCGTATGTCCCCCCGCCCGAACGGCACCGGCTGACCGCGATGCTGGCCACCTCCGGCCTCCGCGGCACCCCGGCACCGGCCGGCGGGTCACGGGTCGGGTGGGTTCCCCGCCAACTGCGGCGGGCGGCCAAATGGCTGATCAACCCGTGGCTGGAACAGCAGACCCAGTTCAACCACCTGGCGTTCGAGCAGGTGCATGTGCTGACGGACTTCACCACCCGGCTGGCCGAGGCAATGAACGCCCTGGCGGCCATCGACCGGGCCGAGGGCGACGGGCACCGGGGGGTCCACCAGCGGCTGAACGACTGCATGCTCGACTTGTACCACCTGCGGCAGGAGCTGGCGGCGGTCGAGCCGAAGGACGACGATGAGACGGCCCGGCTGTGGGTGGACCCGGCGCACGTCATCGAGGGCCTATTCCTGCACACAAGGGTGCCGCTGCCGCCGGCCCGCACGCTGGTGCTGTCGGCCGGGGCGGCCCACGCCCTGGACCTGGCCAGCCTGGGGTTCCAGGTGGTGTCGCTGGCCGGCCGGCCGGCGGGTGGGCACCCCAACTTGTCGGCCGCCTCGGCCACCGACGGGCCGTGGCCGTTCGAGTCCGGCCAGTTCGACCTGGTGGTCGGGCTGTCCGGGGAGGGGCCGGCCGGCACCGGGCTGGGGGTGTGGCGGCCGGAGGCGGCCGAGGCGCGGGGCGAGCTGGCCCGGCTGCTGGCCCCCGGCGGGCGGGTGATCGGGTCGGTGCGGGCGGGGGCCGGCGGGCCGCCCGACCCGGCCGCCGTACTGGCCCCGTTCCGCCCGGTGGAGGTGGCCTACGCCGCCCGCAGCGGGCAGGGCTGGCGGCTGGACGACCGGCCCGGCCGGGACTGCGAGCTGGCGTTGTTCGTCGGGCTAAACGGCTGACCGATCCGGGGCACTGGGGAGTGGGTGCGATGCGAGTGCTGTTCGACGCGGCCGCCCTCCAGTGCCCGGGGACGCGAGTCCGGGGCATCGGCCGGTACGCCACCAACCTGCTGGCCGCCCTGCGGGAGGTGCGGCCGGGGTGGGAGGTGGAGGTGGTGGCCCAGGGGCACCTGGCCCCGCCCGACCTGCCGGCACCGCTGCCGGTGCGGACGTTCGTCCCGCCCCGGCCGTTCGGCCCGGCCACCCAGGAGCTGAACGAGCGGTACTACGGGGACTGGCTGGCCGCCCGTCGGCCGGACTGGGTGCTGCACTCGTCCACCATGACGGAGGGGCTGATCGTCCCGCGGTACGCCACCCCCCCCCGGCACCGCTCGGCGGCGGTGGCCTACGACCTCATCCCGCTGCTGTTCCCGGACGACTACCTGGTGACACCCGACGGCCGGGCGGCCAACCCGTGGTACCACACCCGACTCCGCCAGTTGCTCGGTAACGACCTACTGCTGGGCATCTCCGAGGCCACCGCCCGGGACTTGCGGCAGTTTGGCGGACCGTCGGCCCCGCCGGTGGTGAACATCGCCGGGGCGGCCGACCACAAATTCCGCCCGCTGCCGGCCGACCGGGTGGCGGCCGAGACGGCCCGGGTGCGGGCCGCCCACGGGCTGACTCGGCCGTTCGTGCTGTACGTCGGCGGGTTCGACCCACGCAAGAACATGGCCGGGGCGGTGGCCGGGTTCGCCGCCCTGTCGAAGGCCTCCCGGGCCGACCTGGACCTGGACCTGGTGCTGGCTTGCCATGCAACCCCGACGGACCGGGACACCATGCTGGGGGTAGCGGCCGGGCTGGGGGTGGGGGACCGGGTGCGGGTGACCGGGTACGTGTCGGACGCCGACCTGGTGGCCCTGTACCACGCCTGCCGGCTGTTCTTCTTCCCGTCCCTGTACGAGGGGCTGGGCCTGCCGCTGCTGGAGGCCCAGCACTGCGGGGCGGCGGTGGTGTCGGCCGACAACTCGTCCCTGCCCGAGTACGCCGGCCCGTTCGCCCACCTGTGCGACGCCACCAGCCCGGCGTCCATGGCGGCCGCCCTGGCGGCCGGGCTGGCCGAGCCGGTCCGCCGGCGGGCGGCCGACCGGCAGGCGTTCGCCGCCTCCTTCTGCTGGCCCCGGGTGGCCGAGGCGGTGGCCGCCGCCGTCGAGGGGCTGCCGGCCCGGGGGCGGGCGACCGCCCCGGCCCGGCCGCGGCTGGCCTGGGTGTCGCCGGCCCCGCCCCAGGCGACGGGCATCGCCGACTACGCGGCCGAGGTGGCCGAGGTGCTGGCCGACCGCTTCGACCTGGAGTGGGTGGTGGACGCCGACGCGGTGGCCGTCGCCCCGGAGGTGGCCCGCCGGTTCCGGGTGCTGACGGCCGCCGACCTGCCCGGCCGGCACGCCGCCCGGCCGTTCGACCTGTTCGTCTACCAGATGGGCAACAGCCAGTTCCACGCCTACCAACTCCCGCTCATGGACCGCTTCCCGGGCCTGACGGTGTTGCACGACCTGTGCCTGGGCGGGCTGTGGGGGCACGCCGCCCGGCGGTACGCCTGCCCGGACCCGGTGGACATGATGGCGGCCAACGGTGACGACCAACTGGCCGACTGGTGCCGGACCGGCCGCGTGGACCGGGCCGCCGGGCTGGAGCTGGCCGGGTTCCGCCGGGAGGTGCTGGAGCGGTCGGCCTACGTGGTGGTCCACTCCCCGTTCGCCTGGCGGCTGGTGCGGCAGGAGGCCGCCGTGCCGGTGGCCATCGTCCCGCTGCTGGCCGCCGACCCGGGGCCGACCGACCGGCCGGCCGACCGCCGACGGTTCGGGTTCGCCCCGGCCGACTTCGTGGTGGTCACCCTGGGGCACATCGGGCCGTCCAAGCGGCTGCCGTCGGTGGTGGCCGCCTGCGGCCGGCTGCCGGCCGAGGTGCAGCGGCGGACCCGCCTGGTCCACGTCGGGCACTCGTCCCCGCACGACCACGGGGAGTTGCGGGCGGTGGCCGCCCGGGCCGAGTTCGCCGGCCGGGTGGAGTTCCGCGGGTACGTCCCGCTGGACGATTTGGCCGCCTACGCGGCGGCGGCCGACGTGTGCGCCCAGCTCCGCTACCCCAGCCGGGGGGAGTCGTCGGCCGCGCTCATGCGGGCCATGGCCGCCGGCGCGGCGTGCGTCACGTCTGACCAAGGGAGCATGGGCGACCTGCCGAACACGGCGGTGCTCAAGGTGCGGTCGCCGGGCCGAGAGGTGGACGACCTGACCGCCCACCTGACCCGGCTGGCCGCCCGGCCGGCCGAGCGGGACCGGCTGGCGGCCGAGGCCCGGCGGTACGCCCTGGCCGCCCACGGGCCGGCGGCGGTGGCGGCTGGATATGCCACCGCCGCCGCCGACGCCATCTGCCGGCTGCGGGCCGCCGACGCCGACTGGGTGGGGGCCGCCGCCCGGGCGGTCGAGGCCGCCCCCGGCGAGCCGCCGCCCGGGCTGCTCGACCGCTGGGCCGCCCTGCGGGCCACTGCCACGACCCCGGCCCGCCGCCCGGCGCCCCGGCGTCGGCCGATTGATCGGCCGGCGGCCGACCGGCCGGCAGCCGGCGAACAGCAGTCGGTGGCCTGACACGGCCGGCGGCGACCATACCATGACCGGGTATGCCCGCCGCCGTACTACCCGCTGCCCGCCCGGACTTCCACATCTCGCAGGTGCTCCGCCCCGAGCCGGCGGCGGCCGGCAAGGTGATCGCCGTGCTGCCGGCCTACAACGCCGAGCGGACCCTGGCCGCGACCCTGGCCGACATCCCGCCGGGGTGCGTGGACGCCGTGCTGCTGGTGGACGACGGCAGCCGGGACGGCACGGTGGCCCTGGCCCGCAAGCTCGGCCTGACGGTGATCCGGCACGAGCAAAACACCGGCTACGGCGGCAACCAGAAGACGTGCTACCGCTGGGCGCTGGCCCACGGGGCCGACGTGGTGGTGATGATCCACCCGGACTACCAGTACGACGCCCGGGTGGTGCCGCACGCGGTGGGCATCGTGCAGTTGGGTATCTGCGACGTGGTGCTCGGCAACCGCGTCCGCAGCCGCCGGGAGGCGCTGGCATGCGGGATGCCGTGGTGGAAGTACCTGGCCAACCGCGGGCTGACGGTGGTGCAGAACATGGCGACGGGCCAGAACCTCGGCGAGTGGCACAGCGGCTTCCGGGTGTACCGCCGGCGGGTGCTCGAGACGGTGGGGTTCGAGCGGAACAGCGACGACTTCGCCTTCGACGCGCAGCTGCTGGTGCAGTGCGTGCGGTGGGGGTTCCGGCTCGGGGACGTGCCGGTGCCGGTGCGGTACTTCGCCGAGGCCAGCAGCATCGACTTCAAGCGGAGCGTGCGGTACGGCCTGCTGGCGCTGGCGGCGGTGGGCGAGTACTGGGCGTGGAAGTGCGGCCTGCCGGTGCGGCGGTTGGCTGTTCGGTGATAGCTAAGCAGGTAAACCTCTATTAACATGTCGCATGGCCCTGCCTACTGTCCTTGGGACAGTAGCCAGGGCCACTATCTCTGCCCTGGATAACCAAGTGCGTATCTCCTCGCAACTCTTGCAACGGTTTGCCGCACAAAGACGAAGGGTCGTAAGTAACTGGCGCATCTGGATCGAGCGCCGCCGGATTGCATCAGCCACTGGTGAGCCGCTCGCAGCCGATGCGGACATTGGTCGATTGGTCACGAGTCTCCGGCGCGACGCCGGACTCACGCCGGTGCCCGGCGTCGTAGGCGTCTATCTCGTTACAGCCGCGTTTGCTGACCTACTACCCGTGTCGGACGAGCAGATCGTTCAGGAGGCCCACCCGGTCGCGGTCTTTAGAAACCCTAACGAAACAGGTCGGCGAGCCGGTACCAGCAGACCTTGACGCAGGCCAGGGTGAGGAACGCTTGATGGATGTCGGCCCGCCGCTCGT
>JAYVUZ010000032.1:0-7003 GCA_043787415.1 Fimbriiglobus sp. | reverse complement strand
CGAAGGGTTCTGCCCGCCGAAGCGAACGAACCGGTTCACGCGGGGCATGGTGCTGCGCCTGACGGCCCACCTGGGGCTGGCCCGGCGGCAGCGGCACGGCACCGCGACCGGGCTGGGGCCGGACGAGTACCGGCCGATGGGGTTGGCCCGCCGGCTCGGGGTCAGCCGGGACACGGTCCGCGGGTGGGTGCGGCGTGGGTGGGTGACGCTCCGGACGGACGCCGACGAGCGCCACGTGATCTGGGCGGACGCCGACGAGTTGCGGCGGCTGGGGCAGCTGCCCGGGCTGCGGCCGAGCTGGGCGAACAAGGAGCGCCTGGCCACGCTGCGGCGACCTAAGCCGAGGCCGAAGCCGGGCGAGACACGACCGGCGAAGCGGCGATAAGAGTACAGACCCCACTCCCCCTTAGAGGGTGTCCAATTAGGGTCGAGAGCCAGTTCACGGGCCGATGCCCACCCACCAGACGAGCCGTCGGGCGAGGCGGTCGTCGGGGCCGAACAGGAAGCACACCTGGATGTTACCGGTGACAATGATGCCGCCGTCGGTGTCCCGGAGGATGCCGATGATCGCAGTGGGATAGGGGCTGGGGTCGGGCACCTGCTCGGCCACCCGGGAGTACGCCCTCGGGTCGTCGGTGAACCCGAACTCGAACCCCTGGGCGGCGAGCCACGCCTCGACTTGGGGGCGGGTCGAGCCGACGGGGAGGGCCGCCTCGGCCCGCCGCTCGATCTGCGGCACGGTGGTGGTCGTCAGCCACAACCGGACCCAGCACCCGCCGACCAGGAGGGCCGAGGCGACCACGCCGGCGAGAGCGATCCGACGCCGCATTCACACTCCCGGGGTTAACCCCGCCAGGTTGTCGCTGCGGCCGCCGGCCGGAGCCGGCGGGCCATGAGGCCGATCATCGCCACGGTGACGAACGCCTCGCTGCTCCCGCACGTCCGCTCGTCGTCCTTGCTCAGCCGCCGCCACTTGCCGAGCCAGCCGAACGTCCGCTCCACCACCCACCGCTTGGGCTGCACCGTCAGCCCCGGGCCGGCCGGCCGGCGGACCACGAGCAGCACCACCCGGGCGAACCAGACGGCCCAGAACTCGCACGCCCGGTAGGCCGAGTCGGCGTACACCCGGGTCATCCGGGGGGCGACTTTCCTCGCCCGCAGCATCGCCTCCCGGCCGCCGTCCCAGTCCTGCACCGACGCCGGCGTCACCAGCAGCCCCCACACCAGCCCGAGGGTGTCAACGACCAGGTGCCGCTTGCGGCCGGTGACCCTTTTTCCCCCCGTCGTACCCCTTCGGGCCGCCCTGCTCGGTGGTCTTCACCGTCTGGCTGTCGAGGATGCCGGTGGTCGGCCGCCGTCTCTTGCCGGCGGCCCGGCGGACCCGCTCCCGCAGGGCGGCATGGATAGCCGCCCAGGTGCCGTCCTTCTGCCACAGGCGGAAGTAGTGGAAGCAGATGCGGTACGTCGGCAGGTCGGTGGGCAGGGACCGCCACGAGCAGCCGGTGCGGGCCACATACAGGATGCCGTCCACGACCTCCCGCCGGTCGTACTTTGCCGGCCGCCCGCCGGGCTGAGGCGGGGGTACCAGGCGGGCGATGTTGGCCCACTGGGCATCGGTCAGGCTCGACGGGTAGGGCGTCCTGCTCATGCCTGGAAGGGTAGGCCGCCACCCCTAATTGGACACCCTCTTAGAGGGCATCATGGCTGAGCCATCGAGGAGTGCTTCGAGCTGGCCAAGGGCGACTGCGGGCTGGACGGGTACGAGGTGCGGTCGTGGGTCGGGTGGCACCGGCACGTCACCCTGAGCCTGTTCGCCCTGGCCGTAGCGGCGGTCATCCGGGCGCGGGCGGCGAAGCCATCCGGGCGGAAAAAGCGACTGTGTCCCGCGTCAAGCGGAAACCGGTGACGAACCGGCCACCTCAAGCACCGCGCCTGACCGCCACGGCTGACCGGTCTGGATGATGGCGTTGGCGATCACCAGCAGCTTGCGGGCGACGGCGGTCAGGATCACCTTGGCCCGCTTGCCGCCGGCCGCCAGCCGCGCCTTGAACGCCCGCATGGCCGGGTTGTGCCCCACCGCCGACCGGGCGGCCAGGTACAGCACCCGGCGGACCGGCGCTCTGCCCCCGCGGATGTGCCGGCCACCCTGCCGCGACCCGCTGTCGTCCGCGAACGGGGCCAGCCCGACCAGCGAGGCGAGCCGGCTGCCGGTCGTCGTGCCGAGCTCCGGCGGTCCGGCGAGGAGGGTCCGGGTGGCCACCGGTCCGACCCCCGGGATGCTCTGGAGCAGGGCGTCCTTGGCCTGCCACGCCGGGCGGGCTTTGACCGCCGCGGCCAGCGCCGCGTCGGCCCGAGCGATGGCCTTGGTCAGCCACGCCACATGCTTCGCCACATCGGCCCGCACCGCCTTGTCGGTCAGCCGGTCGAGCCGGTTGGTCTCCATCACCCGCATCCCGATCAGCTGGTTACGGCGGGTCAGCAGGGCGTCCAGGCGGCGGACGTCGTCGGGCACCGCCGCCGCCGGGGCCGGGCGGATGGCCTCGGCGAACCGGGCCAGGAGGGCCGCGTCGATCCGGTCCGTCTTGGCCGACTGGCCGGTGGCCTCGGCGAAGTCCCGGGCCTGCCGCGGGTTGACCACGGCGACCGGCAGCCCGGCCACCTGGAGGGCCGCGACGACCGCCAGCTCGAGCCGGCCGGTCGCTTCCAGCACGACCAGGGCCGGGGCCTGCTGGCGGAGGTCGGCCACCAGGCCGGCGATCCCGCCCGGGTCGTTCGCCACCCGCCGCGGGGCCGGGTCGGGGCGGCCGGCGACGTCCAGCCAGGCCTTCGACACGTCGATCCCGATGAACCGTTCCGGCGACATGGCCACCCCCGAGTATGCGTCCGACCGGTCCCAGCCTTGCGAATGCGGCCACGAGGGCCGGGTGACTGTTCGGGTTTTGGCCCGGACGACGACGTGGCGGGTGTCTGCGCTTTTTTGCGGCCTCGAAGGCCCAGGGGGCGACGACCTCCCGCCACGTCTGGTCACGGTGCAATTGCCGGGACGGATCGGCCAACCGAACCATACAAGGGGGCGTCGGGGTCGGCCCGTGCCGGCTCGGCACCGGCACCACGCTCGAACTCGTCGTGGACCGGCACGGCACCCCGCTCGGGGCGGCGACGGACGGGGCCGGAGTCCACGAGGTGAACCTGGCCCCGGCGGCCCTGGCCGCCATCCCGGCCGGGCTGCCGACACCGTGGCCGGTGCCGGTGCTAGCCGACCGGGCGTACGACAGCGACCCGCTGCGGGAGGCCCTCGCCGACGACGGGTTCGAGCTGGTAGCCCGGCACCGGTCCAACGTACCCGTCCGGTGAATTGACGCCTTGCGAGGTCGGGTAGCCTGTGAGTTTTCCCCGTGGGAGAACTCCGCTATGTCGAGACACCGCCCCGAGAAGGTCCGGGCCTGGAGGGCCACCCTCGACGCCTGGGAGCGGTCGGGCCTGACGGTCAACGCCTTCTGCCGCGCCCGTCAGCTCACCCGGTCGAACTTCGACCGCTGGCGACGTATCCTTGCCCGGGATGCGTGTGCCGCGTCCCAGCGGGAGTTGCCTTCGCCCCCGCCGCCGGCGTTCGTGCCCGTCCGCGTCGTCGCCGAACCGATGGCCGAGGTCGTACTCCGTTCGGGAGTCGTGGTGCGGCTGCCGCTGGGGGCAGCTCCCGACGCCGTCACCCGGTTGGTCGCCGCGGTAGGGGCGGCGTCATGTTGACACTGCTGCTGCCCGGCGGCCGCATCCTGGTCGCCGTCGAGCCGGTGGACGGCCGCAAGGGGATCGACTCCCTCGCCGGTGTCGTACGGTCGGCTCTGAACGGCGACCCGCAGTCGGGCGAGCTGTTCGTATTCAGGACCCGCCGGGTCGACAAGTTGAAGATCCTGGCCTGGATGGGCGACGGGTTCGCCCTCTACCTGCGGCGGCTCGAACGCGGCACCTTCGCCTTCCCCGCCGCGACGGACGCCAGCGTGCCGGTCACGCCGACGCAACTGGCCATGATCCTGGGCGGCCTCGACCCGGCCAAGGCCCGCGAACGCCGCCGGTATAAAAAGCCGGCGTGAGTCGCGCTACCCGAACCGCCCGGCGGTGTTGATTCCGGCATGCCGTCCACGGGTGATGTCGCCGACCTCCGCCGGAAGCTGGCCCACGCCGACGCCGTGGTCGCCGAACTCCGCGGGGTGGTGACCGACCTCCGCAAGCAGGTGGAGGCCCAGCAGGCCCACATCCACCGCCTGGTGAAGCTGGCGTTCGGCCGCGGCGGCGAGCGGGTCGAAGGCCCGACCCTGTTCGACGGGATCGACCCGCCTGAAGCTGAGGTGCCGACGCCGGTCGACCACCCGACCCTCGAAGCACCTCCCCCGACGAAGCGGACGGGGCACGGCCGACGCCGCAAGCCGGCGGACCTGCCGCGCCGCCGGGAGGAGATCGACCTGACCGACGCCGAGAAGGTGTGCGGGTGCTGCGGGACGGCCAAGATCCGCATCGGGCACGTCGTCAGCGAGCGACTCGACTACCAGCCGATGGCCCTGTTCGTCCGGGAATTGGTCCGCCCGACCTATGCGTGTCGAAGTTGTGAATCGCAGTGCCACAACCCGCAGATCATCCGGGCGGCGTTGCCGCCGGAGCCGATCCCGAAGAGCGGCATCGGCAGCGGTCTGCTCGCCCACGTGATCGTGTCGAAGTTCGTCGATCACCTGCCGCTACACCGCCAGGAGGCGATCCTGGCCCGCCACGGCTGGGACGTGCGGCGGTCCACCCTCTGCGACCACCTGAAGAAGTGCGGCGAACTGCTGACCCCGCTGTACGACCTGATGCACCGCCGCCTGCTCCACTCATTCGCCATCCACGCCGACGACACCCCGTTGGTGCTGCTGCGGCCGCGGCGGACAGCCTACGCCTGGGTCTACCTCGGCGACGCCGGCAACCCGTACACCCTGTTCGACCTGACGGCCGGCCGTAGCCAGGAGTTCCCACAGCGGTTCCTCGCTGGCTACAAGGGCTTCGTCCACGCCGACGCCTACGGCGGGTACAACGCTGTCCACAACGACGTGCGGCATCTGGGGTGCTGGATGCACGCCCGGCGGTACTTCGTGGAGGCCGAGCCGACCGACCCGCGGGCGGTCGAGGCGCTGGCCTTCATCCGCACCCTGTACGCCGTCGAACGCCAGATCCGGGACGAGCGCGAACGACCCAAGAGCACGTTCGCCGACACGGTGCGGGCGCGGCGGACGCGGGCCGGGCCGATCCTCGCCCCGTTCGCCGACTGGCTCGACGTGCAGCACCGCTCGGCGACGCCGCGGAGCCTGTTCGGTCAGGCCGTCGCGTATGCCCGGAACCAGTGGCCGACGTTGGTTCGTTACCTCAACGACGCGCGGTTCGCCATGGACAACGGTGCGGCCGAGCGGGCCATCCGGCCGCTGGCCATTGGCCGGGCCAACTGGCTGCATGTGGGCGGCGACGGCGGCTTGAAGACGGCCGCGGTGCTGCTGAGCGTGTGCGCCAGCGCGGCCCGGCACCGCCTCAATCCGTGGTCGTATCTCCGCGACGTGCTCGATCACCTGGCCGTCCGTTCCGCCGGTGCCGACCTGTCCGACCTCCTTCCCGACGCCCCGGCCCACGCCCGGAGCCGACTCGCCGTCTGAGGCCAGACGCCCCCGCACGAGCAAGCCGGCACGCCTCGACCCGACCGCCGGCGGTTGCGACCAGTTAAGGACTACTGCAAACCACCCGCCTCACCGGTCGGTTACGGTGGACCAGCCAGAAGCCCCGCCGGCATGCCCGGGAGCGGAACGACAAGGAGGTGGCGAGGTGGGCCGGTGACGAGTTCCCCCGCATCGTCCGGCAGGCGTTCCGCCGTAGCGCCTACCTGGCCTTCCTGGACGAGTCCGGATTCATGCTCACCCCGACCGTCCGCCGCACCTTCGCCCCCCGGGGCCGGACCCCGGTGCTGCGGGCGTGCGACCGGCGGGACCGGCTTTCGGCCATCAGCTGCATTACCGTCAGCCCGGCGGTTGCCCGCCCGGGGCTATACTTCGACGTGCTCGACCACAACGCCCACGGGGAGGACATCGTCGCCTTCCTGGCCGACCTGCACCGGCGGCTGGGGCCGCTGACGGTCGTCTGGGACCGGAGCAACATCCACAGCCGGTCGAAGCGGGTCAAGGCGTGGCTGGCCCGGCACCCGGGCGTAGTGGCCGAGGACTTCCCAGGAGACGTCCCGGACTTGAACCCGGACGAGGGGGTGTGGGCTTGGGCCAAGTACGGGCGGCTGGCAAACCTGGCGGCGCACGACACAGACGAGCTGTGGGACCGGGTGGTCGAGGAACTGGTCGAGGTCAAGCACCGTCCCGACCTGCTCCGTGGGTTCGTCCGGCAGACCTGCCTACCCGGCGTCACGCCCACCGTCGGCTAAGCGATGGATGCCCCGTCCAGTCCGTAGTTGTCGAGCGTCCCGATACGGTGGTCCAGCTCCGCGAGCTGGCCCGCAGGGTCTTACTGCCGCAGAACCTCGTCCCAGTGGCGGGCGGGTCCGGGTCCACATACCCGGCGAACAGCCCGGCAGCCTCGCCCAGGAGTGCTGCCATCGCGGGCAGCCCGCAACAACGCATGGCTTCAATCGCCGCCATGATTCTGGACAGGTCGGCCAGCCGGTTGTAAAAATAGCCCGACAGACCGCCGATCTCGAACTCGATGATGAAGTCCTGGATGCGGTACAGCTCATGGTCCGTCGGCGAGAGTGTACCGACGCCGTCATGTAGCCCCCGGTCGAACACCTCTGTGAGACGCTGGTCCGGGGTCATGGCCCCTCCTACTAAGTCAGACCTGGGACGGCTTGCCGACGGCGACTACTCGGACCGGACCGGTGAGCATGAGGCTTAGAAACCCTAACGGAACCGTCCGGCGAGGCGATACCAGCAGACCTTGACGCAGGCCAGGGTGAGGAACGCCTGATGGATGTCGGCCCGCCGCTCGT
>JAYVUZ010000031.1:0-2733 GCA_043787415.1 Fimbriiglobus sp. | reverse complement strand
ACGAGCGGCGGGCCGACATCCATCAGGCGTTCCTCACCCTGGCCTGCGTCAAGGTCTGCTGGTATCGCCTCGCCGGACGGTTCCGTTAGGGTTTCTTAGCCGATGCGACGGCCGCAGCCCCTCCGCCAGCAGGCGTCCAACCCCGTTCGAGGCGAGCTGTCGGCCGGCTTACACCGGCCGCTCGCCTCGAACGGGGTTTTCACCCACCTGCAAAAACTGGTCGTACCGTTGACGCAGGGCGTCCGCCCGTGGAAGACCTCCCGGGCAACTCAGCTCCCGTCCGACTAGTGAGCCATACTCGGGCGACCGGGCGATGTCTGGGTGTAACTTGACGCGCAACGTGTCCGGTTCGATGCCGATCCGGTCAAGGTCGAACAGGGTGTGGATGTCGGCCCGCAGCAGCAAACCGTTGTCGGCAGCGTTGTCCCGCTTGCCGGCCCGGTACGGCTTGATGTGGGCAGCCTCTAGCACGTCCAACACCGCGCAGCCCGTGACCGCACAGCTCCTCTCGAATCGGTCGAGTAGAGCGTTACGGAACTGCCGCTGACCGCGGCGAGGTTTGATTTGCCGGCGGACCGTTTCGCGGTGGTCGGCACCATCGTCCGACGTATCGTCGCCTTCCTCCGGGGCGACAGCGGGCGGCACTGACTGCCGCCGTCGTGGGGCCGTGGGCCTACCGGAGCAGAAGCAGTAGGCTTGGTCGATGTATTCGACCACGGTACCGTCAGCTTCCTCTAGAGTAATCGTGATGAGGCCGCGATCCTTCTCACTCTGACCGATGCTGCTCGTGGATGGAGTCAACGGCCCGTCCGGGCTGATCAACCCGCTCCGCTCCCCGATAGTCAGCTTGAGCTTGACCGCACGCTTTGTCTTAACATCGTTGATCTGAACCACGGGTCGTTTCTCGCCGGGTAGCACGATACGAATCTGCCCCCCAACTTTGACGGGGTTCAGGTGTGCGTCGTGTTGGAACAGCACTGAGGACAGCGCTTTTACGATGCTCACGCCGCTGGGCGACCAGCCAGCCAACTGTTCGTCATCCATCGCGAACCCTCCAGCAAAGTAAGTCTGCTGAGTGTTTCCATCACTCCAGGCACAGTTCGACGCCCCCGGCCTTACCTGCTCTTGTCCAACTCCCCGACCAGCGCCCGCAGGAACGGCTCGGCGTCGGACACGATGCCCACCGTCTGCGTGCTGCCCCGGTCCATCAGCTTGGTCACCGTCGCCGGGCTGATGTCCACGCACGCCACCTTCACCCACGCCGGCAGCAGGTTGCCCACCGCGATGCTGTGCAGCGTCGTCGCCACCATCAGGCAGAAGCCCACCCCCGGCACGTGCGCCCGCATGGCGTCCTGGGCCACCAGCGCGTCCGTGATGACCTCCGGCAGCGGGCCGTCGTCCCGGATGCTGCCGCACAGGATGGTCGGCACCCCCTTCTTCACGCACTCGTACATGATGCCCGACTGCACCCGCCCGGACTCGACCGCCGCCGCGATGCCGCCCAGCCGCCGCACCGTGTTGATGCTCCGCAGGTGGTGCTCGTGCCCCTCGTCGGTCGGCAGCCCGTGGTCGAAGCTGACCCCCAGGCTGGTGCCGTACAGGCTCTGCTCCAGGTCGTGCGTCGCCAGGGCGTTGCCGGCGAACAGCACGTCGAGGAGGCCGTCCCGCACCAGCTTGGCCACCAGCTCGCCGCCGCCGGTGTGGACCACCGCCGGCCCGAGCACGGCCAGCACCTTCAGCCCGTCGGCCTGGCACTTCCGCATGGCCTTGGCGACCTCCCGCACGCTCACCGCCTTCGGCCGCTCGCTGCTCACCGGGCTGGCCATGAACTCGAACAGCTCGTGCTTGCGGGCCTCGCCCTCGGGTGGAAACACCCGCGTCCCGGCCCGGCCGACCAGCACCGGGTCGCCGACTTGCACCTGGGTCATGGGCACGCACCGGGCACTCGCCCCCGCGACCACGATGCCGCAGTCCATCTCCTGAAGCTGCACCGGCACCCAGACGCCGGCGACGCGGACCTCGGTGCGGAAGTTGGTCGAGCAGTAGAAGCCGTCGGGGAAGCAGCCCGGCTGGTCGGCGGCGGCGGTGACGGCGTCGGCCGGGTTGGCCGGGACGGCCCCGTGCGGGTGGATGTCGGCCAGGATGGCGTCGAGCTTGGCCGGGGTGTCGGCCTCGACCCGGATGCGGGCGTGGCTGGCGTCGTCCTGCCGCTCGCCGAGGGTCAGCTTCTCGATGTGGTAGCGGCCGCCGCGGCTGAGGATGGCGTCGAGCACCTTGGGCAGCAGCAGCGAATCGACAATGTGGCCGGCCATCTCGACGTGTTCGACGGGCATGACGGCACTCCGGGGAGGGGTGCCGTCAGTCTACCGCCGGCCGGGCCGGGGGTTGGTTCTCACGCCGCACGCACCCCCCGTGCGAACCAATTGCCCGGTGCGAACCAACCAGGCCGGTCAACGACTTGCGTCGGTTTCGCCGCCGCCTCGCGGCGTGCGAACCGTGCGAACCAACTCTCTGCCCAAGGGAGACCAGAACCACCGCCGCGGACGGCCGCCCTGACCACTCCAACGATCCTCAGTGTGGGGACGCAGGGGCTTCGCTTCACCCTCTGCGTCCCGAAGGTCAACGTGCTACGCCTCTAGGTCGTGTGGACGCGAGCGGCCCTGTCGGCAGAGTCACGTGAGCATGACCGTGACAGCGGCCACCTGGACGAACGCCAGGACGTTGGCGGCCTTC
>JAYVUZ010000030.1:0-5002 GCA_043787415.1 Fimbriiglobus sp. | reverse complement strand
CACGCGACCCCAACAATCACTGTTGGGGTCGCGTGGGACGGCAGGCAGTAGCGTGCCCTACTTCACTCCCGCGGCTTTGTCCGCCTCGGCGGCGATGGCCGCCAGCACGTCGTCCCCGACCGCCCCGGCCGGCACGTCCCATCGCTTGACCACCAGCATCCGGTCGTACAGCACCACCACGGTCTCGGCGTCGCCCAGCTTCCAGGCGTCCACCTGGGCCGACTTGCCGGCGGCCAGGCCGTACACCACCCGCGGCGTCTTCAGGGCGGCCGCCACCTCCTTCACCTTGCCGGCGACGGCGTCCCGCTGCTCGTCCTCCGGGTACTCCTTGTCCAGCCGCAGGAACACCACGAACGGCCGCACCGCCCGCACCGGCCGGCCGCGGTCCTGCAACTTGCGGTGGGCGGCCGGCAGCTCGTCCAGCTTCTTGAGCAGCTTGCCCACGGCCGCGTCCGGGGTCGGCTCGGCCCGGGTGAACACGGCCACCACCGGGTCCAGGCCGAACTCGGCCACCAGGTCGTGCAGGCGGTCGGTGCGGGTGCGGGGGTCGGGCACCGGCTTCTTGGGGTCCGGCCCAGGCACAGCCGGGAAGCGGTCGTCGGCCACGATGTACGCCCGGAACCCGGCCGGCACGCCGGCGTCCTGGGCGGCGGCCAGCGCCGTCAGGCAGGCCACCAGACCGACCGTCAGCCCGACTCGCATGGCACGCTCCGGCCGTAAGGTGTGGCGGGGCGGCGACCCCCGGCTACGTTAAGGTGGGGGGCCGGGGTGGCGGCGTCAAGCCGTTTGCCGGCCGGCCCCTTGCCGACCGCCGCCCGCACCCGGTAGGATCGGACGATTCCCCCGCCTCGCCGGCCCGAGTCACCCATGCCGTTCGACACCGCCTGCCCGGAATGCTCGGCCCGCCTGCGGCTGGACGCCCCGCCGGCCAAGGGGCACCCGGTCGAGTGCCCCAAGTGCGGGGCGCTGTTCGTGCCGCCGCGGCCCAAGAAGGCGTCGGCCGACAAGCCGGCGGCGGCGGAGAAGAGGGCGAAGGCCCCGGCCGAGATCAAGCAGCGGAAGGTGAAGAAGAAGACGACCAACCCGGTCGTCCTGGTGGGCAGCATCGTCCTGGGGTTCGGTGCCCTGATCGGCCTCGGGGCCACCATGATCTGGTTCCTCAACCGGGCCGGCAAGGTGGAGGAGATGCTCACCTACGTGCCGGGCGACTGCAACTGGGCGCGGGGGGTGAACGTCAGCCAGCTCACCAAATACCCGGGGTACGCCCCCGAGGTGGACAAGCACCTGACGGCCGACGTGAAGGCGGCGGCCGACGGCATCGCCGGGGCGGCCGGCATCGACGCCGAGAAGTTCCTCGACTACTTCGTGGTGGCCAAGAACCTCCAGGCCGGCGGGCGGGAGTCCACCGTGTACGTGTTCCGCAGCCAGAAGGCGGTCAACCTGGCCCAAGTGAACGCCCTGCTCGGCGGCGGCCCGACCGGCGGGCGGTCCACGTCGGCCAAGGGGATACTGGCCGGGGGCACGCTGTACACCCCGTCGGCCGACGGCCGGACGGGCAAGATATTCGTGGTCGTGCCCCGCGGGTCGGAGGCACTCAACGCTGGGGTGACGGCCGGCAAGGGGGCCAGCTTCGCCAAGACGGGGCTGGACGACTGCGGCGGGCTGTGCGTGCGGGGCAGCATCTGGCTGGTCGGCCGGACCACCGGCCGGCTGAAGAACTACGTGGCCAACAGCACCGGCGTGCTGGGCACCGACCTGCCGGCCCTGGCGGCGGCCGGCAAGACGGCCACCACGTTCGGGGTGTGGACGACGCCCGGCGGCGGCGGCGTGCGGGCCGGGGTGGCAATGCAGTGCGGCGACGCCAAGACGGCGGCCGACCTGGTGAAGGCCATGAAGGACGGGCCGCTCGGCAAGCAGGACGAGTCCGAGCCGACCAACCAGCTCAAGTCCAACTACTCGGACGTGGGGGACAAGAAGTTCTGGAGCGAGATCATGCAAGTGATGAGCTACCGCAGCCGGCGGGCGTGCGCTTACTTCGTGACCAGCGGCACCGAGGAGCGGGCGAAGAAGCTGCTGAGCAAGTACAACGGCGAGGCGCTGGGGACGACCGAGGTGCCGGCCCCGACCGGCCCCGGCGGGTGACGGGCGTCAGCCGCCACCGATGATCCGCTCGTACTCGTCGTGCGGCCCGATCCAGAACCAGACAAGCCCCTCCGTACGGGAGCGGGCGAGTGCCCGGTGGCCCAAGCCGACCCGGGCCGACCACGCCCCGCCCACGAGCTTCAGCCGCAGCGACGGGTGGCGGGAGTTGGCACGGAGTAAGTCGAAGTTTTTGTCCGCCAGCGCCTGCACGTCCGGCGGGAGCTGGCGGTAGTGCCACCAGAACCCTGGGGTGGCGAAGTGGGTCACAACGGCTTGCACCGGCCGCCGTCGAAGTCGGCGTCGGCCTGACGCATCAGGTGGTCCAGCCGGCCGGCCAGGGCGTCCTCCTCGATCTGCCGGTCCCACTCGTCCTCGAACCAGTCGCCGAACCATTTGTTGAACGCTGCCAGCTCCCGCCGCGTCAGCCGGGTGACTAGAGCCTGAACCTCGGCCGCCGTTGGGGCGACGGTCGGGACGGGGGCTTCGAGTTGCGAAACACTCATGGCCGTCACCTCCAAAGGATACCCCGCATCATACCCGGCCGCCGGCGTCGCCGGCCACCGGCGTCAGCCACCGGACGAACCGCAGCGTCTCCTCGCCCACCGCCAGCGGCCGGCCGTCCAGGCCGCTCACCGGCACCGCCCCCAGGTTGCTGTTGGTCAAAAACAGCTCGCTCGCCTCGGGCAGTCGGCTGGCCGGCAGGTTCACTTCCGTCACCGGCAACGGGCCGCTCTTGAGGACGTGGTTGCGAACGGTGCCGGGCAGGAACAGGTCGGCGTCGGCGGCCGGCGTCACCCACCCCTCGGGCAGCCGCACGAACACGTTGGCACAGTCCGACTCCAGCACCGTCCCCGTCGCGTCCACCAGCAGCGCCCCGTCGAACCCGGCGGCCGTCGCCTCGGCCGCCACCCGGTACCGGCCGGCGTACTGGAACGACTTCCACGCCAGGTCCGGGTGGCCCGGCGGCACCGGGCTTCGGGCCGTGCGTAGCTTCACGCTCGCCCGGGGGGCGTTCCGCAGGCTGGCCGTCATCCACAGCACCCCCGGCCGGTGCGGCTGGCCGGCCGTCACGTTCAGCCGCACCACCACGTCGGCGGCGGTGAGTTGCCGCACGAATCGCATCACCTCGGCCTCGTCCGGCAGGGCGTGCGGGGTGAGGTCGATGCCGAGCAGTGACGCCGTGTGCCGCAGGCGGTCGAGGTGTTCCCGCCACAGCCACGGCACCCCGCCGACGGTGCGGGTGGCCTCCCACGCCCCGCGGCCGTACACGAGGCCCTGGTCGAACGGGTCCAGGTGGAAGCGGTCCCGGCTGACGAGCTGGCCGTCCACCCACACCACCGACACCAGCCGCAGGGTATCCAGCACGGCCCGCGCCGGGGTGGCGGCCGACACGTTCACCCCGTACTCGCGGAGGACGCCCGCCGGGTCAGCCTCGATGCGGGGCTTCTGGGCCGGGTCGGCCCACCACAGGGGGTCGGCGGCGGGCGGCGTCATGCGCGGGCGTCCTGTGAGAATGGGTGGTGAGTGTAACATCGGCCGCGCGGGGGCGATATGTTGACCCGGACGCGGGCACACCCGGGGGACGGCCGTGACGAGAGCGTTGTTCGTGCTGACCCTGCTAGCCACCGCCGCCCCGGCCGGCGACTGGCCGCAGTGGCTCGGGCCGAAGCGGGACAACGCCAGCCCGGACACCGTCCGCCCGTGGGCCGAGCCGCCGAAGACTCTGTGGACGGGCAAGGTCGGGCCGGGCTTCAGCACCCCCGTGGTGGCCGGCGGCACGGTGTTCGTCCACGCCCGGGTGAAGGGCAAGGACGCCGAGGAGGTGGTCGCCTTCGCCGCCGCCGACGGTTAGGAGTTGTGGCGGACCAGCTACACCCGTGCCCCGTATTCCAGCGTCCTCAACACCGGCCCGCAGGCGACGCCGGCCGTGGCCGCCGGCAAGGTGTACGCCTTCGGCATCACCGGGGTGCTGAGCTGCCTGGACGCGGCCGACGGCAAGCTCGTCTGGCAGGTGGACTGTGCCAAGCCGCCGCTCGGGATGCGGGTGCCGCGGTTCGGCGTCACCTGCTCGCCGCTGGTCGTCGGCTCCCGCGTGGTGGTGGCCGTCGGCGGGGCCGGCCGGGCGGTCGTCGGGTTCGACGCCGACACCGGCGCGGTGGCCTGGACGGCGCTGGACGAGTCGGCCGGCACCGCCTCCCCGGTGCTGCTAGCGGGCAAACCCGGCAAGCTGCCGGACGTGGTGTTCATGACCACCCTCCGGCTGGTCGGGCTGAACCCGCTGGACGGGTCCGTGTCGTGGGAGTTCCCGCTCGCCTTCCAGCCCGGCGGCACCGCCCCGACCCCGCTGGTGGCCGGCGACCTGGTGATCACGTCCACCACGAGCAACGGGGCGACGGCCGTGCGGGTGGCCGGCGACGGCGGCGAGCAGGTGTGGCAGGCGGCCGGGGTGAAGGGGTACTTCTCGTCCGGCGTGGCGGCCGCCCCGGACAGTGCCTACCTGATCTCCAACGTGCTGGAGCCGGTGCCCCGGGCCGACCTGGTGAGCGTGGACCTGACGACCGGCAAGGAACACTGGCGGCAGGCGGGGCTGGGGTACTTCCACTTCGGCCTGATCCGCACCGGGGACGGCAAGCTGCTCATGCTCGACGACCAGGGCACACTGCGGCTAGCGGAGGCCACCCCGGCCGGCTACAAGGAGCTGTGCAAGGCGAAGGTGTGCGACGGCACGATGACCGCCCCGGCGTTCGCCGGCGGCCGGCTGTTCGTGCGGGACGACGCCGGCGTGCGGTGCGTCGAGCTGAGGTAGGGGTTTGGTGGGACAGGCATTTCTGCCTGTCCAAGCTCCGGACAGGCAGAAATG
>JAYVUZ010000029.1:0-17578 GCA_043787415.1 Fimbriiglobus sp. | reverse complement strand
CCGTCGGCGAAGGCGGAGTTCGCCCCCCCGGTATGCCGGCTGGACGGGTCGTCCAGACCGCCGTCGGTGTCCGTGGTCGTATTGTTCAAATGGGTGTGGACCTGCACGAGGGTGGACGCGGGGTACGAACTCGATGCGGAACCGGGACAGGGGTTCTGCTTGCCGCGCAAACAGACGGCGCCGCTGATGGCCCCAGCCCAGATTCCGTTGGCGTTCCCCCACGACCGCTCGCAGATCATCATCGTGTTGCTCGTGCCATCCGTCACGTCGGTCAGATGCACGCGGCTGTTGCGGTAGAAGATCCCCAGTCCGGTCGCGTCCGAGGTGCCCGATTCGTCTCCCCCGACGCAGGCGGCGTAGCTCGAAGGCGCAGCCATCGCGATGGTATTGCCGAAGGCATCGGGCACCGCGAAGGCCGAGCCCGGAGTCGGATCCGAAGGGCAGAGGTAAACCTTCAGCATGGTCTGGATACCGGGAGAGTCCCTGACCGGTCGGCGCAGATCGAGCTGTCGGAACAAGTTGTCCTGCTCGATGTGGGGCAGTATGTAAGTCGCCCAACCCCAACCGGCCGTCGTGTCGGTCGCCCCATCGGTGTACGGAACGGTCGCGGAGTAACTGGGCGGAAAGGCCGAGTTGGCGTCGTGGTAGTTGTGCAATCCCAAGCCGATCTGCTTGAGGTTGTTCTGGCACTTCAGCCGCGCGGCCGCTTCGCGGACCTTCTGCACGGCCGGCAGGAGGAGGCCAATCAGGATGGCAATGATCGCAATCACCACCAGCAGTTCGATGAGCGTAAAAGCGTGGCGGCGTCGGAGTGCGCCAGGGCATGGGCGAGTCATGACAGGCTCCAGGACCGGGGAGTGGACCAAGCAACCCATAAAAGCCCCGTCAGTATGCGCCGAAGATCGAACGGTTGCAAGTGTGCAAATGGGTGTTTGGTGGCGGGCTGTCCGCCGCCGCCCGACCGACTACAGATGACCCTATCCCCCTTGGAGTGCGGCCCCGTGCCCACCGCCCGCAACGTCCTCAACACGCCGCTGCAAGAGTGCGGCACCGACCCGCTCACCGGCTTCTACCGGGACGGCTGCTGCAACACCGGCGAGCACGACACCGGCCTGCACCTGGTCTGCTGCCGGGTGACGGCCGCCTTCCTGGCCCACCAGCGGGAGGTCGGCAACGACCTCAGCACCCCCCGGCCGGAGTACGGCTTCCCCGGGCTGCGGCCGGGCGACGGCTGGTGCGTGTGCGTGCAGCGGTGGCAGCAGTCCCTCCAGGCCGGCGTCGCCTGCCCGGTGGTGCTGGAGGCGACGCACGTCGCGGCCCTGGAGTTCGTAGACTTGGAAGACCTGCAAGCCCACGCCGCCTAACCCCGAGAAGCAGCCATGCGACTGGACGACGCCCGCGAGAGTGGCAACGTGGAGGACCGCCGGGGGCTGGCCCCGGCCGTGGCCGGCGGCGGCG
This sequence comes from Fimbriiglobus sp., assembly GCA_043787415.1. Lineage (GTDB taxonomy): Bacteria > Planctomycetota > Planctomycetia > Gemmatales > Gemmataceae > JAXMAZ01. The sequence goes on along the minus strand of JAYVUZ010000029.1, from coordinate 16,120 downwards.
GGGTGCTGGCCCTGGTCGTCATGGCCGTCGCCTACCTGGTGACCGGCGACCCGAACGCGGCCAAGCAGGCCGGGGCGGTGGCCGGCAAGCTGCAGGGCGGCGGGCAGATGAAGCAGGTCGGGCCGCCGCCCAACGACGAGGTCAAGAAGTTCACCCAGAAGGTGGTCGGCCTGACCGAAGAGGTGTGGGCCGAGCGGTTCAAGCAGGACTACGGCGAGGAGTATGCCCCGCCCAAGACGGTCATCTTCAGCCAGGCCGTCCGCACCGGCGGGTGTGGCGACGCCCCCAGCGAGGTCGGCCCGTTCTACTGCCCGGCCGACAAGACGGTGTACTTCGACCCGGCCTTCTTCGACGAACTCCAGAGCAAGCTGAAGGGGTCGAAGGCCGACTTCAGCAAGGCCTACGTGATCGCCCACGAGGTCGGCCACCACGTCCAGAACCTGCTCGGGTACAGCGACCAGGTGCGGCGGTTCGAGAAGACCGAGGGCAAGAACGGCGGCATCCGGCTGGAACTCCAGGCCGACTACCTGGCCGGGGTGTGGGCGTTCCACGCCAATAAGCTCAAACGCATCCTCGAGCCGGGGGACGCCGAGGAGGCGCTGACGACGGCCAAGGCCATCGGCGACGACATGATCGCCAAGACGGTGTCGCGGAGCGGGTGGGTGTCGCCGGAGAGCTTCACCCACGGCACGTCGGCCCAGCGGCTCAAGGCGTTCAAGAAGGGGCTGGACGGCGGGGACGCCAGCAAGCGGGCGCTCGACTACTACTTCAACCCCCGCACCAACCCGCTGGAGCTGTGACCGTGCCGACCGTCATCGAGGGCGACTTGGCCCCGCCGGCCGGCCGGTTCGCCGTCGTGGCCGCCCGGTTCAACTGGCTGGTCGTGGAGCCGCTCACGGCCGGCGCGGTGGACGCCCTCCGCCGCCACGGCGTGGCCGACGACCGCATCGACGTGGTGAAGGTGCCGGGGGCGTTCGAGCTGCCGGCCGTGGCCGGGCTGCTGGCGCGGAGCGGCAAGTACGCGGCCGTCGTCTGCCTGGGGTGCGTCATCCGCGGCGACACCGACCACTACGACCACGTCGCCGGGGCGGCGACGGGGGGGCTGGCCAAGCTGGCCGCCGACGGCCCGGTGCCGGTGGTGTTCGGCGTGCTGACGTGCGACACGCTGGAACAGGCGATGCAGCGGGCCGGGGCGAAGGCCGGCAACAAGGGATTTGAGGCGGCGGTGACGGCGGTGGAGCTGGTGAACTTGTGGCGGGTTCTTGGCGAGCGGCCGGCGTAAGCCGGTCCGGTCTGGGTGACGCTACGGGTGCCGTCGGGCCGGACCGGCTTACGCCAGCCGCTCGCCAAGACGGTTCACCCGCTCGGCCAGCCGCTTCGCATACGCTCCCATCCCCAGCAGCTCCCGCGCCCGCGCCTGCCCGCGTCGTGCCACCTCAGCCGTGCCGTCGCGGTCCGCGAACACCCGCCGCAGTAACTCGGCCGCGTGGCCGATGTCCGGCTCGGCCCACCGGCCGCCGCGGTACGGGTTGGCCACCGCCCCGCCGGTGGCCGCCACGTCCACCAGCGTGTGGCTCACCAGGAAGCTCCCCGCGTCGTCCATGAAGTCGAGGTTGCCCGAGTACCCGGTGGCCACCACCGGCTTGCCGAGCAGCAGGCTCTCGGCCAGGCCCAGCCCGAACCCCTCGCTGCGGTGCAGGCTGGCGTAGCAGTCGGCCGATGCCAGCAAGGCCGTCACTTCGGCCCGCGGCAACAAGCGGTCGAGCAGAGTCGCCCCGACGGTGTCGCACGCCGCTCGCAGTTCATCCAGTGCGGCCGAGTCGGCGTCACTACGAGAGACTTTGATGCACAAGTGAACCCGGTCGTCGGCCCGGAACGCTTGGCGGAAGGCCGCCACCACGGCCAGCGGGTTCTTACGGGCCATGACGCTGAGCATGTCGAAGCTGAACAGCACCAGGAAGCGGTCGGCCGGCAGCCCGAAGTGCGACCGCGGCAGCGGGGCGAACGCCGGCACTTCCACCCCGGGCAGGAGCAGCTCCACCGGCTTGGAGGTGTGTCGGCGGAAGGTGTCGGCCAGGAAGGTGGTCGGCGCCCACACCTCGTCCGGCCAGTCGAGGTGTGCCCGCCAGTCGGCCGGCAGGGCGTCCAGTTCCCAGTACCAGACGGCCGCCCGCTTCACCCCGGCCCGCGGGTGTAGCCCGGCGATCGGCAGGAACGCGGCCGGGAAGGTGTTGACGGCCGTCACCCACACCGACACCGGGAACGGCTCCAGCCCGAGCGTCGGGGTGCGGCCGTCCCAGTCGTCGGGGACGGCCACCGGCAGGTCGCGGCGGCTGACCGCCAGCCCGGCCCGTTCGGCGGCGGCGGCCAGCGTCGCGGCCGCCTGCTGGAGGCCGCTCGGGTAGCGGAGGTGGGCGAGCACGTTCAGCCCCGGCCCGGTCGCGGCCGGTTGCGGTGCCAGGGTGGCCCGGTCGAACCAGCGGCCGCGGAGGCCGTACGTTTCCGCCAGGAACTGTTTGAAGGCCGGCCAGCCGGCCGGGGTCAACGCCCGGGCCACGGCCCGCTGCCAGTCCGGCTGGAGTCGGTACGAGCGTTCCAGACCGCGGTCCGGGGTGGCGTCCAGGTCGGCCAGGTGGGCGACGCACTCGGCCGGGGTCAGCCCGAAGTCAGCCCGGCCGTAGGTGAGCAGCCAGCCGAGCAGTTCGCCCCGCTGCGGGTGGGGGGTCAGCCCGAGCGGGAAGGCCGCCCGCACGTCCGGCCGAAGTTCGTAGGCCCGCCCGGCCCGGTCGCCGGTGGCACCGCCGACGGGGCCGTAACCGGCGGCCAGCCGGCGGGCGGCGGCCAGGTCGAACAGGGTGGCGTCGGTCTCGCCGCGCCAGAGGTTCCGCACCCTCTTCAACATGCCGCCTCCCGCACGGCGGCGGCGATCACCCGGGCGTAGCGGTCGCTGGTGTCGGCGGCCGACGGCAGCAGGTCGAACCCGGCCCGCGCCTGCCGGCCCATCTCGGCCCGCAGGGTGGCGTCATCGGCCAGTCGCCGGAGGTGGCCGGCGAGGGCGTGGTGGTCGTCGAAGGCGAACCGCAGGGCGTTGGCCCCCCACGTCACCTGTTGGCTCAGGCCGCCGCACGGGGTGGACACCACCGGCAGGCCGAACGCCAGCCCCTCCAGCACCGACAGGCTGTACGCCTCGACGTGCGAGCAGCACGCGAACACGTCCGCGGCGCGGAGGTGCGGCCACACGTCCGGCGTCTCGGCGATGAACTCGATGCGGTCGGACACGCCACGGGCGGCGGCCAGCGCCCGGACGTACCCCAGGTACGGCAACCCCTCGCGGCACCCCACGAGGCTCACCGTCAGCCCCGGCACCAGTGCCGCCGCCTCGACCAGGACGTGTTGAGCCTTCCGCTCGCAGACGGTGCCGACGCACACCACCCGCAGCCCGTCGCCAGGCGGCTTCGGCGCCCGTTTCAAGAAGGCGTCGATGGGGCCGGCGTCCAGCCCGTTGGGCACCACTACGTCCTGACACAGCCCGAGGTCGGCGTAGGCGGCCCGGCAGTCGTCCGAGGCGAAGATGACCCGCCCAGCGTTCCGCATGGCCCACGCCAACCGCCCCTCGGCGAACCGGCTGAACAGGGCCGACCGCAGCGGCGGCGGGTACGTCTCTTGCAGGCACAGTACCGACGGCACACCCAGCCGGATGGCGGCGTCGGCGAGCGGGAACAGCCCGGCCGTGTTGGCCACTACCGCCGCCGGCTTCACCCGCTTCAGCAGCGTTCGCAAGTGCCGCTGGGCGGCGGCGTACTCGGTCGGCGTCCAGCGGCCGTCGATGAACCGTCGGCCCCACGGCTGTTCGTCGGCGAACGCCTCAATGCCGTCCGGCGTGACCCCGGGGGCCGGGGCGAACAGACTGGCCCGCACCGCCCCCCGGCGGTGCAGTGACACCGCGATGTCGCGGATGATCTTCGGCGCCCCCTCGGTGGACTGCAGGTTGTGGGTGCCGAACAGCACCGGCGTGCCGGCCGGCAGCGGGGCGACGAGGTGCGGCGGGTCCGGCCGCGGCGGCGGGCGGTGGTACGGGTCGGGGTCCGGGTGGGCGGTGCGGAAGGCCAGCCGTTCGGTGGGCGAGTCGCGGCGGACGCCAGCGGCGGTGCGGAACTCGGCCCCGCCGACGTGGACGCTCCGCAGCCCCAGGCCGGCCAGCCGGCGGGCGTAGTCCACGTCCCATAAGGTGCGACCGAAGCGGTCGGCGTCGAACCCGCCGGCCCGCTCGAAGTGGCTCCGGCGGGTGAGCAGCACGCCACCCCCGGGGGCCGCCACGGTGCGGGCCACCTCGGCGTAAAAGTAGTAGCTGGTGGGTTCGGGGCGGGGGCCGGCGAGCGCGTCCACCGGGTCGCCGTCGAGGGCCGTGCCGGCCGACGCGATGCCGCCGGCCGGGTCGCGGACGAGGCCGCCGCACGCTCCCACCTCCGGCAGTTTGGCGTAGGCCAACAGGCGGGACAGCCACCGCGGGTCGGTCGGCTCGACGCCGGCCCGTAGGAACAGTAGGAACTCCTCGGTACGGCCGGCGGCGTGGCGGTTGAGGGCGTCGGCCGTGTCGTCCAGCACCAGATACGTGGTGAGGCTGCGGTAGCTGGTGGTCGCCTTGACCGCCCGCACGGTGGCCCCGGAGGACGGGCCGTGGATGACGACGGCCACCGTCGGCCCGTCGTCCGGCCCGTCCAGCCCGAGGATGGGTAGCCCGAGCCGCTCGGCGAACGCGGGTTGGTACAGGGTGGCGTCGATCCCCCGGCGGGCGAGGGCGTCGACCACCGCCTTGCGCCCGGCCGTCTGCACGTAGGGCTTCACGCCCGCCGCCACGGCCGTGCTGTTGGCGTGCGCCCGCCAATGGTACAGCAGGTCCGGGATGTGGTGGATGCGGTCGGTGCGTTCGGTCAGCCGCAGCAGCAGGTCGTGGTCCTGCGACCCTTCGTACCCTAGGCGGTAGCGGCCGACGGCCTCGAAAAGGGTGCGGCGGATGACGGTCAGGTGGTTGACGAAGTTGTAGCTGAGCAGCAGATCGGGCGACCAGCCAGGTTTCAACTGTGGGTCGAACCGGCCGGCGTCGTTCAGCTTGTCCTCGTCCGAGTAGATCAGGTCGGCGTCCGGGTGCTGCTGCAGCAACTCGGCCACGCGGAACAGGGCGTGCGGGGCGAGTACGTCGTCGTTGTCGGCGAAGACAAGGAACTCGCCCGTCGCCTGCTCCGCGGCCGAGTTGGTGGCGGCGCAGATGTGGCCGTTGGCCGGCCGGCGGACGAGCCTGACGCCGCGGCTGCGTTCGAGCAGCCGGAGGGCCGACTGGGTGTCGGCGTCGGTGCTCGCGTCGTCGGCCAGGCACAGCTCCCAGTGCGGGTACGCCTGACGCTGGACCGAAGTCTCCAACCCCATCAGGTACGCTTTGGGGGCGTTGAACACCGGAACAAGCAGGCTGAACACCGGCTTGTAACGGAACCCCTCGGCCCGCCGTCGCATGGCGGCCAGCGCGGCGGCGTTCGGCACGCAGGTGCGGAGGAACACCCGGTACGGGTCATGCGGGCCGACCCGGCGGGCGTGCAGCTTGTCCCGCACCCGCTGCCGGCCGCGGAGGGCAAGGTCGGTGTACCGCCGGCGGCGGGCGGCCCACCATTCGAGCTCGAACAGGTCGCCGCTGGCCAGCGCCCGGCCGGCGGTGCGGAGCGGGGACGATTTTACATCCACCGTCAGCGGGCGGGGCGGGGCCTCAGCCGGGCCGTCGTACACCGTCACGGACTCGTCGCCGGCAACCAACCGGACCGTCAGCCGGACGGCGGGTTCGGCGGGAAGCTGGGTGCCGAAGCGGTAGCCGGTCGGCGTGCGACTCACCGGCTCGCGCTGCCGCACGACATCGTCTAGCAACACCTCGGCAACCAGCGGGTGCGGGTGCGGCGGGGCGTCCCACGCGGCCCCGACGCCCAGCAGCGGCCAGCCGGTGAACGGCTCGGTCAGCCGTTCGACGTGCAGGCACTCAGGCGGCGAGGTGGTCACGACGGCAGTCTACCGACGGGGAACAGCAACCGGGAAGGGCAACTGCCCTACGACACGGCTTCACACACCACCGCCACCCGCTTGCCGCCGGCCCGGCACAGCACCACCGTGCGGTGCTCGCCCCGGCCGGTCCGCCACTTGCGGCCGAGGGCGTCGGCGTCCACCTCGACGCCGCGTTTCAGGATCGTCAGCCGGCCGACGCCTCGCTCCCGCAGGAACCGGCCGACCGTCTTGGCGTCTTGCGGCATCACCGCCTCGACGCGGTAGACGGTAGCGAACGGCGTCGGCGTGTGGGTCGCCGCGGTGAGCTGGGCGTACCCGGCCTCCAGCGGCCGGGCGGTCAACTGGGTGGCCAGTTCGTTCATCAGGTCGGCACGGATGACGGCCGAGTCGGGGTCGTACAGGAAGTGGCCGGCTTCTACCGGGCCGGTGTCGTAGGAGTCGCCGGGGTCGCCGCTCAGCGTGTGCGGGCCGGGCAGCAGCGTTGCCGTCGGCTTGCCCGGCCGTAGGTCGCCGAACCACAGGACGCACTCCTTCAGCTCGCCGTGGGCGGAGATGAACTCAACAGCTGGGCCGTACGGCAACAGGTCGGTGCGGGCGATGCCGGGGGCCACCTTGACGCCCAGCGGGAAGCCCGGGGGGAAGCGGCCGACGATCGCCGACACCGGCGGCTCGCACGCCTCCGGGGACAGCACCCGCGCCCCGCCCGGCCGCCGGCCAGGGTCGGCGAACGCCGTCTCGACGCCATCGAGAGAGGCGGTCAGCAGGTCGTCGCAGACGAACCGGGCGGTGCGGCCGTGGGCGGCCAGGTTCGCTTCGCACATCCGCAGCCGCACCGGGTCGCGGTCCACGCACACCACGTCCAGGCCGGCGGCCGTCAGGGCCAGGGCGTCGCCGCCGATGCCGCAGCCGAGGTCGGCCACCCGGCGGAAGCCGCGGTACTTGCCGGCCCGGTAGCCGGCCACGAGGTCGCCGCTGGCCATCTCCAGGGCCTCGCGGTCGAACCACATGCGGCCGGCCCCGGCGAACTTGCTCGATGCTTTGCCGCGAAGCAGGACGGTGTCCAGGGCGGCCCGCGCCAGCGGCGGCGGGACGTGCTTGGCCAGCCGGTCGAAACACGCCGGGTAGGTGGCGTCGGTCGGCTGAAGGTCGGCGGCGGCCGCCAGGACCGCCGCCCCGGCGGGCGCCAACAACTCGTCCAGGGTCGGCAGGTCCATGCCGGCAGTGTAGGGGCTTCTTGCCACGTCTCCCCCGCCGCGGGGGAGACGTGGCAAGAACTGTGTCACGCGATTGTCACGGCCGCCAGCGCCGGGCCGGCCTCGCCCGTTGGTAGTATGCCCCCTCCCCGCTGACCGAGGATCGTCTCATGCGCCGCTGGAACCGTGTGCTGCTGCTGGCCCCGCTGACCGGGGCCGGGCTGTGGGCCGGCGGGCTGTGGGCCGGCGGCACCCGCCCGCCGACCGCCGCCCGGCCGGTCGAGGGGCCGGCCGCCACCCCGCTGCCGGTCGCCCGGGTGGTGCTGTTCACCAGCGGCGTCGGCTACTTCAGCCGGCAGGGCACCGTCGAGGGGGACGCCCGGGTGGACCTCCAGTTCCCCGAGACGGACGTCAACGACCTGCTCAAGTCGCTGACCGTCGAAGACCTGAACGGCGGCACCCTGGGGGCGATCAGCTACGACAGCCAGCAGCCGGTGGACAAGCTGTTGTCGTCGTTCGCCATCGACCTGAGCGGCCAGCCGCCGCTAAGCCAGATTCTGACCCAGGCCCGCGGCGAGGCGGTCGAGCTGACCCTGCCCGCCCCGGCCCCGGCGGTGACCGGCGTCGTGGTCGGCGTCGAGGAGCGGCAGACCGGCACCCCGGAGAAGCCGGCGGCGACCGAACACCTGACGGTGCTGACGGCCAGTGGCCTCCAGTCGGTCAACCTGCGGGACGTGCAGCGGGTGAAGTTCCAGAACCCCCGGCTGGAGGCCGAACTGCGACGGGCGCTGGAGGTGCTGGCCCGCAGCCACGACAGCCGCAAGAAGTCGGTCAGCGTCCGCCTGGCCGGGGCGGGCAAACGGGCCGTGCGGATCGGCTACGTGGTCGAGGCGCCGGTGTGGAAGACCAGCTACCGCCTGCTGCTGGACAAGGACGGCAAGCCGACCCTGCAAGGCTGGGCGGTGGTCGAAAACACCACCGACGAGGACTGGACGGACGTGACGATGTCGCTCGTCGCCGGCCGGCCGGTGTCCTTCCGCATGGACCTGTACAACCCACTGTTCGTGCCCCGGCCGGTGGTCGAGCCGGAGCTGTTCGCCAGCCTCCGGCCGCCGTCCTACGACGGTGTGCTGGGCCAGCGGGACAAGGTAGAGATGGCGAAGGTGCAGCCGCCGAAAGCCCCGACCGCGCTGCCGGCCCCTGCGAACGGGAGCGGTGGGATTGGCGGGGGGGTCGGCGGCGGTGGTGGCATGGGAGGCGGGTTTGCCGGCGCTCCGCCGGCGAACAGACCGGGGGCAGACGGCAGATTGGCGGGTCGGGGTACGGCAGGGAGCGACTCCATTCTGGCGCACGCGCTCGACCCCGCGATGTCGTCGGCCGGCGTCCAGTCGGCTGCCACCGGGGAGAAACTGGGCGCATCGTTCCAGTACCGCATCGACCAGCCGGTGAGCGTCGGCCGGCAGAAGTCGGCCCTGCTGCCGATCGTCACCCAGCCGGTCGAGGCCGAGCGGGTGAGCGTGTACAACCCGGCGGTGCAGCCGAAGCACCCGCTGCTCGGCGTGCGGTTCAAGAACACCACCGACCTGAACCTAGCCCAGGGGCCGGTGACGGTGTTCGACGGCCCGGCCTACGCCGGCGACGCCCGCCTGCCGGACCTCCAGCCGAAGGAGAGTCGGCTGCTCGCCTTCGCCATCGACCTCGGCATGGAGGTGGCCACGAAGGGCGGCGGCAAGGAGCCGAGCGTGACGAAGGTGGCCGCCGCGAAGGGGCTGCTGGTCGTCACCCGGAGCCTGTCCGAGGAGCGGACGTACACGGCCGTCAACCGCACGCCGGACGCCCGCACGCTGTTGGTCGAGCACCCCAACCGCTCGGGGCAGGGGTACAAGCTGGTGGCCCCGGCCAAGGCCACCGAGGAGACGGCCGAGCTGTTCCGCTTCGCCCTGCCGGTGGCGGCCGGCAAGACGGTCGAGCTGACCGTGGCCGAGGAGCGGACCGTCTCCGAAACGGTGAGCGTGGCCCAACTGAACGACGACACGCTGGCTTACTACCTGCGTCTGGCCCAGGTGTCGCCGGCCCTCAAGGCGAAGCTCCAGAAGGCGGCCGAGCTGCGCGGCGCCTGGGGCACGGCCCAGCAGCAGGTCGGCCGCACGGCCACCGACCTCGACCGCATCGGCAAGGACCAGGATCGCATCCGCCGCAACCTGGCCCAGACGCCGAAGGAGGCCGAGGTCTACAAGACGTACCTGGCCAAGCTGACCGACCAGGAGAAGGCCATCGACGCCCTGACGGCCAAGCGGGGCGAGCAGGAGGCGGCGGAGGGGGCGGCGAGGGCGGCGTTCGAGAAATACGTCGGCGAGCTGGCCGACGGCGAGGTTGGCACCGCGGTTGCACAATCGGTGGCCGGGCAGTAGTTGCCCACGGAGAACAGCCATGAGCAAGAAGAACCACCCCCCCGCCCCGGTGCCGCCGGGCAACCGCCCGCACGACGGCCCGGCGTACACGCCGAAGGACGACGGCGCGACGCCGCCGACGGACGACGGGGCGGCGTTCAGCGAGCAGGACGAGAAGCGGCGGTTGGGCAACTTCACCACCGCCGGCGAGCACGCCCGGGTGCAGCCCGGCCCGCGCAACGACGGCGGTGGCCATCCGGCGAAGTGACGCCAACCCCGGTCACCCGCGGCTCGGCTTGGTGGCGTGCCAGGTGCCGGTGAGGATTTCGCCGATCGTCCGCGGGTAGTGCCGCTGGTTGGCCGCGTCCCAGTTGGTGCCGCCGGTGAATAGGTTGAGCGCCTCCTGCCACGGCTTGGCGTGCCACAGCCGTAGGGAGTCGCCCGACCCCATGGCGTCCTGCTCCTCGTAGTCGGTGATGCCGTAGCACTCCGGGTCGTTGGTGCTGCCGCCGTTCATCACATGCCACTTGCAGATCAGCCCGCCGATGGTGAGCGGCTCGCCCTGGCCGACATGCGGCAGCCCGATGGCGTGCCCGACCTCGTGGACGTGGGTCCGCTTGATCCCGCCGTGGGGCTGTGGCTGCGGGTTGAGGTCGCGGCTGTCGTACAGGCTGTCGTGGGACCGGAAGAAGCTTTCTGACGGGTCGAGCCGGACCGCTTTGATCGATTTGTGGTGGGGCCCCCGCCGCCGACACCATCTCGATTTTGAACCGGCACCAGACGTTCGGCTGGTACACAGTGCCCTTGTCAGTAGTGTCCCAGAGGTGCCACAGGACCGGCGCCTTGAGCCACAGCCGGCCGCCCCAGAACTTCTCGCAGTCGGACTTGAATTTTTGCCTCCAAGCCGTGCCGGCGCTTCCCCACTTGATGATTTTCCGGCTCGTGCCGTCGGCGTCCGGGTAGGTGCCGGTGGCCCCGGCCGGATCGATCATGTCGAAGTGAATCTTCAGGACGAGCGTCAACTCGGCGTTGTTGTAACGGTCGCACGGGCCGCGGTCCAGCACGGCGTCCCACTTGGCCGCGGTCTTCGTCTCTTTGAGCGGCGAGGCCATCGGTCGGTTCCATAGCGGCACCCACGGCCGCGAGCCGACGGTGCCGTGGGTGAGGGGCGGTCTGTACCCCAGGAAGCGTCGGCCTGGGCAAAAACCGGACACGAAGGCGACGAGCGATGAGTAGACTACGCCCGGGGGGACTCGACACCGCAGCACCAACCCACTTTTGCGTGGGCTGCACCGAGTTGGCCGCCGGCCGGTGCAAAGCAGCGGTCCCCTTCGGCCCCTCCCGGGGATGTTCCCTGACAAGGTGGAACTGACCGGCGAAGGCGGCGGGCCGGTGTACCGGAACGAGCCGATCGACCCGCCCGGCCCGCAGGAGTGGTGGTACGCCGGGCCGGCAGCACGATCTGCCCTCGGTAGTGGTCGGCCGTGTCCGGATCGTCCCGGCTGCCGACACGGCTCCGGGTGGCGGGGACGCGGACGGACCCGGTAACCGTCCGCGTGGTCAGGCCGTTGTCGATGCGGTAGCCGACCTCGTACCCGTGTTCCATCGGGCCAGTAAGACTTAGCGCCGGCGCACTGGAGGCTACAGATCTCCAGCTCCTACATCACCTTCCATATGGCCTGATTCCCGGCGGCTCTGTCGGGGCCGTACCCAGTAGTTCCAGGCTGGTGATGGCCGGCTTGGGGCCGTACAGCACGTCCCGCACGCCAGCCGTCCCCGGCCGGTTGACCTCCATCAGCCCGACGCCGCGGCGGTCCCAGCGGAAGTGGCCGGCCGGCTTGGTGCGCGCCCGATGGCGGTACTCGACATCGTTCTGGGACCGACCGCCGCGTGCGGGTCGAACTGGATGCGCCACTCGAACGCCAGGGGCACGCGGTTGTACAGCGCCGTCCGGCCGGCCTGGTCGGGCACCGGGGTGACGGCGGACGTCTTCCCCTTGTGCAAGGAGCCGAGGCCGACCCCGTTATCGGTCAGCTCGCCCAGCGTTTCCCACCGGCTGATCGGTCCGTTCATACCGGCCATTATCGCCGCGACGGCGGCCTGCCGGCAAAATGCCCCCACCCTCGGGAGGCCGGCCATGCTGGATGGCGGCGACGCGCCGGCGGAGTGGCCACGATGGCCGTCGGTGACGGCAAGGCCGGGGTGTCACTCTCGTCGATGGCCGTAAGGGTCACTTTCAGCCGAGTCGATGAGATCGGCGACCGCCCGACGTCAAACGTCGGTCGGCCGACCGAACACATCGACTCGGCACCCTGATGGGCTGGGCGCGGGCGGCCTTGCCCCGCGGGGAGTGGCTGAAGTGGTGTGCGACGGGGCTGGGCTGGCGGACCGGCACCGTGTACCGCCTGCTCCACGTCGGCCAGACGTTCGGCGGGGTGCCCAATGCCCACGACGCCATCCTCGCACGTGTCGAGTGCCAGGTGCGGGACGATGCAGACGGGAAGAGCGAAGGGAGCGGTCCGGACGAAGAGGCCGTCATCTGTGAGGTGCTGTCGTCGGCTACGGGGCTGCCGCCAGGGCGAGTCTCACGCCTGTCGGCCAGCCCGGCTCCTGACCTCCCGCCGGCGGGCCGGCGGGGTCGGATCGAGCCGCCGGTCGCTCGCCGGTCGCTCAGAAGTTGACCCGGATGTCCTTGTCGGTGAACGGCACGTCGAGGGTGAACCCGCTGTTATCGACCCCGGCCCGCACCGAGACGTTCTTGGTGCCAAGTAGGGGGAATGTGACCCCGCCGGTCAGCGTCGCATCGCCCCTGAACTGGACCCGGCCACGCGAGTCCATCCGCATGTCCACGCTGGCGGCCATGCTGCCGTGGAGGTCGAACCCCGCCCAGCCGACCTGGAAGCTGGCCGCCAGGTCGGCGTGGACGAAAAATTGCCGGTTGGTCCAGTCGTACCCCAGCGTGGCGGACGCCACCACGCTGGCCGAGGCGATCCGTAGGTCCACCCAGTTCTCGTTCCGGGCGGTGATGCTGGCCCCGTCCAGGGTGAATGTCGTCTTGCCCCCGGCCAGGGCGCCCGTCACCCGGTTCTCGATGCTGGCGGAAGCGTTCCACTTCGGCCCGCCGGTCCCGCTCCAGATCACATACCCCTGGATCTCCACCGCCTGGTTCTTCGGCGCCCACTTCTCCAGCGGGGTGCCGGCGAACATGTTGTCGTGCCCGCCGCGGAGGGCCAGCACCCCCGGCCGGTACACCAGGGTGGCCGACCCGGCCGGCAGGCTCAGGTCGATGCCGCCGACGTTGTACCCCAGTTCGACCACCCCGTTCACCCCCAGGGCCACGTCGTTCATCGCCGCCGACAGCGCCCCGCCGGGCTGCTTGGTGAACAACTCCCTGAGCTTGCCGCCGACGAACTGGCCGTCGTTGTTGGCGTCCAGGTCGAGCACCACCTCGCCGGACACGCTGGCCGGCAGGCTGCCCAGCGCTACCCCGGCGGCGTTCAGGTACAGGTTGCCGCTCACCCCCGCCGTCACCCCGTCCACCGGCTTGAGCGGGGTGAACGGGATGACCCCCGGACCGAGTACCCGGCCGCCAGGGTGCCGACCGGGGTGCCGGTGGCCACCTTCAGGTAGAAGAACGGGTCGGCCGGGTCGAACGCCGCCGACGCCCCCACCCCGGACCCGACCGAGGCGGTGATGCTGCCGTAGGACACCGACGCCGCCGACCCGTTCGACATGCCGGCGTCCAGGTAGAAGTACGGCACGGCGGGGTTCAGCGGTGCCCCGCTGAGCGGCCGGCCGCTGGTCATCAGGTCGCTGCCCAGGGCCAGGCCCCACCGGAACCCGGCCGTCGAGCTGCCGATGCCCAGGTCGTCCAGCGTCTTGGACAGGTCCACCTGTTCGGCCGGGTTGGTGACGGCCGGCAGCCCGAAGTTCAGCCCGCCCGTGAGGGACAGCTTGTCGTACTCGCCGATCGGGGCTTTCAGCGACGACGGCTTGGTGGTGACGGTGAGCGGCAGGGCGGACGTGACCGGGATGGTAAAGTCGGGCAGCTTCGACCCGGTCACGACGGTCACGTTGCCGGTCGTCTTAAAGGTGTGCGAGTATTTGTTGCCCGGCAGGGTGGTCAGGGTGTCCGTCCACTCGCCCCGCAGCCGGAACCCGGCCCCGGTCGGGCCGACGAGGGTCAGCTCCTTGCTGGCCGGGTCGAACGACACGGTCATGGTACCGGCGACGTTCAGGCCGCCGTCCGTGTAGGCCGCCGGGTTCTGTCCGACTAGCAGCCGCGGCCCGGGGGTCACGTTGGTCTGTTCCTGAATCTGCGCGACTCGCCCGGTCGAGGCGCCGGGGGAGAGGTACAGCACGTTCGTGCCGCTTCCGGCCTCGTATTCGCAGCGGGCATCCCGGGTGTCGTAGAACCGGTTCGTGCCGGCGCCGCCGACGTTCGTCTCGGTCCCGCCGTCCGTGTAGAAGCTGTTGGTGCCGTCGCCGCCCCGCATCGTCCCGCCGCCGGTGCCGGCGTGGAACTCGCTGTCGATGGTCGTGAGATTCCAGTAGAAGTCTTTGGCGCGGTTCGGGTCGTTCGCGCCGTACTGAGTCAGGTCCATGCCGCCCTGGAACACGATCTTTTGGACATCCTGCGTCCGTTAGAAGTTCGAGGCGAACGTGGTCGGAGTCTGGCGGACGAGCATGATCTGGCCGGGCATGTACGCCGGGTACGACACCGAGACCGTGTCCATCGGCGAGTAGTCGTCGTCCTGGATGGTCAGCACCCCGGCCGACAGGGTGGGGGTGACGGACAGGAGGCACCGGCTGTCCAGCGACTCCAGGCCCAGCCGGGTGCGGGCGGGCCGGGCTGCGGCCGGCCGGCGGATCGGGCGGGTGCGGCCCGGGAACAGCTTGGTGAGCAGGCTCGTCATGACTCGTCCTCCGCGGGGCGGCCCGTCAGCGGGTCGCGGTTCTGTGGCCCGGGGTTCGTTCCCCGGTGCAGACAGAACGCGGCGGTGTGACACGACCCGCGGCGGCCGTCACTCGATCAGGTCGCCGACCTCCTCCTTGAGCCGCCGCAGCACCCGACTCTTGGCCTGCCGCACCGCCGCCGACGACACCCCCAGCCCGGCCGCCACCTCGGCCGGCGGCTTCCCCTCGACGGTACACGCCCAGAACATCTGCCACGTCTTGCCCTCGAACTCCCCCTTCACCAGCGCCAGCGCCCGCTTGTACAGGGCGTTCCGCTCGGCCGGGGCGTCCTCCTCGTCGTCGGCCGGCCCGGGGGCGTCTGGCAACGCGTGCAGGTACTCCAGGGCCTGGGTGCCGCCGGCCGCCTGCGGCTGCCGCCCGGCCGCCCGCCCGTGCCGCAGCAGGGCGATCCGGGTGACCCCCCGCAGCCAGCCGCGGAAGGTGTCGCCGGCGCGGTCCCGGCGGAAGTTCGGCAGGGCCTGGGACACCTCCCGGAACACCTCCTGCACCAAGTCCTCGGCGTCCGCCCCGTCCGCCCCGCCGCGGCGGACCCAGTAGGCTACCAGCGGGCCGTACAGGGCCACCAGCCGGTTCCAGGCGTCGGCGTCGGCGGCCCGCAGCCGGCCGAGCAGGGTGAGGGAGGTGCCGGCGTCTTCGGGAACGGGCATGGTGGTTCCGGGAGGTCGTGTCACACGGCGGCGTTCTGTAGTCTTACACCGCCGCACTTCCCCGACCCCGCCCGCGAGTGGCCTCATGTCTGCGGACCCGTGCCCGGCCCCGGCCGAGCTGGTCGCCTTCCACCGCGGCGACCTGCCGCCGGAGGCCATCGACCGGCTGACCGCCCACCTGGGGGGGTGCCCGGCGTGCGAGGCCAAGTTGTAATCGCTGGACGGCCACACCGGGCCGGTGGCCGACGCCGTCCGCGACCCCGGGGCGGAGAACTGGGCGGCACCCCGGCCGGCCGACCCCGGGGCCGGCACGGTGATCGCCGGCCGGTACAAGTTGGTCGAGCCGGTCGGCGAGGGCGGCATGGGCAGCGTGTGGATGGCCCAGCAGACGGAGCCGGTGCGGCGGGCGGTGGCCGACAAGCTCATCAAGGCCGGGATGGACTCCAAGCAGGTGCTGGCCCGGTTCGCCGCCGAGCAGCAGGCCCTGGCCCTGATGGACCACCCGAACATCGCCCGGGTGTTCGACGCCGGCACCACCGACGGGGGCCGGCCGTACGTCGTCATGGAGTTGGTCAAGGGGGTGCCGCTGACCGACTTCTGCGACGCCCGCCGGCTCACCCCGCGGGAGCGGCTGGCCCTGTTCGTGCCGGTCTGCCAGGCCGTCTAGCACGCCCACCAGAAGGGGGTCATCCACCGCGACCTCAAGCCGTCGAACATCCTGGTGGCCCTGTACGACGGCCGGCCGGTGCCCAAGGTGATCGACTTCGGCATCGCTAAGAGGGTGTCTTGAAACTACTCGGCCGGGTGTAGCCGCCGGAGCATGAGGTCGATCATGGCGACCTGGATCATGGCCTCGCTGGTCTCCGGGTGG
>JAYVUZ010000028.1:0-43443 GCA_043787415.1 Fimbriiglobus sp. | reverse complement strand
CTGAAGCGGCTCGCCAGGGGCGACGCGACCCTCTGGGCCGACTCGGCGTTCAACGCCGCCGACGTGGTGGCCGCCGGGGCGCGCCGGCCGGTCGAGGTGCTGCCGCCGTTCCACCAGACCGACGCCCTGCTGGAGGCCGAGCCGGACCGCGGGGCCGTCGGCGGGCTGGACGACTGGGCCACGAACGTCCTGCTCGTCGGCCGCCTGGTGCCGAACAAGAACATCCCGCTGGCGGTGCGCGCCGTGGCGGAGTACGCCCGCCGCCACGACCCGCGCACGCGGCTGATCGTCGTCGGCGACCGCCCGGTGCCGGAGTGCGCCGCCGAGATCGACGCGGTGATCCGGGCCGAGGGCCGCGCCGGCCAAGTCGTCGTCACCGGCAAGGTGACCGTCGCCCAGTTGAAAGCACTGTACCTCACCAGCGACGCGCTGCTGGTGACGAGCCTGCACGAGGGCTTTTGCGTGCCGATCGTCGAGGCGATGGCGCTGCTGACGCCGGTGGTGGCGGTGCCGAACGCGGCCGTCCCCGGCACCGGCGGCGACGCGGTCCTGTACGCCGACCCGACCCCCGAGGCGCTCGCGGCCCGTCTGCACGACGTGATCGCCGACCCGGCCGCGCGGCAGACCCAACTCGCGCGCGGCCGGCGACGCTACCTCGACCGCTACGACAACGCCGCCACCGAGCGCCGCTTCCTGGAACTGTTCGACGCGCTGTGAATCCGAGGAATTCGTTGAGCAAACGGCTGGGGGCCAGGCGGGTGTCAGGACTTGGTCGAAGGGCAGATCGAGTGATCAGGATCCCACCAGAGGATTTGGAACACTCGCCCGTCCCGGACGCCCCAAACGCGAGACTCGCCGTCCAGGCGGAAGCGGAAAAGGTCCTCTTGGTCGTCCAGTTTCAAGTGCTTCAACCGGGCTTGGGCCTGCGGGATCATCCGGTGAACGGGGACCGAGTGGTCGCGCTTGCGGTTCTGTTCAATGGCGTTCCAGGTCATCGATTCGTAGTGTCGCAGCTTCGGGAAGATCGTCGCCCGATGTCGTCGCACTCTCGGCAGAGGCTCACACCCCAAACGCCGTCGTGATCGAAGAGGGCGAGGCTCCAGACCGGCGTTTGGGTGTTCGTACTCTCGGGGGACGCCTCGATTCGCGGGTTCGGGCCTTTCGGCGACAGTGCTGCCTTCGGTTTCTTGTCCGGCTTGCTCACGCCAGGCTACCGTAATACTCGGCCATGCTCGCACAGGGGATTTCATGGCTACCGCGTTCGTTGCCAGCCAGCCCGGCTCGGGCGTCCTGCCAAGGCTTCTCCATGTGGGTCAGGTCGGCGAGCCATTGCGGTTTCTTCTCGCCGTAGAAGTCGAGGACTTTTCGCACGTTGTCCCGCTCAGTGTCCGTCAGATTTTCGCCCCCCACGCCGGCCGGGAAGTCGCCCGGCAGGATGGAGAACTTGCCCTGGAACTTCGAGAATAGTCCGGGCACGACGGGGCCGTTGATCCAAGCCTGGATCGGCTCCTGGAATAGTGGAGCCTCTTCCCACACGAGTGACCACGCCTGAGAGTAGTACACGAGCTTTTGAAGCTTCATGTGTGTGATCGGCTGCTTTTCGTGAACGATGTAAGCAGCCACGTCAATCGCGGTGGCCATCGTCTTTCCTCACAAGGCAATTCGTCGAGTTGTGGCAGCGTGCGAACGCCCACGCGGCGGCCAGTATAGCACAGCCGACAAGGTCAGTCGGTAAGTTGGTGCGCGAAGCCACCCTGCGGTCATGGCGTCTCGATCGTCACGGCCATGACGACGGGGCAGGTCTCGTTGGGGCCTTTGACGAACTCGATGGTCGAGATCACGTCGGCCCGCTTCGGGGTCACCGCCAGGTAGCGGAGTTGCCGTTTGCCGCCGCCGCTGGGCAACTCGGACGCCGGTGGTGGCGGTGCCGAACGCGGCCGTCCCCGGCACCGGCGGCGACGCGGTGCTGTACGCCGACCCGACCCCCGAGGCGCTCGCGGCCCGTCTGCACGACGTGATCGCCGACCCGGCCGCGCGGCAGACCCAACTCGCGCGCGGCCGGCAACGCTACCTCGACCACTACGACAACGCCGCCACCGAGCGCCGCTTCCTGGAACTGTTCGACGCGCTGTGAGTCCGGTGGCGCAAGTCAAGTGAGTATCGGATCGGGTTCAACTCGGACCCTCCGCCGATGACGGTTCGGCGAACAGGTCGATGTACTGTTGGTAGCAGAAGAGGCGGTTGCGGACTTGGCCCGTGGTCTCGCGGAGGATGCCGTACTCCGTCAGGCGGGCGACGAGTTGGTTCGCGGCCGGGTACGACGTGCCGATCAACGCCTGCACGTCCCCCCACGGCGAGGATGGGCCGCTCGTAAAGGTGTTCGAGGACGCGGTGGCCGTTGCCGGCGGCGCGGCCCAGCATTGTGGCGACGATCCCCCGGTGCTGCTCGCGGAGGGCGAGGATGCGGCGGGCGGTCTCGGTCGCCTCGCGGCTGACTTCGGCGACGCCGCGGACGAAGAACCCGAGCCACTCCTCCCACGCCCCCGCGTCGCGCGTCGCCTGGAGGCGGTCGTAATACTCGGCGCGGTTACGCTTGAAATAGTGCGACAAGTAGAGGACCGGCTTGAGCAGCACTTGCTGTTCGCACAGCAAGAGGGCGATCAGGAGTCGGCCCACGCGGCCGTTGCCGTCGAGGAAGGGGTGGATCGTCTCGAACTGCGCGTGGGCAAGCCCGATTTTGATCAAGAGTGGCAACTCGGAGTCGCCGTGGATGAAGCGCTCCAATTGGCCCAAGGCGACCGGGACTTGGTCCGGCGGCGGGGGGACGAACACCGCCTCGGCGAGTGTGCAGCCGCCCGGCCCGATCCAGTTTTGCGTGGTCCTGAGCGCCCCTGGGGTCAAGTGAGACCCGCGAGCGCCCGCCAGCAATCGCTCATGAATCTCCCGGATGAGCCGGACGGAAACGGGCAACACGCTGAGCCGATTCAACCCGTGGTTCATGGCACCAACGTAGTTAACGACCTCCGACACGTCCTGGGGGAGCTTCGGCGAGAAGATCTTCGCTTCGGCCGCAAGCAAGTCTTGGAGCGAACTTTGCGTCCCCTCAATCTGACTCGACAGGACCGCTTCCTTGCGGACGTACATCGCGACGAAGAGGTCGGGGTTCGGCAGCGTCTGAATGGACCCGTCGAGCCGGCCGAGCGCCCGATCAGCTTCGGAAAGCATCACCTGGAGTGGGCCACTAATGTTGACAGCGGGGTCGGGGGGTAGGTCAGCGGGCAGAAACGCGCGATACCCCGTCAGTTGGCGGACGTACCGACCGGCCCGTGTGCTGACCTGGCCCATATGTCGTCGTGCCTTACATTACGCTTGCTGAGCCGAGCCATAGTAACGTGTGCCTTTACTATGGACTGGGTAAGCCCGCCGGGAGACTCGGGAGACTTTCGTCCCCCATCCGCCGGTGGTGTCACGGCGTCTCGATCGTCACGGCCATCACCACGGGGGTCGTGTCGTCGGGGCCTTTGACGAACTCGATCGTCGCGACCACGGCGTCACGCTTCGGCGTCACCGCCAGGTAGCGGAGTTGCTGCTTGCCGCCGCCGCTGGGCAACTCGAAGGCGAACTCCGAGCCGGGTACGTCCACGCGGCGGATGTAGTCCGCGAAGTGGACGCCGTTCTTCAGCGCGTGGTCCTCGGACTTGCCGTCGGCGTAACGCAGCCGCACCGTCAGCGAGGTCGTGCCGCGCGGGCTGGAGGGGTAGCACCAGCCGCCGACGCCGGAGAGCAGGTGGATCGCCTTCGCCGCGGTGTTGCACGGCAGCGTCACCGACTTCGGCATCGTCGGCGGGACTACCCCCTGGGGGCCGAACAGCATCACGGCGTTCTTCGTCTTCTGGCCCTGCGGGTCGGTCAGGACGAACGGCACGCCGCGGAACTCCTTCGGCGACCAGTCCGCGAACTTGAGGCGTTCGAGTTCGCCGTCGGGGGCGAAGAACATGCCCTGCGACGTGACGACCGTGGCGACCTTGTCGAGCGGCACCGGGACGTACTTGCCCTTCAGCGTCAGGAATTCCAGCAAGTCCGTCATCTCGACCGCGGTCATCTGCTTCTCGAAGCCCTCCGGCATCAGCGACTTCGACGACTCGGTGAAGTCTTCGAGGTCGTCGCGCTGAAGCGGGTGCCGCTTGTTCTCGGCGTCGAGCAGTTCCACCGTCGTCTTGGTCTCGGCGGCGAGCAGGCCGGTCACCACCCGGCCGTCGGCCAGCTTGGCGGTGTACGCCCGGTAGTTGCCCTCGACGCTGCGGCTCGGGTCCATGACGGCGATCAGAATCTCTTCCTTCGGGTGGACGGCGAACCCGGTCAGGTCCGGGCCGATCACCTGCCCCTCGTCGCCGTGCTTGTGGCACTTGGCACAGTGCTTGACGAACGCCACCTTGCCGGCGGCCGGGTCGCCGGTCTTGGCCAGGACCGGGTGCAACTGGTCGATCACCTTCTGGCGGTTGGCGTCCGGAAGGCCGCCGCCCATCGCCAGCAGCTTCTTGGCCCGCCCGGCGATGGCCTTGTCCGGGTGGGCGGCCAGGGCCGTCCGCTGATCCAGGGCGAGCGCGTCGAACCGGGCGGTGCCGGCCTCGACGGCGTCGAGCAGGGCTTTGGTGGTGGCCGGGCGGGCGAGCAGCAGCCGCACCGCCGTCGTGCGGGTGGCGGGCGTCAGCGTCTTCAGCTTACCCAGCACGAGCGGGCCGAGGTTCGGGGCGGTGGATGTCGAGAGCGCATCCCACTGGCCGGCGGCCAGCACGGCTTCCGTCACCGTCGGGTCGGCCGGGGCGAACTCGACGGCCTGCTTGGCGGCGGCCAGCCGGGCGGCGTCCGTCGCCTTGTCGTCGGCGACGGCGGCCAGCAGGCCGGTGGCGTACTCGGCGGCGACGGCGTCCAGCCCCGGCACCTTCCAGCGGGTGGCTAGGCTGAGCAGCTTGCCGCGGCCGGCCGGCGGCAGCTTGGCCAACAGGGCCGTGACGGCGGCCGGCTCGACGGCGGCCGGCTTGTTGGCCGGCCAGCCAGTTGCGAAGCCAGCAAGGATCGGCTCGGCAGACGCCGGCTTGGCGGCCAGGGCGGTGAGCAGCTTGGCCAGCTCGTCCGGCTTGGCCGTGGCGGCGAAGTTGAGGGCGACCAGCTCGGTCGCCTTGCGGGCGGCGGGGTTCAGCCCGGCCGTCACGGCGGCTTCCAGGAATGCCGAGGCGTTGGCCGCCCCGGCGATCACCACGGCGTCGGCGATGGCCGGGTCGCCGGTCTGCCCGGCCAGCCGCACCAGGAACTCGCCGATGTTTCGCTGACTGCCCGGCTTGTCGGCCAACTCCAGGCAGCGGGCCAGCACGTCGTGCGGCTTGTTCGCGTCGAAGTACCCGCCGATCTTGTCCAACTCGTGGACCGGCGTGCCCCGCTCGGCCAGCAGCCGCCGGGCGTGCAGCCGCCAGAGCATGTTGGAGTGGCCGAACGCCGCCGCCTGCAACGTCTTCTCGTCCGCCCCGCCGAGGTCAGTCTTCGCCTCCGGCTTCGCCGGCGTGTACACGACGCGGTAGATGCGGCCGTGCGTCTTGTCCCGCAGCGGCGTCTCGTAGGCGTTCCCCTTGCCCGTGTCGAACCCCTTCGGCGTCGGGTTGTGCTGGACGATGAAGGCGTACCAGTCGATCACCCACACCATGCCGTCCGGCCCCACCTGGGCGTCGATCGGGGCGGCCCACTCGTCGTCGCTGGCCACCAGGTTCCAGCCGTACTGGGCCACATAACTCGCCCCGGCCGGTTGCAGCCGGAACGCCGCCGTCAGGTGACCCGTCGGGTCGGACACGAACGCCGCCTTGTTCCAGTACTCCGGCGGGTAGGTGCGGGCGGTGTACACGCTCAGGCCGGCGGCCGAGGTGAACCCGCCGTGCCAGTCCACCTGCCGCACCTTCTTGGTGACCGGGTGGTACTCGTTGCTCAGGGCGACGTTCGGCAGCACCGCCGGGGACAGCCCGCGGACCCGCTCGTAGTAGCGGTTCGGGATCGGCATGTGCACCACCGGGCAGCCGTTGGCCGTGCTGCCGACCAGGTGGCCTTCTTCCGTGAAGCCGAGGCCCCAGGTGTTGTTGTTGGTGCTCCGCAGGAACTCCAGCTTGGTCACGGCCAGCTTGTGCGGGTCGCCGGCGGCGCGGCCGAGCTGCATCCGCCAGTAGCCCTGCTTGAAGTTGAACGCCTCACCGCCGACGGTGCCCCGGAACCCGCTGTACCCGACGGCCCCGTACACGTAGCCGTCCGGCCCGTAGCGGAGGTTGCTCGGCCCGGCGTGGGTGTCCTTCGTCTCCCAGCCGTCCATCACCACCTGCCGCAGGTCGGCCTTGCCGTCGCCGTCCGTGTCCTTGAGGAACAGGGTGTGCGGGGCCTGCGTCACCAGCACCCCGCCATGCACGCACAGCAGGCTCGTCGGGATACTCAGCTTGTCGGCGAACACGGTGAACTTGTCGGCCCGGCCGTCGCCGTCGGTGTCCTCGCAGAGCAGAATCTTGTCCCGGCCCTCGCCCGGCTTCCGCATCTCGTTCGGGTAGTCCACGGTGACGGCCACCCACAGCCGGCCCCGCTCGTCCCAGGTCATGGCGATCGGCTTGCCGCCGAAGTCGGCGTCGGCGGCGAACAGCTCCAGTTTGAAGCCCTCCGGCACCGAGTAGTGCGGCAGGCTCTTGTCCGGCGACAGCGGCGTCTGCATGGTCGGGATCGGCTCGCCGACCACGCCCCACTTGTCGCTCGGCGGGTAGTACGGCACCTTCGCCGGCACCTGGGCGAAGTCGGCCGCCGGGGCCGTAATCGTGGTCATGCGGGGGGCGTCGATGTACTCGCCGGCCCGGGCCGGGTCGCCACCGCACGCCCAGCGGGTGCCGCGTTCCAGCAGGTTTTGGAACCCGGGGTGGCTCCAGGTGCGGTGGTCGTGCCCCCAGGCGGTGTAGAAGACGCGGCCCTTGTCGTGGCCCTTCACCCAGGTCCAGGGTTCTTCCACCCCGGCCCGGTCGGCCCGCACCTCCAGCACCGTCTTGCCGGCGGCGTGCTTGTGGTGGACGTAGGTCTCGTCCCAGCTTTCGAAGGCGTTGTAGCCGGCCGTCACCGGGTGCGCGGCGGCGAGCCGGCTGCGGAACACGCCCGTGCTGTGGCTGCGGAACTGCGCCCCCACCAGCTCGACGTACTTCGGACTCTGGATGAAGCAGTAGCTCGCGCAGTGGACCGGGATGAAGCCCTTGCCACTGGCCACGTAGTCGAGCAGGGCCTGTTCCTGGGCCGGCGTCTCGAACTTCTCGTGGTTGGCAAACACCATCAGCCCGGCGTACTGGCCGAGGGTGTCCGGGTTCAGGTCGCTCAGCTTGTCGGAGTACGTCAGGGCGATGCCGCGGCCGGCGAACACCGGCTGGAGTTGGGCGAAGCGTGCCCGCGGCTGGTGGTGGTTGGTGTCCCCGAGGAACAGCACCGCGAGCGGCGGCGGGGCGACGGCCAGCGCGAGGGCGAGGGTGGCGAGCATAGGTTCGCAAGGGGTTGTGAAGTCGGGACTGGCAGTATACCACCGCCCGCGTTCCGCCGCTCGGGTTCAACCCGTCCTGCCCGGCCGACCGATACTTGAAGCGCCGTTCCCCTGGGAGATCGCACGGATGCGTAATCGCACCTTGTCCGCCCTGCTGCTGACCGCCGGCCTCGGCGGGGCGGCCACCGCCCAAACGCCGCGGGCCGAAGACATCCTGGCCCGCAAGCCGGTGCTGCCCGGCGTCAACGTGTCCACCCCCACCGGGGCCGACGCCGCCGCCTGCCGGGTGGAAGTCGTCAGCGGGCTGAAGTCGGCCGAGGGCCGGCCGCTCACCGGCGTCGTCGTCCGCGACGCCCAGGGCAAGCTCGTCCGCCAGGTGCTGGACGACACCGGCAACCCCGACCTGACCAAGGCCCGGTTCCGCAGCTTCTACCTGAACGGGGTGGAGGCGTACCGGGAGATCGACGCCAACAGCAACGGCAAGCCGGACCAGTTCCGGTTCCTCGGGCCGAACGGCAGCCGGTGGGGCGCCGACACCGGCGAGCGGGGGGCCGTGGACCGCTGGTTCGTGCTGTCACCGGCCGAGGCCAGCCAGGAGCTGTTCCAGGCCCTCGCCACGGCCGACGCCGCCAAGCTGGCCGCGCTGCTGCCGACCGAGGACGAGCTGAAGGCGGCCCAGGTGCCGGCCGGCGACATCGCCGGCATCGTGCAGAAGGCGGCCGGCGCCGCCAAGCGGCTCCAGGACACGGCCGCTTCGCTCAAGCTGACGGACAAGGACAAGTGGGTGCATCTGGAGCTGACCGCCCCGGCGGCGACGGCCGCCGACCCCACCGCCCCGACGCTCGGGCTGGTCAAGCATCGCTCGGCGACGGTGCTGTTCGACCGCGGCGACGGCAAGACGGTCGGCCAGTTCCAGACCGGCGAGCTGGTGCTGGTGGGCAACGCCTGGAAGCTGATCGACGGGCCGGCCCCCGGGCAGGCGGTGGCCGGCGGCGGCGAGTCGGCGGGCGGCCCGCAGCTCGACCTCAGCCCCGAGGCCCAGGCCCTGCTCACCAAGCTGAACGCCATCCCGGCCCCGGCCGACCCCAAGGGCATGGCCGAGTTCCACGCCCAGCGGGCCGCGATCCTGGAGCAACTGGCGGCCAAGACCACCGGGGCCAGCCAGGAGCCGTGGATTCGCCAGACCATCGACGCCCTGGCCAGCGTGGCCGAGGCCCAAGGCACGACCGACGGCCAGGCCATGAAGCGGCTGCTGGAATGGCAGCAGCGGATCGATGCGGCTCGATCACCGGCCGCCGCCTACGCCGCCTTCCGGGTTGCCTCCGCCGAGTACTCCATCCGGCTGAACCAGCCGAAGCCCGACCTGCTCAAGGTGCAGGAGTGGTGGCGGGGCACGCTGGAAACCTTCATCAACAAATACCCGAAGGACGAGGAGACCGCGGAGGCCATGCTCCGCTTGGCCGTGGCGAGTGAATTCGTGAGCGGCAAGGACGGCGAGAAGGCGGCCCAGAACTGGTACGAGAAGCTGGCGGCGGCGTTCCCCCAGCACCCGCACGCCCAGAAGGCCCAGGGGGCCGTCCGCCGGCTGACCAGTGAGGGCCAGCCGCTGCAACTGCCGGCCGCCACCGACCTGGCCGGCAAGGCGTTCGACGCCCGGGCGCTGGCCGGCAAGACCGTGGTCGTGTACTACTGGGCCACCTGGGGCCGGGACACGACGACCGAGCTGAAGCAACTCGGCGAGCTGCTCAAGGCCCACGGCGACAAGCTGGCCGTGGTGACGATCAACCTGGACGACGAGCCGGGCAAGGCGGTGCAGGCGTTGAACGCGGCCGGGGTGGCCGGCGGCATTCACCTGCACCAGCCGGGCGGCCTGGAGCGCAGCCCGCTGGCTGTGGCCTACGGCGTGCAGATGGTGCCGCACCTGATGCTGGCCGGCAAGGACGGCAAGGTGGCCAACCGCAACGCCCAACCGGGGGCCAACCTCCGCGACGAGGTCGAGAAGCTGGTGAAGTAGGTGGGCGAAGACGCTCGCACCCGCAAAGCCCAGGGACGATGTCCCTGGGCTTTCTTCGTTAGACTCCAACGGCCTTCGCCAGTGCGCAGCCCGCCGCCGCCGACTCACCCCGGCGGTAGCGGCCGAGCAACTCCCGCGACCGCTCGGCCAGTTCCCGCCGCACCGCCCGCCGCTCGCCCTTGACGCGGGCGATGCTCATGCGGTCGTAGCTGGTGGTCTGGTGCCGCAGCCAGGCGACGACGGCCGCCTCGGCCCGCTGTTCCACGGGGATGCGTTTGGTGCGGGCGACGGTGCCGCTGCCGACCGGGGTGGCGTGGGCCGCCACCAGCCCGGCCAGCCGATCAGCGAAGGCGGCGTGGGTCGGGTGGAAGCGGAGGTACGCCCGCACGGCGGCGGTGAAGTCCTCGACGTACCCGACCTGGGCCTTCTCCCGGCGGGCGGCGTCGGCAACTTTCCGCTTGGCGTGGGCCGGGTCTTGGCGCTCGGCGGCGAGTTCGCTGCGCACCCGCTCGACGGTGGCCGCCGGCGCCCACATGCCGCGGGAGAAGAGCTTGCGGCCGCGCTTCTCTGCCACCGGCCACGCCTCACCGGCAGCTTTCACGCGGCGGGTGAGGGCGGCATCACCGGGCGGCAGCAGCACCCACCCGGCGGGGACGGGGTGAACCGTGCCGTCGGCGGCACGGACGGTGACGGCGGTGGGACCGGGGGCGAAGGTCGTCATGCGGACGGTATCGGCCGCAATGGCGGCCGAGGCGAGCGGCCGGTGTAAGCCGGTCCGGCCCGGGGGTCATCTTACGCCCCGGGCCGGACCGGCTTACGCCGGCCGCTCGCCCAACCCTGTCACCCCATCAGCTTGCGGAACTGCTCGAACAAATACGTGCTGTCGTGCGGGCCGGCGGCGGCCTCCGGGTGGTACTGCACGCTGAACACCGGCTTGCCCGTCAGCCGCAGCCCTTCGAGCGTGCCGTCGTTCAGGTTGACGTGCGTCGCCTCCACCCCGGCCGGCAGGCTGTCCGCGTCCACGGCGAACCCGTGGTTCTGCACCGTGATTTCGACCCGGCCGGTCAGCCGGTTCAGCACCGGCTGGTTGGCCCCGCGGTGGCCGAACTTCAGCTTGAAGGTTTTGCCCCCCACCGCCTGGCCGAGCAACTGGTGCCCCAGGCAGATGCCGAACGTCGGCTTGCCGCTGGCCACCACCCCCTTCACCGTCTCCACGGCATAGCCCAGGGCCGACGGGTCGCCGGGGCCGTTGCTCAGGAACACCCCGTCCGGGTCGTGGGCCAGCACCTCGGCCGCGGTCGCCGTGCCCGGCACCACCGTCACCCGGCAGCCGGCCGCGGTCAGGCACCGCAGGATGGTCCACTTCATGCCGTAGTCGATGGCGACGACGTGCTTCTCCCGCGGCTGGGCCGGGATGACGTGCTCGGCGAACGGGCCGAACCCCTGGTCCCAGCCGAACGCCTTCGCCGGCACCACGTCTTTGACGTAGTCCCGCCCCACCATGCCGCCGAAGGCCCGCGCCTTCGCCACCAACTCCGCGGGGTCGTGGTCGCCGTGGGCGAGGACCGCCGTCATGGCCCCGCGGACCCGCAGCCGGCGGACCAGCGCCCGGGTGTCGATGCCTTCGAGGCCCGGCACGCCGGCGTCCTTCAGGTAGTCGTCCAGGCTGCGGGTGCTGCGGAAGTTGCTCGGGTGGCGGGCCAGCTCCCGGGCCACGAACCCGCTCACCTGCACCCGGCTACTTTCCCCGTCCTCCGGGCAGGTGCCGTAGTTGCCCTGGTGCGGGTAGGTCATGACCACCACTTGGCCGCGGTAGCTCGGGTCGGTCAGCACCTCCTGGTAGCCGCACATGGACGTGTTAAACACCGCCTCGCCGGCGACGGTGGCGGTCGCCCCGAAGGCGAAGCCGGGGTACACGGTGCCGTCTTCCAGGGCCAGGTGGGCGTCGGTCATGCGGGGCCGCTCGGGGGTGGTGCCAAACGAGGCCATGATACGGACCCGGCAGGCTGCCGTCCGGGCCGGGTGGGACAGATATTTCTGCCTGTCCGGGCAGGCGGCGGACGAAGCGACCCGGACAGGCAGAAATGCCTGTCCCACCCACTCACCGGACCGGCCGCTATCCTGGCGGGATGTCTGTGCGCCGCTTCCTGCTCACCCGCCTCGGCCGGCTGGCCGCCTACCCGATTCACCGACGGATCGCCGCCTTCGTGCGGGCCTGCGACGACCCGGAACGTGTACAAACGGAATTGTTGGGCCGCATCCTCGTCCGCCAGCGGGATACCGCCTTCGGCCGCGACCACGGCTTTCCCTCCTTCCACACTCTGGCCGACTACCGGAAGGCCGTGCCAATCGCCCCCTATGAGGCACTTGCCCCGTACATCGAGCGGGAGGCCAACGGCGAGCGGGGCGCCCTCATCGCCGGCGACCGGGTGCGGCTGTTCGCCCTGACCAGCGGCACCACCGCCGCCCGCAAGCTCATCCCGGTGACGGACACCTACCTGGCCGACTACCGCCGGGGCTGGAACATGTGGGGCGCGCGGGCCTACCGCGACCACCGGGGGAAGGGGCTGTTCCTGCGGGCG
Source organism: Fimbriiglobus sp. (assembly GCA_043787415.1). Classification (GTDB taxonomy): domain Bacteria; phylum Planctomycetota; class Planctomycetia; order Gemmatales; family Gemmataceae; genus JAXMAZ01. Next base: position 31,310 of record JAYVUZ010000028.1, on the reverse strand, counting down.
CTGGTGCAGATGGTCGGCGACCCGGACGAGTACCGCACCCCGGCCGGCATCCCGTGCGGCAACCTGACTGGGTTCACGGCCATCCACCAAAAGTGGTTCGTCCGCAAGCTGTACGCGGTGCCGCCGGAGTGCGGCAAAATCTCCGACGCCACCGCCCGCTACCACGTCGCCCTGCGGTTCGCCCTGCCGCGGGACTGCGCCCTGTTCCTGGCCGCCAACCCGAGCACCCTGATCGCCCTCGGCCGGGCGCTGGACGCGCGGAAAGAGTCGCTGCTGAAGGACGTCCACGACGGCACCCTCGACCCGACGCTCGACTTGCCGCCGGCCATCCGCCGGGTGCTGACGGCGCGGCTTCAGCCGAACCCCGAGCGTGCCCGCGAGCTGTCCGCCGTCGCCGACAAACTCGGCCGGCTGTACCCGCAGGACGTGTGGGCGCCCGAGCGGTCGCTGGTCGGCACCTGGACCGGCGGCAGCATGGGGCCGTACTTGCGGCAGGTGCCGACGTACTTCGGCCGCCCGGTGGTCCGTGACCTCGGCCTGTTGGCCAGCGAGGGGCGGATGACCATCCCGTTCGCCAACGACACGCCCGCCGGCGTGCTGGACGTGTGGAGCCACTTCTACGAGTTCGTGCCCGAAGCCGAGGCCGAGTCGGCGACCCCGATCACGCTGATGGCCCACGAGTTGGAGGACGGCCAGAGCTACTTCCTGGTGCCGACGACGGCCAGCGGCCTGTACCGCTACCAACTGAGCGACCTGGTGCGGGTGCGGGGCTTCCTGGGGCGGACGCCGCTGGTCGAGTTCCTGGGCAAGGGCCGGCGGTTCGCCAACCTGACCGGGGAGAAACTGAGCGAGCCGCAGGTGCTGCAAGCGATGGCCGCCACCGGGGCCGGGCTGACGGGGTACGTGCTGGCCCCGGTCTGGGACGAGGTCGCCCCGCACTACGGGCTGTTCGTGGAAGCGAGCGACGCCACGGGGCTAGAAACACTGGCGACAACACTAGACCGCGAACTCGGCGAGCGGAACGTCGAGTACGCCAGCAAGCGGGCGAGCGGCCGGCTCGGGCCGGTGCGAGGGCGGGTGGTGCCGGCCGGATTCTTCGCGCGGTTCGACCGGGACCGGCTGGCGACGACGGGCGGCAGCCCGGAGCAGTACAAACGGCCGTGCCTGGTCGGGGAGCTGGGGTTCGCGGGCGGCGGGTAGGGCTGAACGACCCAGCTCAGCAGCCCTGCCCACCACGGGGAGTTACGAACTCCCAGAACCGATGTGGCGGGTCGGGGCTGCTGCAGTGTTTGGTTCGGCGTCTTGACCATTACCCAGGTCCGGCGAACCACCACTCGCAGACGCGCCGAGCAATTGCCGTCCCCGCCGCATGTTCGGCGGACGCAGACGCGGTATTTGCTCAAACGCTTCCCGGTACGCTGCAGCCTCCCACTCCCACGCCTCCAACAGTCGGAACTCGCGGTCGTACAGTAGCCAGACGAGTCGGTCCCACTCGAAGTTAGATGCCTTGGCAACCAGTGTCACCCGCGACCCCCGCCGGCCGCTGGGGCGATTAGCCTTCACTTGATATCTCAGCCCCTCGTGCCGGAAGTCACACCCCCGGGACACTGCCGACTGCCCAGCGAACCCTAGCGAAATCGTCTCAGGTGTGTGGCCCACCAGCAGGGCCGCGTCGTATTCGGCTACGGCAGCCGTCACCGAAGGCGCGACGCCGTATCGCCGTTCCCACTCTAGCACGAGGGCGACGAGGCCAGCCCGGAGGTCGGCGGCCCCCAGTGAAGCGGCGACGGTAGCATCCACGCAATGGCCTCCGCCGCAGTCGCCACCGCTCGTCGAACGACCCGGCCCAGGAGCGGGGTGAGCCAAATTAAGCTTACAGTCTCGGAACCGCAGAGGCCCACCCCGTCTGCAACATCGTCTGGCTCAGCGTCTGCGGCACTACCAACGCCGGTTGCCTACCCGAGCGGCGGCAGCAGCTTGGCCAGATAGTGACGCACCGGATCCGTGATGTACAGGGCGCGGTCCCGCTGAACGTCGGCCGACCCACCGGCCCGCCATACAGCCTCCAAGTCAGCCAGCGGCTCCGCCAGAGCTGGGCCGTGGGACGTGTGACGCAGTGCCTGGCGGGTGGCCACGAACAATGCCCACAAGTCTATGGCACCGAAGTGCCCATCGAACAGCCTGTCGAGGGCGTCCATGGCGTTCTCTAGAAGCTCCTTCTCGCGGACTGTGTCCACCGCCTGCCATCCTGCCGCCGAACTACGGATCAGCTTGGGCCGGTGGAGTAACCTATCGCGGATGCGGGACGAACCGCCGCCAGAATCACCTAGCGTCCGGCAGGCGCTAGGGTAAACTCGCCCGCCCGGTGGTCATCCAGCGAAATCTATCCTACCAATCAACACCTTGCGCCGGTTGGCAAGGACATGTCGCAGATGCAGCACACTTCTGGGTCAAAGACTGTGAATCAGTGCCCCTGCCCGAGCAGCAGCATGGCCGCCGCCATGCCGGCCATGCCCAGGTCTTCGACCAACGTAACGGTACTCATCGGCAGGTTGAACCCAGTGCCCAGGCAGGCGCACTTAATAGTCCGCCGGGCCAGCAAGGCGTTCGCCACCCCGACGGTTCCCAGCAGCATGACGGCCAGCGTCAGCCAGTTCACCCCGGTCGGCCAGGCGTTCGCCAGGTACGCCGCCCCGAGGCCGGCCTCCACGAACGGGTACAGGTAGCCCCAGCCGGGCCAGCGGGCGGCCAGCACGTCGTACCCGCTGTAAGCGGCAGCGAACGCCGGCACGTCCAGCAGCTTGAAGAAGCTGAATACCAGGAAGAAGCCGGCCATGAAGTGCCGCATGGCCCGCATCCCGTCCCAGTGGCCGGCCCCGACCTCGGCCAGCAGGGTCGCCGCGGCGAGGAAGCCGACCACCAGTGCCAGCGGGTAGTACGACCGCGGCGGCTCGGCCGGTGTCGGGGCCGGCGCCGCCACGTCGCCGAGGATGTGGTAGCCCTTCTGCCGCAGCAGGGCGTCGATGTCGGCCCGGGTGGCCGTGCCGGTGACGGTGAGCGGCTTGCCCGGGGCGGACACGTCGGCCGACCACGACTCGACGCCCGGGGCGGCGTCGAGCAGCGGGGTGATGCCGGCCACGCAGGCCGAACAGCGGAGGTCGGTCGTCAGTCGGAGCGTCGTCATGCCGGTTGGACGGCGGTCGGCGGCGGGCCGGTTCACAGCTCGGCGGCGGCGATCTTCTTGACCTTGAACCGCAGGGTGCCGCGGGGCACCGGGATCTCGGCCACCTCGCCCTTCTTCTTGCCCATCAGCCCCTGGGCGATGGGCGAGCTGGTGAGGATGCGGTTCTTGTCCGGGTCGTCCTGGCCGGGGCCGACCAGCTCGAACTCCTCCTCGTCCTTGGTGTCCAGGTCGGTCACCGTCACCTTGCTGCCGAAGGCCACGCTGTCCGTCGGCAGGCTGTCCAGGTCGATCAGGTAGGCCCGGCTCAGCTCGTCCTTGAAGATGTTGATGCGGGCCTCCAACATGCCCTGGTCCTCGCGGGCGGCGTGGTACTCGGCGTTCTCGCTCAGGTCGCCCATCTCCCGGGCCGTGGCCACGCGCTTGGTCACCTCGATCATCTCGTGGTTCTGCATGCGGTCGAGGGTGCCCTTCCGCTTCTCGTACCCGTCGCGGGTCATCGGGATCCGGTCGTCGGCCATGGCCGCTGCTCCTGAACGTCTCGGTCGGCGGTGGGCGGGGGACGCAAAACGCCCGGCGGCCGAGCACTCGCGTGCCGCCGGCCGCCGGGTCGCAGCGTGACCCGATTATACTTCGTCGGGCACGCTGCGGACAAGGATTCGGTCATACGGGCCGTCGGGAATCGGCCACCCTTGGGTGGTCCAGTCGTCCCGCCGCACCCGCTGCGGCTCCCGCTCGGCTCGCACCCGCTCGCAGCACAGCAACTCCGCTGCCAGAAGCGCCCGACCGACGGGCTGGCGGTTGCTCCGGCGAGTGGTGGCGGTGCCGTCGTCCACCACCGCCACCACCGCCGGCTCGTCCACGTCGAGCATCCGCAGCAGCAGCAGTTCGACGCCGACGGTGGTGTACCTGGCCTTCAGCTCCAGCAGGTCGAACCCGGCCCGGCGGGCGTCCCGCTCCCACCAGTGCGACGGCATGAGCAGCCGGGGGGCGATGACGGCGGCGAGCTGGGTGGCGGCCGAGCGGTTCTCGGTGCCCGGTGTGACGCCCAGCCGCTCAAGGATGCCGGGCACCATCTGCTTGGCGCAAGCGCGGGCACACAGGGCGTGCTTGGAAGCGACGGACTGGTCGGGCCGTAGCAGCACCTCCCGGGAGCGGCGGCGGGGCGGCCGGGGGCCGAACCGGCCTTGCTCCGGGTCGTCGTCGGGTTCCTCCTCGACCACGGTCAGCCCGAAGGCGTCTTGCACGAGGGTGACGGCGTCCACCGGCGGGGCGGTCACCCGCTCCTGTTCGAGCAGGTGGCGGACGGCCCGGTCGATGGCGTCGAGGAGGTCGTCCTGGGAGAAGTCGCCCATGATGGGGCGATGCTACCCGGCGGCGGCCGGCGGGGGAAGGTCGGGGGCCGGGGGGAACACCGCGTCGGGGACGAAGTGACGGATCACCATCTCGATGCTTGCCCGCTGCGCGGGGTCGCGTAAGCCGGCAGTAAGAGGTATGGCCCGACGTGCAGCCTCCGGCGTGTCGATCATGAACGACTCAGTACTCGCACCGGCGTCTTCAAACGTCGGCTCGTCATCGGCCGGAACAAGCATTCGCTGAAGAGTCACCTCAACCCAACTTTGATCGTCTGGCACTGGCTCGATGCTGCTCACCGCCGACACCCACCGCATCCGCTCGCCCGTATCCGGGTGCATCTTGATCGGCATATCAACGAATCGCGTCCGACGGAGGCTAACCCCGGATGGGCCGGACGAAACCTCGATGAATAAGTTGTCGCCATCCGCCGGCCCGACAAACTGGCGGCTCGCCGGCACCCGGTATGTCATTGGTGACTCGTAGTCGGCGAGTGTCAGCCGCCGATCCCGTGCCGGCACCTCACTACCAGCCAGCAGTCCAGTCACCGACACGTCCTCGTCGAGCTCCGGCCAGTGTAGGCCGACGCCCCCGCCGCCGATTCGCACGTCCGCTCGCTGTTCCGGCGTAGCATCGAGCAGGGTGGGGAACCAGCAGAGCGGCACCCCGATCACTCGTCCGTCGGTGAGTGTCACCGACATCTGGTCGTCGGTGAACGACACGGCGACCGCCAGAGCGGTCGTCGGCCGGTGGGTACGGTTACCCATTGGTGCCAGCCGGGGGCTGACCGAAGAAGCCATTCCACGCCTCGATGAGTGCGTCCCGATTGTCCATCACCAACCGCTCGATCTCGTTCACGTCCCGCTGGCGAAACCCATGGTTGGTAGCCAACGAAACCGGGTCGAGCCAGAACTTCGCCTCGTCTCCGCCGGCTTGAACGTGTGCGTGTGCCGGCTCGGCGTTCTCGTTGCTGTAAAAGAAGAACCGGAAGCGGCCGATGCGTAGGACCGTGGGCATGGTCCGACCTCCACCCACAGTATATCGCCCGACCGGCCTAGCGGTGCCCCACCCGCCACCGCACGCACAGGTCGGCAACGGCCGCCGACCAGTCGGGGAACGCAAACCCGAACCCCGCCGCCAGCAGCCGGCCGGGCACCACCCGCCGGCTCTTCAGCACCAGTTCCGTCTCGGTCCGCAGCAGTCACGTCCCGACCTCCAGCACCCACCGCGTCGCCGGCAACCCGACCCGCGTGCCCCAAGCTTGTCGCAGCCCGCGCATGAAGTCGGCGTTCGGCAGTGCGTTCGGGCTGCGCACGTTCACCGGTCCGCACAGGTCGTCGCGTCGGATCAGGAACTCGACGGCCCGCACGAAGTCGGCGTCGTGGACCTAGCTTACCCACTGCCGGCCGTCGCCCGCCGCGCCGCCAAGGCCGCGCCGCACCACCCCGAGCAGCACGTCGAACACACCCGCGGCGGCGACTCGGCCGCGGCAACCGTCCAGCCCACGGCCCGGGTCGAGTCCACCCGGGTGTCGAGAAACGCCCGGCGGTTGGCGGCCGCCTACCGGCAGTTGACGCTGCGGCCGGCCAGGTTGACGACGGCGGCCGCCTCGTCCAGTTCGGCCGCCCACAGGCCGACGGTGCGGGCGTCCCACGGCACCGCCCGCCACGGGGCCGGCGCCGGCAACCGGCTCAGCACCACCACCGGCGGCCAGCAACCGAGTCCGGGTCGGCCACTTGTGGCCGAACCGGACCGGCGAGATTGGGCGGACCTGCCGGCAGGGCGTTTCTGGCCGGATTCCGGTGCCCACCGGCACCGGACGGGCTGGCGAGGGCGGCGAAAGCGGCTAATGTACTTAGACACGGCATCGTGTGGCGAACTAGGGTGCCCGGCGGACGTGTCGGTGGAACAGAAGTAGCGGCCAAGTGGCGGAATGGCAGACGCACTCGACTCAAAATCGAGCGCCGCAAGGCGTGCGGGTTCAAGTCCCGCCTTGGCCAGTCAGACGCAGTTGCCAGACAGGACTCTCACCCGCCGATCCATGTATGCACATGCCCACCGACGGCTTGCCGACCCACCTCGCCCGTGTCGTCGGCCGTCTGAATCGGGTCGGGTCGGACGAGTCGGGTGACACGTTCCTCCACATCTCGTACCTAGCTGAGATGGTGGTCAAAATCGTCGGTATCGTGCGCGCGGGGTCTGGCGGCAACGCACCCCCCCGGCCAGTCGCTGCCGGCCGAGTTCCGGCCACTCGTCGGATGGGTGACCCGAAAGCGGACCAAGCCCGACGACGAGCCGTTTCGGGCAGCGCACGCCGGGTTGGCTCAGGTGTTGGAACCGGCCGGCGGGGATGTGGGCGACCCGGGCAAACCCAAATCTGCCTGCGATGTCATTACCCTTCTCGTTAGCGTGCGAAACAAAACCCGCGGGCACGGGGCCTGTGGCGTCGACTTTTCCCACCGGGCCAACGCGCTCGACCTCACGGCGGTGGTCGCCCTCGCGTCCGACTGCCCGGCATTTCGGTGGGGCTGGTTCCACGCCGGCCCACGGTCGGGGCGTCGGGTCCATGTCATGACACTTCGCGGCGAGGGGCCGACCGTCAGCCCGGACCCGTCCGGCCTGCCGACCACTCTTCCCGGCCCGGGTGTGACTTCCGCACCGACAATCCGCTGCCCGCTTACCGTTATGGCACCTGCTGACCGGCGGGCAAAACACCCGCGTCACGCCCCACGGCAAGGGCGGCATGGGCAGAATCAGCTTGCCCTAATGGCCGTTCACAAGCTTGCCGCTGATGATGGCCCGCGGTTCGAATACGTCATCTGGTTCTTTGCCTGTGCCCTCGGCCTCCGGCCGAGCGGTCAGGTGAAAGTTCGGCAAGCCGTCCGTCAGATGGTGGCCGGGAAAGGCTTTCGCTCGACAGCCGAAGCTCGCAGGTTGACCGACACCCGCGTGGTGGCCGTTCGCGCCACGACGACCGCGGCCAACGACAGCAGGAGGCCGGCCGGCTCAGGGCCAGCGTGTCGGTCCGGTCGACCGACCGGAACCCGTTGCTGTAGCCCGAGAAGGCGAAGCAGAACGTCCCGTCGGCCGCCGTCACCGGCGTGCCGTCCGGCTTCAGGAAGGTGTCCAGGTCGTTGTCGAATTTAGCACGGCGTTCAGCCGGGCGTTGTACGCGGCCACCTGCACCTGCACCGCCGCGGCGTTCGGGGCTGGGTCCGGCCGACGGCGGTGCCGGCCGCCCCGCCGGCCGACGGGCCGCGGGTGAACGCCCCGTCCGCGCCCGAGGCCGGGCCGGCCCCGCCGGTCACCCCCACCAGCCCGCCCAGGTCGAATTGGGGTTGGTCGGCTGGGAGACGGCCGGCACGCCAGCCCACCGCCGCGACGAATACCACTCGCCAGAGGCTCATCCGTTCGCTCCGTGCTAAGGGGGGTGGGAGCCGCACAGGAACAGGCTGCCGAGGTCGAGGACGAGCAGAGGCGGCCCGGCGGCCGTGGACGGGACGAACCCGTTATTCCGCACCACCGCCCCGCTGAGGAGCTGCAGCCCGCCGGTGCCGAGGTCGATCGTCCCGCGGGTGCGGCGGTCGGCCTGGGTGCCGCCGGTGCCGCCGGCGAGCTGTCGGCCGGCAGGGTGTAGCCGACGTTCACCACGCCGCCGGCGGCTACCACCAGTGGGCCACGCCGACGTTGGCCCGCCGCCCGCCAGTCGTGGCCCCGGCCGCCCGGCACGCCTCGACGGACCCACTCACGACGAAGTCGGACACGTCCGCCGTACCCTGCTTCCGCACCGTATCCGTCCGGCGATTTGACGATGTTGCGGTCACCGTCGCTCCGAATCTGGCCCCCGACCGGCAGTCGGTGAGCATCCGCGCTGCCATTTTTCAGACGATCCTGCGGTCCCGTCCGATAAACTCAGTCGCATGTCCGACGTGACCCGCTTCCTCGACGCCGCCGCGGCCGGCGACCGCAAGGCCGCCGCCGACCTGCTGCCGCTCGTGTACGACGAGTTGCGCAAGTTGGCGGCCGCGCGGCTGGCCGCGGAGCAGCCCGGCGACACCCTCCAGCCGACCGCCCTCGTCCACGAGGCGTACCTGCGGCTGGTCGGCCCGGCCGACGCCGACCGGTGGGACGACCGCGGGCACTTCTTCGCCGCCGCCGCCGAGGCCATGCGCCGCATCCTGGTGGACGCCGCCCGCCGCAAGAAGCGGGCGAAACACGGCGGCGACCGCGCGCGGGTTGATCTCGCCGACGTCCCCACGCACGACCCGGACGACCGCCTGCTGGCGCTGGACGACGCCCTCATCCGACTGGCCGCCGAGGACGACGCCGCCGCCCGCGTGGTGGAACTGCACCACTTCGCCGGTGCCAGCCACGAGGTCGTGGCCGCGGTCCTCGACATCACGGTGTACGACGCCCGCCAGACGTGGACCTACGCCCGCGCCTGGCTGCGGGACGCGATGGCGGAATAATCCCGCTGCTTTTCGACAGCCCCAGGGCGGCACGTCGCATTAGTGGGTGGGGGGGACGGAACCCGGTCACGAGCCGTCGCGGGTCCGGCCTCCAGGGCGTGTTCCGAGCCACAGACACCATTCCTTGTCGCAGACGCCGCAGGCCGGGCCGGCCACGGGCGCGGCGCGAGGGCGTGAGGGAGTAGTCATGCCGACATTACGAGAGTACGCGCACATGGCGAGCGCGGTCTACGGAAATGACAAGGACGAGGTGCGGCAGAAGTGGGCGAATTGCCCGACTCACGGGGCGTACAACATCATCGACTACCAAGGAGGGATCGCATACGCCAACGACCAGACGGCCGGGGCCGGATTCCAGGGTGCCATCTTCGCGTCGGCGGACGATGTCGTCATGGCGTACAAGGGGAGCAAGGGTGGGGCGGGGAGTCTGTTCGGAGGTGCCAGTTCGAAGCAGGGGACCGGCTACGACGACTGGCATGTGAACGACGTGCAAATCATGCTCAATCGGCTGCCGAGCCAGGTGCCGAACGCGGAAAACTTCACCCGGCCGTACAAGCAACTGGCCGAAATGCTCGGAGCTCGGTTCTCCATGGTCGGCCACTCCCTCGGTGGAGGGCTGGCTCAATACATCGGCTGGCTGTGGGGCGTGCCGTTCGTCACCTTCAACGCCCCCGGGATGGCGGGCAACTTGGTGTCGGGGCGGAAGAGCATGAAGTCCGCTGGCAAGGTGCCCGGGTTCAACATGATCCTCGCCACGGACCCGGTGGGGAACTTCGGCGTGCATCTCGGAAAGACGGAACGGTTCCTGGCCCTCGGCAAGCCGGGGATGGCTCACAAAATGACGGCCGTCCTCTACGCCGTGGAGGGCCGCCCGACGTGGGCCGCGAGGGATCTGGCCCAACTCGTCTGACCCGCCGCGCGGGGTCGGATCGACCCGCGGGCAGCCGCGGTGCGGCGGGGTTCATGAGCGGACCAGACACGCCGTTCACTACGATTGGCTTGTCGGGAGAGGCCCGATCGCACCGGCGACCCCCATGCCCACCGACCCGCAGCGGATCCAGGAACTCTTCCTGGTGGCGGCCGACATCCCCGACCCGGCGGAGCGGGACCGCTTCCTCGCCGACGCCTGCGACGGCGAACCCGCGGTGCGGGCGCGGGTCGAGGCGCTGCTCCGCGCCCACGGCCAGCCGGACAGCCTGCTCGACCGGCCGGCGGTCGAACTGCCCAGGCCGACCGTCCCGACGGGCCGCCCCGCCGCCGTCGAGGGCGACGGGCCGTTCGACCCCGCCGACGACGTGCCGCTCGGGTTCCTGGCCCCCGCGACCCGCCCCGGCTCGCTCGGCCGGATCGGGCACTACGAGGTGCTTCAGGTTCTCGGCCGGGGCGGGTTCGGGATCGTCTTCCGCGCGTTCGACGACGTCCTCCAGCGGGTCGTCGCCGTGAAGCTGCTGTCGCCCCACCTGGCCGCCACGTCGCCGGCCCGGAAGCGGTTCCTCCGGGAGGCGCGGTCGTCGGCCGCCGTCCGGCACGAGAACGTGGTACAGGTGTACGAGGTCTGGGAGGGGCCGCTGCCGTTCATCGTGATGGAATTCATCCCCGGCGAGACGCTCCAGCAGCGGCTCGACCGGAGCGGCCCGCTCGACGTGCCCGCCGTGCTGCGGGTCGGCCGGCAGATCGCCGAGGGCCTCGCCGCCGCTCACGTCACGGGCCTCATCCACCGCGACATCAAGCCGGGGAACATCCTGCTCGAAGGCGGCACGCAGAAGGTCAAGATCACCGACTTCGGTCTGGCCCGCGCGGCCGACGACGCCAGCCTGACGCACAGCGGGGTCATCGCCGGCACGCCGATGTACATGGCCCCGGAGCAGGCGAAGGGGGAGACGCTCGACGAGCGGGCCGACCTGTTCAGCCTCGGCAGCGTGCTGTACCAGATGACCGCCGGCCGGCCGCCGTTCCGGGCGACCGGCACACTGGCGGTGCTGAAGCGGGTGGCCGAGGATCGTCCGCGGCCGATCCGCGAGATCATCCCCGAGACGCCGCCGTGGCTCTGCGACATCATCACCACGCTCCACGCCAAGAACCCGGCCGAGCGGTTCCAGACCGCCCGCGAGGTGGCCGACGTGCTGGCCGACTGCGAGGCGCAGCTGAAGGCGAGCGGCCGGGTGAAAACGCTCGACCGTCCCAAGCCCGCCCCGGCCGGCCCCGGGGCGAAACTCGGGCGGTGGCCGTGGGCGGCGGCGGTCCTGCTTCTTGCCGTGTCGGCGTTGCTGTCCGCGGAGGTCGCCGGGTTCACCCACCTGTTCCGCCGGCCGGTGGCAGCGACCGGCCCCGACCCGGTCGGCCCCGTGTCTCTGCCGCCAGGCCCCGCCTCGCTGCCGCCCGACCCGGTGCCCCCGCCGCCGCCGACTCCCGCCGCGCCGGCCGCCGATCCCGACCGCCGAGCGGCCGACTACGTGCTGCACATCGGCGGGGCGGTGAGGGTCCGTGGGTGGGGTGAGGACATCAAGGTTGCTGCCGATCTCCCCCCGGGGCCGATCCGATTGACCGTGGTCTTGTTGAACCAGAACCCGCGGCTGACCGACGCCGGACTGGTCAACCTGAAAGGCTGCAAACACCTGACCCGGCTCGAACTCGGCTGCAAGGACATAACCGACGCCGGGCTAGCGACCCTGCCGGACTGCACCAGCCTGACGTGGCTGAACCTGCACGACAACGAGCGGGTGGGCGACGCGGGGTTGGCCCACCTGAAGGGCTGCCCCAACCTGACCCACCTCTTCTTGTGCAACGTCCGCAACGTGGGCGACACGGGCCTCGTCCACGTGAAAGGTCTGAACCGGCTGGAGAGCCTACTGCTGTACGGCACGCAGGTGACGGACGCCGGGCTGGCCCACCTCGCCGGGCTGGACCAGTTGACCAGACTGGACCTGCACGACACGAAGGTGACGGCGAAGGGCGCCGAGGAACTGGCGAAGGCGCTGCCGGGGTGCAAGATCACCCACGACGGCGGGGTGACCGGGCCGAACTGAGTGTCGGCGCCGCGGCCCTTGCCCCGCCCCGTGGCGTGACCGCAAATCAACCGCCATCCGCGTGACGGGTCTGATCCAGACGCACCCCGGTCGCCCGCCGGTCGAGGCCGTGAACCCGGTCGGCGTCAGTCGGTCTTCCAGCCGGCGGGCGAGCAGGCGGGAGCGGGTCATGGGCGGACCTCGGGGGCGAACGGGCCGCAGGCAAGAACGACCCGGCGGTCCGACCCTGACAGCCGGCCGGCGGGTACTGGTGCCACGCCGGCCGATCGTGTCCGCTCGGGCCACCCGACTCGTTCCCACCCGCAACCCGGGCCGGCGTGGACGACCTGCCCAGCACCAGCGAGACCCTGCTGGCCCGCGTCCGCCGGCCCGCCGACCCGGCCCTGCGGAGCAGGGACTCGGCGAAGTGGCGGGCCGCCGCCGGGTCGGCCGCCACCCCGAGCCGGTGGTCGCCCTGCGTCCCGCCGACCTGCTGGCGTACCACACGGGTGGCCGGCTGGTCGGCCACCCGCCGGCAGCGGGCGACGGCGACGGCGAGTTGCGTGGCGGCTTCGGCGTGGTCGCCCCGCTCGGTCGCCAGCTTGGCCAGCAGACCGTGGGCCACCGCCGGGTTGGTCACGGCCAGGTCGGGGCGGCCGGTGCGGTGGACCCGGTCGGCCAGCCCGATCTCCCGGGCGAAGTGGCCGGCCGCCTCGGCCACCGCCGCCGCCCGCGGTCGGCCGTCTGAGTCGTCGGTGTCGCCGGCGTCGGCCTCGCCTCGTAAATCGCCCAGCAGCTTGACCATCAGCTCCAGGAAGTCGGCCTTGATCTGCCGGCCGAGCGGCGAGGCATCGAGCGGGAACGGCACGGTGTCGACGAACTGGTTGATCGCCGGCCGGAAAGCGGTCAGCCGTCCAGTTGCGGGAACTGCAACCCGGCCAGCTTGGCCACCGGGTCGTGCTCGCCGGTGAACAGCAGCTCGGCCCGGGCGTCCGGGCTGACCCGTACCGTCAGCTCGGTGACGGTGCCGAGCGACACCCCGTCCACGAACCCCCGCCACGGCCGCTTGCCCGGGTCCAGGTTCCGCAGGGTGAGGGCGCTGTCGGTGGACAGGGCGGCCGGCCGCCAGTTGCGGGGGGTGAACACGTTCGACCCGACGAGCGTCAGGTACGGGGCGTCGAACGGCAGCGGCATGGCCCCCATCGCCCGGGCGTACCCGGTGCTGCCGGCCGCCGTGGCGATGAGCAGGCCGTCGGCCACCAGCCGGCTCAGCCGCACCGTGCCGTCCACCGCCACCTCGATCCACGACGTCTGGCCGCCGTCCCGCTCCACCCAGCAGTCGTTGAACCCGACCTCCTGCCGGCGGGTGCCGTCGGCCCCGACCGCCTCGACGCTCAGCAGCGGGAGCCGGTACCGGCGGAGGTCGGCCGTCCAGAAGTCGTGGCCGTCCGGGTCGTTGAGCAGGAAGCCGACGTGGCCGGTGTTCAGCCCGTAGAACGGCAGCCCGTCGGCCCAGTGCTGGCGGATGGCCCGCAGCATGGTGCCGTCGCCGCCGACCACCAGGATGACCGCCGGGTCGGGGCGGTCGTACTTCGCCAGGGCGGCGGCGGTGCGGGCCGAGTCGGCCCGGTCCGGGTCGAAGAACAGCCGGGCGCGGGGCGCTGGCAGCCGGTACGGGGCGGCGGACATGCCGGCATGATATGCGGCCGCCTATCATGCCAGCACCCACCCCCCCCCGGAGGCCGACGATGGTCCGCACCGTTCCCGCCCTGTCGCTCGCCCTGTTCCTGGCCGCCCCGGCGGCCGCCGCCGTCAAGACGGAGGAAGTCAAGTACACGTTCGACGGCGTCGAGTTCGTCGGCCTGGTGGCCTACGACGACGCCCAGCCCGGCAAGCGGCCGGGGGTGCTGGTGGTACACGAGTGGTGGGGGCTGAACGACCACGCCAAGGAGCGGGCCAAGAAGCTGGCCGGCATGGGCTACGTGGCCTTCGCCTGCGACATGTACGGGGCCGGCAAGACCGTCACCCACCCGGAGGACGCCGGCAAGATGGCTACCGCCGTGCGGGCCAACAAGGAGGTGTGGCGGGGCCGGGCGGCGGCCGCCCTCAAGACGCTGGGGGACCACCCCAAGTGCGACGGCACCAAGCTCGCGGCCATCGGCTTCTGCTTCGGCGGCAGCACCGCCCTGCAACTGGCCTACAGCGGGGCCGACCTGAAGGCGGTGTGTACGTTCCACGCCGCCCTGCCGGCCCCGACCCCGGCCGAGGCCAAAGCGATCAAGGGGGCGGTGGTGGTGTGCCACGGCGGGGCCGACACGTTCGTGTCGGACAAGTCGATCGACGCCTTCCGCCAGGCGTTGGACACGGCCGGGGCGAAGTACGAGTTCAACAGCTACCCCGGGGTGGTCCACAGCTTCACGGCGATGGAGGCGGACAAGGTCGGCAACCCCGGCATGAAGTACGACGCGAAGGCCGACGCCGAGAGCTGGGCGAGCATGACCAAGCTGTTCGCCGAAACGCTGAAGTAAGAGTTCACCGCAGAGGGCGCGAGAGGGCCGCAGAGGATACTAAAGTCCGAGTTGATCCGAAGCCGGTTTCGGGTTCAACTCTGTACTGGTATCCTCTGCGGCCCTCTCACGCCCTCTGCGGTGAAATCGGTATGGAACTGCGGGACGCCCTGTCGCAGATCGCCGCCCTGCGGGCGACGGCCGCCGCCGCCGAGCGGTTCCGCGGCTACCGGGCGCTGCCGGTCGGGCTGACCGGCGGCCTGGCCGGCGTGGCGGCCCTGCTCCAGCCGCACGTCGCCCCGGACCCGGCGGCCGACCTGCCGGGCTATCTGGGCCTGTGGCTGGGCACGGCGACGCTGGGAGTTGGCGTCGCCGGTTGGGGCGTCTGGCAGCGGCTGCGGAGTGCCGTCGATCCCGTCGGCCGCGACCTCACCCGGCTGGCCGTCGGCCAGTTCGCCCCGTGCCTGGCGGCCGGCCTGCTGCTGACCGTCGCCGTCGCCAGCCACTCCCCGGACGCCGGCCGGCTGCTGCCCGGGGTGTGGCAGGTGCTGTTCAGCCTGGGCGTGTTCGCGTCGTGGCGGCTGCTGCCGCCGGCGGTGCTGTGGGTGGGCGTCTTCTACCTGGTGTGCGGCACGGTGAACGTGGCCCGGCCGGGCGGCGGCCTCGGGCCGTGGGGCATGGGACTGCCGTTCGGCGCCGGCCAACTGGCGACGGCGGCCATCCTGTACTGGCAGTTGGAGCGGACCCATGTCGAACCCGACTGACCCCGGCCGGTTCGCCTTCGACGGCCTCGACCGGGTGCTGCACGAGAAGGCCCGGCTGGGGCTGCTGGCGTCCCTGTTGGCCCACCGCGACGGGCTGGCGTTCAACCAGCTCCGCGACCTGTGCGCGCTGACCGACGGCAACCTGAGCCGGCACCTGACCACGCTGCAAGAGGCCGGGCTGGTGGACGTGACCAAAGGGACGGAGAAGAACCGGCCGCGGACGACGGTGCGGCTGACGGCCGCCGGCCGGCGGCGGTTCCTCGACTACCTGGCGGTGCTGGAAGGGATCGTGTCCGGGGCGCTAGCCGACGCCGGGACGGCCCCACGGGCGGAACTGTCGGGCTACGAACCGGGTGCCTACCGCCCCAGGCAGGCACCGCCGGTGACGGCGGCCATCGCGTCCGCGCCGGCGGTCAGCTCCTCGCCCTCGGCGCAGCACGCCATCTTGGCCCGGCTCTTGCCCGCGGTACACGCGGAGCAGGCGGGACACTCGCCGTCGTCTTCGGCCGACGCCGACAGCGCCGCCTTCGACGGGCAACCGCCCGCCAGCGGGCAATCGTCGGACGAGTTGCTGTAGAACACCGCCGACCCGGTGACGGCCACCGCGGCCAGCAGCCCGAGCAACACTTTGAACGCCATGACCTGCTCCGTGGAAAAAGTGCAGAGATCAACCCGAATTTAGTGTAGCCCGTCGGACGGGCGGCCCGCAAGGGCCGCCCGCCGGTCGTTAGCTACTTCGCGGCACACCCACCAGCCGAGGAGCAGCACGCCTTCTTGGCCGACTTGGCGGCCCCGGCCCCCTTGTCGCAGCAGCCAGCGTCTCCGCAGCAGGCGGCGGTGCCGCAGCACACGCCGGTCTCGCAGCACTCGGCCCCGGGGTAGCAGCAGTCGCCCAGGCCGCAGCAGCCGGTGCCGGCGTCGCAGCAGCTCTTGCTCTCGCAGCACGGCAGCCCGGCCTCGCAGCAGGCGGCCCCGGGGTAGCAGCAGCTCCCGCTGGCCCCGGTCGTCTTCGCCCCGAAGCTCACGCCGCCCACGGCCAGGCCGGCGGCGGCCACCAGCCCGACAAACACCTTGGCAATCATGTCACGTCTCCGAAATGGATGGATGCGGTCAGAACGGCCGGGCACACGCCGGCCGACACAGGTTGGTTCGGGTGAACGGACCGGCGGACCGCTAGCAGTGGAGGACGTGATGCACGAACTGTCGGGTGCCGGGCGGCAGGAAGGATAACTCACTGACGCCGACGGGGGGAAGGGCGAGCGCCGCCACCGGCCCGGCGGGCGGGGCGACGGCCGGCAGCAGGTCCGGCAGGGCGGCCGTCGCCGCCTCCGGCTTCGCCGGCGGGGCCGGCTCCATCGCCTTGCCGCCACACGGGCACGGGTCGGGCAACTGCGGGGCGGGGTTGGCCGGCGGCTCAGACTTGCACCGGCAGTGCGGGCAGGCTTCGACCGGCTGCACAGCGGCTGGTGATGCGGCACGGGCGGTCACGCAGCAGCAGAGCCACGGCCCCGCCACCTGTGCCAGCCCGACCAGCATTGCCAGCAGCACCCGCACGCAAATCCCTCCTACTTCCATCCTGTACCATCCTATCGTCCGGAATCCAACACCGGCCGTGATAATTCCCCGGGAGCCATCATGCCGCTGCCCTTCGACCCGCTGACCCTGCTCCGGCCGCGGCGGGCGATCACCGGCATCTCGGCCGTGCTGCTGCCATACACCGCCGGCGGCGAAATCGACTGGCCGGGGTTCGCCAACTTGGTCGAAAGCACCGCCCGGTGCGGCCTGACGCCGGCCGTCAACATGGACACCGGGTACGGCCCGCTGCTCACCCCGGCCGAGCGGCTGGCGGTGCTCGACCGCACCCTCGGCACCCTCGGCGGCCGGCCGTTCGTGGCCGGGGCGGTGGTGGTGGACGCCCCCGGCGCCGCCTTCGACCCGGCCGCCTACCACCGGGCGATGGCCCCGATCATCGAACGCGGCGGCACGCCGGTGGTGTGCCAGTCGTTCGGTTTAACGAGGCTACCGGACGCCGCCATCCCGACCGCTTACGAGCGGATCACTTCGGCGTGTGACACGGCCATCGGCTTCGAGCTAGGCACCATGTTCGCCCCGTTCGGCCGCATCTACCCGCTGGACACGTTCCGCGACCTGCTCGGCGTGCGGCGGCTGCTCGGGGCCAAGCACTCGTCACTCGACCGGGTACAGGAGTGGGACCGGCTGCGGGTGCGGGACGCGGTGCGGCCGGATTTCAAGGTGTTCACGGGGAACGACCTGGCCATCGACCTGGTGATGTACGGCAGCGACTACCTGCTCGGCCTGAGCACCTTCGCCCCGGAGGCGTTCGCCGAGCGGGACCGGCTGTGGGCGGCCGGCGACCCGGGGTTCTACCAACTGAACGACCGGCTCCAGTACCTCGGCTGCTTCGCCTTCCGGAATCCGGTGCCGGCGTACAAGCACTCGGCCGCCCAGTTCCTGCACCTGCGGGGCCGCATCGGGGCCGCCGCCACCCACCCCCGCAGCCCGACCCGGCCGACGAGCGACGTGGCGGTACTGGCGGACATTGCTGCCGGGCTGGGTTGATTCGGACTGCCCGGGGACACACTGATGCCCACCGACTTGCCGACGAGCACATTGTGGTCATCGGCCCGAAGCGTTACGGCGAGCCATTTCGGCTTCGACGGCGATCAGAAAGATGATGCCGGCCAAGAGCGCGGCTACAACTCCGATTGCTAGGCCCGCGATCGCTAACCCGCGCTGGCCGCGTGGCTGGGTCAACGAGAAGACGCTCAGACCGGACCCGACCAACGCGGCCGGAATTGCCCCGAGGGGGAAGCAGAATAGTACTAGTCCGACTAGCGAGGCGATGAACCCGCAGATGGCAAAAGCGTCTACCGGCGTTTCACGCCTCCGGCGGCGACGGCTAACCGGAGGCTCGACGGCCGGCGGCAACACAGCTGGTGGTCGGGTCGCGCGCTCGTGGGCGTCGCGGGCATCGAGGTAGCTCAGAATTTCAGCCCCGATGCGGCCGTACAGCAGTCGGTCGGCAAACCCGCCGGCAGACACCACCGGGCGGATGTCCAACTCGCTCCCACCCGTCGGTCCGGGGAACACGTATACGACGTGTTCGCCGTGGAGCGCACCCCCACCGACTGCGAACCGCACATTCAGGTTGGTCCGGTCGAGTGACAGCACCTCCCCGCCGGCGTGTCGAACAGCGTAGATAGCGGCCTCGTACACGACCGTCGCCGGTTGGCCGAACCGAGCGGTTGCGAACTCGCCGGTCGCCGCCGGCCGAGTTGATCGGGGTGCCGCCGGTCGGGCTAACTCGCCGGCCTCGACTGCGGCCGGGTCCGCATCCATGCCCGGCTTTTCCGGGCGGGGTTTGGCCGCAGAGGCTTGGGTCGGCGCGACCACGAAGGCGGTCTGGCAGTGGGGGCACCGAAGTCGGCGGCCAAACTGGTCCGGCCGAACCGTCACCCGCTTCTGACATCCTTCACACACATGCTTGGCCGGTGGTGCATCATCTCCGGTCCAAACTTTCTCGCTCGGCACAGTTTGCCCTCAAGATACGAGCGTCAGCTTAAGCATTTGCACGGGTTCCGAACAGCCCGACTCATCGCATCGACACGACTCGCCGCCCACCTGTGGTTCGACCGCGACCGGTACAATCGAGGTCATGCTCGTCCGCCGCGTTGCCTGGCTGTTGGTGCTGCTCGCCGGCTGCGGCCGGTCGGCCCCGCCACCGGGAATGGCCTGGGTGCCCGGCGGCGAGTTCGTCATGGGCAGCGACGCCGCGTGCGAGCGCCGCAACGAGGGGCCGGCCCACCGCGTCCGGGTGGACGGCTTCTGGATCGACCGCCACGAGGTGACGAACGCCCGGTTCCGCGAATTCGTGGCCGCCACCGGGTTCGTCACCACGGCTGAGAAGCCGGTCGATTGGGAGTTGCTGAAGGGGCAGTTGCCGGCCGGCACCCCGAAGCCATCGCCGGACAAGCTGGCGCCCGGGTCGCTAGTGTTCGTGCCGCCGCCTGGGCCGGTGCCGCGGACCGACGTTGGCCGGTGGTGGAAGTGGACCGCCGGGGCCGACTGGCAGCACCCCGACGGGCCGGGCAGCGACCTGACCGGCCGGGACGACCACCCGGTGGTGCAGGTGTCGTGGGACGACGCGGCGGCGTTCGCCACGTGGGCCGGCGGCCGGCTGCCGACCGAGGCCGAGTGGGAGTTCGCCGCCCGCGGCGGGCTGGCCGGCAAGCGGTTCGAGTGGGGCGACGACCCGCCGACCGACGCCGACGGCCACAGGGCCAACGTCTGGCAGGGCGACTTCCCACACCGCAACCTGCTGACCGACGGGTTCGCCGGCACCGCCCCGGTGGGTCGGTTCCCGGCCAACGGGTACGGCCTGCACGACCTGGCCGGCAACGTCTGGGAGTGGTGCGGCGACTGGTACCGGCCGGACGCCTACGCCGGCCGCGGCAAGCTGACCGTCAACCCGACGGGGCCGGGGGGGAGTTACGACCCGGGCGAGCCGGGGGTGCCGAAGCGGGTGAGCCGGGGCGGCAGCTTCCTGTGTCACGCCAGCTACTGCGAGAGCTACCGGCCGGCCGCCCGCCAGGGGACGGCCGCCGACACCGGGTCGTCGCACCTGGGGTTCCGGTGCGTGCGGCCGGGCGGCTAACGCCCCTCGCGGAGGCGGTCGCCGAGGAAATTTTCCAGGTCCGGGATGTCGTAAATCTTCCGCACCGTCTTGTCCACGTCGTACTCGACCCGGCGGTACGTGATGGTGTCGTCGCCCAGAGTGACGTAGCACGCCTTGGAGTTGCCGTCCCGCGGCTGGCCGACACTGCCGACGTTGCACAGCGTCTTCTTGCCGTCCAGCTTGTGACTGCCGCCCAGGTCTTCCGGGCTGAGGAACTGGAGGTTCTCGGTGAACACCCCCGGCACATGGGTGTGCCCCTGGAAGCAGTACTTTTCGACCAGCGCGAAGATCCGCTCCATCTTCCGCTGGTTGTAGATGTCTTCGGGGAAGACGTACTCGTTGAGCGGGTTGCGGGCCGACCCGTGGACGAACAGGTGGCCGTCCTCCCGGTGGGTGCGGGGCCGCTCGGCCAGGAACTCCCAGCGCTTCTCCCGCAGCGGCTTGGGGTCGCTGCCACTTTCGAGCTGCGCCCGGGTCCAGAAGATGGCCCGCTCGGCCGAGGCGTTGAACCCGTCCGGGTCGAACATGGCCCCCTGGTCGTGGTTGCCCATGAGCACGATCTTCATCTGGGTGACGAGGTCGATGCACTCGCGGGGGTTGGGGCCGTACCCGACCACGTCGCCCAGGCAGTAGATGTCCTTCACGCCCTGCTTGTCGATGTCCGCCAGCACCGCCTGGAGGGCTTCCAAGTTGCTGTGGATGTCACTCAGGATGGCCTTCACGCGCAAACTCACTGGCCGGGGATGACGAGCGGGCGGCGGCCCCTACCGGCCAAGTATAGCCGACGCGGCGGCAAGGGGAAACCGAAAGGTGGGGCGGGCGGTGGGGATGTCGTGGCGAGCGGGGGGCGTCACACCACCAGCGCCGTGAACGGCTTGGCCTTGTCCACGATCTGGATCGGCCGGCCCACCGGCGTGTCGATCTTCTTGGTGTGGTCCACCCCGATGAGGTCGCACACCGTGCCGAGGAAGTCGCTCACGCCGACCTTGTCCCCCTCGACGGTGCCGCCCTCCTTGTCCGTCTTGCCGACGACCGTGCCGCCCTTCAGCCCGCCGCCCCACAGGGCCAGGCTCCACGCCTTCGGGTAGTGGTCCCGGCCGGGCTTGGCCCCGCGGGTGTTGATGCCCGGCGTCCGCCCGAACTCGCCCATCCACACCACCAGCGTGGACTTCAGCAGCCCCCGCTGCTTGAGGTCGTCCAGCAGCGCACTCACGGCCGCGTCCACCTGGCCGGACAGGGCCTTCACCTTGGTGAAGTTGTCCAGGTGGGTGTCCCAGCCGCCGAGGACGACCTCGACGAACGGCACCCCCACCTCCACCAGCCGGCGGGCCATCAGCACCCCGTCGGCGAACTTGCCGCTGCCGTACCGGGCCTTCGCCGCCGCCGGCTCCAGACTCAGGTCGAACGCCTTCGCCTCCTTGCTCCGCATGAGGCCGACGGCCCGCTGGTAGGCGGTGCTGTGGTCGGTCGTCACGTCGGCCTGGTAGTCGTGGTGGAACGCCTTCTCCATCTGGCCGAGCAGGTCCAGCCGGGCGGTGAACTGGCCGTCGCTGACCGCCGCCTTCAGGTCTTCGACGCCGCGGGTCGGGTCGGTGACGATGAGCGGCTGGTGCTTCGGCCCGAGGTACCCGCTGCCGTAGCTGCGGCCGCCGATGGACACGAAGTTGGGCACGCTGGCCGACGCCTTGCCGACCTCGGCGGAGGCCGTCGCCCCGAGGCTCGGGTAGTGCAGCCCGCCCTGGCCCTCGCGGTAGCCGGTGTGCAGGTGGTACTTGGCCCGCGGGTGTGCCCCCTCCGGGGTGGACATGCTCCGCACCACCGCGCCCAGGTGCATCCGCTCGGCCAGCTTGGGCAGGTGCTCGCTGACCTCCAGCCCGGCGGCGCTGGTCTTGATGGCTTTGAACTCGCCGGCGCCTTTGCTGTCCGGCTTCAAATCGAGGGTGTCCTTGTGGCTCATGCCGCCGTCCATCCACAAGAGGATGCACGACTTGGCCGGCTTGACGGCCTGGGGCGAGTCGGCCAGTGCCCGCAGCCAGCCGGAGGCGGAGGCGACGCCCACCCCGGCGGCGGTGGCGTGCAGGAAGCGGCGGCGGTCGGTGTGCATGGGTGGCCCGGGGGTTGAGGCGTGCCGTCCCCGTGAGGGGCCGGAGGGCTTGGGGGATGGGGCGGCGTCCTCCGTCCCCTCACGGGGACGGCTCGCCGGCGTCAGCGGACGGTCGAAAACTCGCTGGAGTTCAGCAGCGCCCAGAGCAGGTCGCCGTAGCGTTCCGTCGGCTGCCCCTTGGCCAGCAGCGCGTCGAACCGCTTCACCTCGGCGGCCGTCGGCCGCCGGCTCAGGGCCGCCAGGTACAGGCTCTCGACGTTCTTCGGCGTGGTCGCCTGCGCCGTCACGTACTTCATGGCCGCCCCGGGGCCGCCGGTCAGCGGCCGGCTGTTCATCAGCTTGAGCGCCTGCGGGATGCCGGCGTCGTACTCCACCGGGTTGGCGGTCTCGGCCCCGGCCAGGTAGAACTGGACGAACCGATCCCGGGGCGAGAACTGCACCCCCTTCGGCAGGTTGGCCCCCTTGCCCTTGCCGTCGGCCGGCAGCGTCAGCCCGGTGACGCGGGTCAGGCTGTCGAACAGCATCTCCGGACTCATCACCTTGACTGCCTGGCGGGCGAACAGCTTGGCGTCCGGCTTGTCGCCGCTCGGCTTGCTGGTCCGCTGGTAGGCCCGGCTGTTGACGATGCCGCGGACCAGTTGCTTGAGGTCGAACCCGCCGGCGGCGAACTGCTCGGCCAACTCGGCCAGCAGCTCCGGGTGGGTCGGTTCGTTGTCCTCGTGCATATCGTCCACCGGGGCGACGAACCCCCGGCCGAACAGGTGGAACCAGGTGCGGTTGACCATCGCCTTGGCGAAGAACGGGTTGTCCTTGGTGGTCAGCCAGTCGGCCAGGGCCGGGCGGTACGGCTCGCTGGCCTTCACCTTCGCATCCGCCTCGGCCCCGAGGAACCGCACCGGCACCGTCTTGGCCCCCTCCGGGAAGAAGTCCTTCACCCGGCTCTTGGTGGCCAGCTCCCGCACCCCGGGGGCGCCGTCCGCGTCTTTCTTGAGCGGGTTGCCGACCCGGTCCGCCTGCACCTTGCTGAACGCCGCCGCCACCCCCCAGTACTCGGTCTGCTTCCAGTCGGTGAACGGGTGGTTGTGGCACTGGGCGCACGCCAGTTGCACGCCCATCAGGTGCTGCGTCACGGCGTCCGTCAGCTTGTCGATGGTGCGGTTGGTGAGGAAGAACGTCACCGCCGGGTTCTTGTCTTGCGGGCCGGCGGCCGTCACCAGCTCGCGGGCGAACTGGTCCCACGGGGTGTTCGTGTTGAACCGCCCGACCAGCCACTTGTCGAACGGCTGGCGGTCGATGAACCGGGTGTCCGAGTCGGTCGGGATGAGCAGGGCCTTCCACACGTCGGCGAACCGCCGGCCGTAGCTCTCGGACGCCAGCAGCCCGTCGATGAGTTTGGCCCGCTTGGCCGGGTCTTTGTCGTCGAGGAACCGCTTGGCTTCCTCGGCCGGGGGGATGACCCCGGTCAGGTCGAGAAACGCCCGGCGGAGGAACTCGGCGTCGTCGGCCGGCGGGGCCGGGGCCACCTTGGCCGCACTCAGGCCGGCGTCGAGGTGCTGGTCGATGAGGGCGGCCAGCCCGGCGGCGTCCACCACGGTCGTCGGCCGGGGGGTCGGCTTGGCCTTCGGGGCCGGCGGGGCGACGCTCTCGCCGTCCGCCTTGCCGCCCTTCTTGGCGGCCAGCTTCTTCAGCCGCTCGGCCTTGAGCTTGGCTTTGGGAGTGGTGTCGTCGGCGACGGCCGGCAGGGCGGCCGTCAGGCCGGCGACGGCCGCCGCGAGCAGGAAGGCACGTAGGAACCGCATGGGCCGTCTCCGGTCGGCGAGGTCGCCATACCGGAGACTAACACGGCGGACCGCCGGCGGTTCCGCAAAGTTCGATGAGAAAGCGGGGCGACACGGCAGGCGAGTGTCCGGCCCCCTCTCCCCCGCTTCGGGGGAGAGGGTTGGGGTAAGGGGGTGCTGGTGACGGCGATGCGTCTCCGGTCAACCCGTCAGGCGGTGCCCCTCACCCCGGCCCCCTCTCCCCCGCTTCGGGGGAGAGGGGGCCGGAGAAAAGCACCGCGTCATTTTCCGGCCATCGCCACGTTGATCACCACGGTGGCGATCCAGATGAGGACGCCAAGAAAGCCGAACACGATGCCGATGGTCGTCGACGTCTTGCCGTCCGGATCCATCTCCTCGCGGTTCATCTTGCCCAGGTCTTGGAAGCCCATGATGACGGCGGCTAGGGCCAGGAACCCGCAGCACAGGCAGCCGAAGATGCCCAAGAGCAGGACCGTCGTACCGCGGTGATCCTCGTAGCTCCGCCGCCGCCGCTTCTTCTTTCGCGGCCGGTCGTCCTCCTCGTCGTCCTCGTCCCGCCGACTCCGGCGGCTGGGCCGGTCGTCCTCGTCGTCAGCATCGGCCGCCGCCCGCTTGCGGCGGCTCGGCCGGTCGTCGTCCTCGTCGTCGTCCTCCCGCGGGCGGCGGCTGGGTCGCTCCCGCGCCTCCTCCGACGGCAGCGCCTCCCGCCGGCTCGGACGGTCGGCCGCCGGGCCGCCGGCCTTCTTCGCCGTGTATACCGCTTTGCAGTACGGACACTCGACATCCACCCCGAGGTCGGACGCGGCCACGGTCAGCCGGGCGGCGCACTTCGGGCACGGCTTGATCTCGACGGCCCCGGGGTCCGCCGCCGGCGGGGGCGGTGGCGGTGGCGGGGCCGGCGTCCGGCGGGGTTCCGGGGCCGGCGGCGGGCCGCCCTCACCGGCCGCCGGGATGACGAACTGGGCCGCACACTTCGGGCACTTGCCGGCCTTGCCGCCCTTGGCGTCGTCCACCGTGTAGGTGGCGTTGCACCCGGGGCACGCGAAACGGATCATCGGTCGCACTACCCCCGGGCGGGAACCGTCGGTGACAGGGAACACTGTCGGCCGGGCGGCCGGCCGGGTCAAGGGTGGTTGCCGCGGTATGTGCTGGACAGGCCACTGGCCGTGCGTTACTCTTCGCTCATCGCCCTCTCACGTTTCGCCGGCCGCCCCTAATTTGCGGAGGTCGCGTCATGTCCCGTCGCCCGGCCGGGTTCACGCTCGTCGAGCTGCTGGTGGTGATCGCCATCATTGCGATTCTCATCGGACTCTTACTACCGGCCGTCCAGAAGGTCCGCGAGTCGGCCAGCCGGTTGCAGTGCCAGAACAACCTGAAGCAACTGGCCCTGGCCTTCCACGGCCACCACGACGCCGGCGGCCGGTTGCCGGACGGCGGCAAGAACACCTGCGACGCCCCCGTCCAGGCCGGGGCGGCGGCCAACTGTGCCAGCCCGCCGTCCACCGACTGGGGCTGCTGCTCGCCGTTCAACGCCAAGGAGTGGAGCTGGACCTTCCAAATCCTGCCGTACGTCGAGCAGTCGGCCGTCTACAACGCCCCGAACCCGGCAGTCCACAAGGCGACGCCGCTGAAACTGCTGCACTGCCCGACCCGCCGGCCGGTGGCGGCGGTGAACGGGTTGGCTAAGACGGACTACGCCGGTAACGCCGGCACCAACGGCGGGACGACCACCGGCAGCGACCTGGGCAACGGCCCCGTCGTGCGGGCCGGCCGCGGCGGCTTGCCGTTCGCCGGCATCCCGGACGGGCTGTCCAACACGGTGCTGCTGGGCGAGAAGCGGATGAAGCTGGACAAGTTCGGCCAGAGCTATGACGACAACGAGTGGTTCGCGTCGGCCGGTTGGGACAGCGAAGTGATCCGGCTGGCGGTGAAGGACTTCGACCGCCCGGCCGGCGACCGCGGGCCGTCGGCCGACATGCGGGTGACGGTGGTGCCGGCCGGCGGCGACCCGCTGGCCGGGCTGAGCCAGTTCGGCTCGTCGCACGCCGGCGTGTGCCTGTTCGCCCTGGCCGACGGCAGCGTGCGGGGGGTGCGGTTCGGCCCGGACCCGGAGGCGTTCCGCCGGCTGTGCGTCCGCAACGACGGGCTGGTGCCGCTGCCTTTGGAGTGAGGCGCCGACCTCTGGCCCCCTCGCCCCCGGAACGGGGGCGAGGGGGCCAGACAAACCGGCCGGCTTCAGTCCTCCGGCATTTTGTCGGTGACGGTGCTGGTGCCCTTCTGCTGCTGCTTGAGGGTCAGCTCGATCTCCATGCCGTTGGCGGACAGGGTCAGGGCGCCGCCCAGGTTGACCTCCTGGGTGCTGGCCCGCAGCCGGCCGGCGGCCGTGTCGAACGTCAGGGTGCCGGTGTACTTGTCGGCCTTCAGGTCGCCCTTGACGATCTCGGCCGGCAGCCCGGCCCCGCCCTTGCCGGGGGTGAAGGTGCCGTCCCCGTCGTAGCTCACCTTGGCCGTCGCCCCGTCCAGGCTGTCCAGGGTGTACCGGGCATTCAGGAGGAAGCTGCCCAGCGGGCCGAGCGGCAACTTGGTCTCCCGCGTCCACTTGTCGCCGGCCGCCACCGGCTTGCCCGGGCCGGGATTAAACAGCTCCTCCACGGCCACCTTCAGCGTGTCCTCATTGAGGGCCAGCTTGACCGCCTGGGCCGTCTGATCGTTGCCCCCGGCGATCTGCTCGATGTATTTATCAAACCCCTCGACGGCCGTCACGTTGTTGTCCTTGTCCAGCTTGAACGTGAGGGTGGCCCCCTTCGCCTTGCCGGCCTGCTCGGCCCCGTCGCCGGTCGCGTCCACCTTCAGGATGGTCTGCTCGACCGTCAGGCCGGGGTCCCCGGCCTCCGTCACCTTGAACCGGGTGACGGTGGTGGACGTGGTCGTGGACTCCTTGTTCATGCCCAGTACGCCGATGGTCTGCTGCTGCTCCTGGACGGTGCGGACGTAGAATTCGTCGCCCTGTTTGAGTTTCCACTTGAGGGGCACGGGGTCGGCCGGGGCGGCGGCCCCGGCCAGCAGGGCTACCAGCCCGAGCATCGTCGCGGCACGCATGACTTGACCCCCTGGGGAATCGGACGGAAGTATGGTACGGCCGGCGGCTAGCCGTAGAACACCCGCACGGGCGATTCACGACCACGGGGCCACGCCGATGGACATGCTGCTGTTCGGGCTGGTGCTCGGAATCTTGCTGGCCGGGTTCGTAGTCGCCGTGGCGGCCGTGGCCCGCGGCGGCAGCGTGGCCGGCGTCGCCCGCGGGCTGGAGATGGCCGCCCGCTCGAACCGCGACCCGGCCCTCAAGGCGAAGGTGGACGCGGTGCTGGCCGGCGGCAGCGTGGCGTCCACGCCGACCGCGCCGCCCAAGCCGACCGGCGAGCCGCTGCGGCTGCTGGCCCTGCTCCAGAGCGAAGCCCGGCTGGTGGACTTCCTGCTGGAAGACGTGTCCGGGGCTAGTGACAGTCAGCTCGGGGCGGCCGTGCGGGACATCCACCGCAAGGCGGCGGCGGCGCTGCGGGACCACCTGACGGTCGGCCCGGTGCTGGCCGGCGGCGAGGGCGAGCGGGTGACGGTGCCGGCCGGGTTCGACCCGAGTGCGGTGCGGGTGGTGGGCAACGTGACCGGGGCGCCGCCGTTCACCGGCGAGCTGCAACACGCCGGCTGGCGGGTGACCGAGATCAAGCTGCCGGCCGTCGCCAGCGGGGCCGACGGCTTCGTGCTCCAGCCGGCCGAGGTGCAGGTGTAGGGCACGGTGAACCGTGCCGTCCGTGGGGCGAAGATGGCACGGTGAACCGTGCCCTACCGGCCCAGCACACTTCGCAGCGCCGCCTCCAGCGTCGGGTGGTCGAACGCGAACCCGCTGTCGAGCAGCCGCTCGGGCACGGCCCGGGTGCTGGCCAAGAGCGCCGCGTCGGCCAGCTCGCCGAACAGCAGCCGCAGCGCCGGGGCGGGCACGGTCAGCAGGTACGGCCGCCGCAGCACCCGGGCCAGCGTCCGGCCGAAGTCGCGGTTCGTCACCGGCGTCGGGGCCACGCAGTTCACCGGCCCGCTCAGCGTGTCGGTCATGAGCAGGTGGTGGAGTGCCCCGACCATGTCCTGGATGCCGATCCACGGCACCCACTGCCGGCCGCCGCCCAGCACCGCCCCGCCGCCGGCTTGGAACGCCGGCAACTGCTTGGCCAGCGCCCCGCCCTTGGGCGACAGCACCACCCCGGTGCGGGGGTGCACCACCCGCGCCCCGGCGACCGCCGCCGGCTCGGCGGCCGCCTCCCACTCGGCGCCCAAGTCGGCCAGGAAGCCGCCGTCGGTGCGGGCGGAGTCGGTCAGCTCCTCGTCGCCGCGGTCGCCGTAGATGCCGACGGCCGACCCGCTCACCAGCACCTTCACCCCGGCCCGGGCGACCGCCTCGGCCAGCCGCAGGGTGGGGCCGACGCGGCTCTCCCGGATGGCCCGCTTCTTGGCCGCCGACCAGCGGCCGTCGGCGATGTTCTCGCCGGCCAAATGCACCACCGCGTCCACGCCGGCCAGGCTCGCCGGGTCGGACACGTGCGGGTTCCACTGCCGCTGAATGGTGCCGTCGTCGAACGGCGGCTTGGTCGGCTCGCCGCGGACCAGCCGCACCACCGCGTGCCCGCCGGTGGTCAGGAAGTGGCACAGCTCGGAGCCGATCAGCCCGCGGCTGCCCGTGACGGCGACGGTCAGTCGGGGGCGGTCGCGGTACTTGCCGTGCCGGCGGAGGTCGCTGGCGGTGAGCTGGTGGCGGTAGGCGAACATGGCATCGAGGCGGGCGCGGGAGATGCCGAGGGCCGTGTCGCCGGCCCGGCCGACGGCCCCGAGCGGGGCGGCGTACTCGACGTGTTCCTGGAGTACGCTGGTGCCGTCGGCGGCCGGCTCGAAGGTGTGGGTGTGCTGCCAGTGGGCGAACGGGCCGGTCAGTTGGCGGTCGCGGAACTGGCGGCCGGGCACCACGTCGAACAGCTCGGCCAGCCAGAGTTTGGTGACCGGGCCGAACAGGGTGGCCCGGATGTGGACCCGCTGGCCGTCGCCGAACGGCCCCTCGACCTGCTCGATGCGGACGTGTTCCCACGGCGGCTGGAGGCGGGCGAAGGCGGCCGGCCGGGCGTGCCAGGCGAACAGGTCGGCGGCCGACGCCGGCATCGGCGTGCGGAGGTGGAAGGTGGCCATACCGGCATGGTAGACGGGCGAGCGGCCGGCGTAAGCCGGTCCGGCCTGTGGGGTGGAGTGGCGAACGCGCTGCGCACCACAGGCCGGACCGGCTTACGCCGGCCGCTCGCCACGAACGTCCCGTCAGTAGTCGCAGGCCACGCCGATGCCGTAGTGGCTGCTCCGCTCGGCCCGGCTGAACTGCCCGTACAGCGGCCGGCCGCTGAAGTACTCGGCGTACACCCGCAGGCTGGCCAGCCGCTGGAGCGGGTTCCGCCACAGCCATCCGGCCTGGGCCGTCCCGTCCCCGCCGAAGTCGGTCTCGCCGCGGAAGTCGCCGTTCACGGCCACGAACGGCTGGCCGCCCCAGCCGCTACAGTTCACCCCCCACGGGAACCACTCGGCCCCGAGCTGGTACCGCTGTTTCCGCTTGTTGCCGTCGTCGGCCAGCCCGTCCACCGTGAACCCGAAGGCGTAGGCCGCCTGGCCGTACACCCGCACCCGGTCGTCGAACCAGCGGCCGACGCCGACCACGGCTTCTTCCTTCCGGTATCGCGGCCCGGGGAAGGCGCGGGACACCGGGGCGAGGCCGTCGCCCAGGAAGCTGCTGGTGTGTTCGTAGGCGATGCGACTGAACCAGTCGCCCCGGCGGAACGTCAGCGGGACGCCGCCGCGGAAGTCGCTGACCACCAGCGTCGGGCCGGCGAACCGGGCGAACGCCGCCCCGAACACGTCGAGCTGCACCGACCCGTCCAGCCCGTCGCGGTCGATGCGGAGCAGGCCGACGGTCTGGCCCAGGCTCAGGTCGTAGGCCCGGCCGACCACCGCGTCGTCCTTGGCGTAGGCGGCGGCCAGGCGGGCCGCCCGCTTGTCGGCCAGCGGCGGCTCCCACAGCAGGGAGGTGGGGAACAGGGTGTAGCGGTTGCCCCAGTAGTCGCAGGTGCGGAGGTGCTGGCGGTGGGCGTATTCGCGGGCGAACTCGTCGGCCAGCGACCCGGGCAACGGGCCGGACGGGGGGCCGAGGTCGGTCGGCGTCGGGCCGAGTGTGTCGGCCGGCGGGTACTGCACGAGCGGGCTGCCGGGCGTGCGGTTCTCCGTCGTCACGCCCCCGCTCGGCAACGACGGCGGCACCGTCGGCGACGCCAGGGCTGGCCAGCCCTGCGACCCCGGCTGCGTGGTGCCGACCGGGGTCACTTGCGCGGCGGCCACGCCGGTCGTCAACAGTAGCCCGACCAGCCCGCGCATGATGGCCACCCCGGAAGCTGTGCGGGTGGTATCGGCCGGCGGCGCATCCGGACTTGAAGGAACAGGTTGCCCAGATTCCCGTCGGGTGCGGTTCACCGTGTCGGTCCGCGGCCGACGGCACGGTGAACCGTGCCCTACAGCCCGAACAGCCGCCGCGCGTTCGCCGTGGTGGTTGCCGCCAGCGATTCGGCGTCAACGCCCCGCACTTCGGCGAGTCGTCGCAGGGTGTGGGCGACGAACGCCGGCTCGTTCCGCTTGCCCCGCACCGGCTCCGGGGCCAAGTACGGGCTGTCCGTCTCGACCAGCAGCCGGTCGAGCGGCACCGCCTTCGCCACGTCACGCAGCGGCTGGGCGGTCTTGTACGTCACCATGCCGGCGAAGCTGACGTGCAGCCCCAGCCCGAGGCAGGCTTCCGCCGTGCCGAGGTCGCCACTGAACGAGTGCATCACCCCCGGCACCGGCCCATAGGCGGCGAAGTCGGCGGCCAGCACCCGCACCACGTCGGCGTCCGCCTGCCGGCAGTGGATGACGACGGGCTTGCCGACCCGCCGGGCTAGTGCCAGGTGGCGGATGAAGAACACCTCTTGCAGGTCGAACGGGGCGCGGTCCCAGTGGCGGTCCAGCCCGGTCTCGCCGACGGCCACCACCCGGGGGTCGGCGGCCAGCTCCG
This sequence comes from Fimbriiglobus sp., assembly GCA_043787415.1. GTDB lineage: Bacteria > Planctomycetota > Planctomycetia > Gemmatales > Gemmataceae > JAXMAZ01. The sequence goes on along the minus strand of JAYVUZ010000028.1, from coordinate 312 downwards.
CGATGCGGGCGAAGTCGTCCGGCCCGGCCTCGGCGGCCTGGTTCGGCTGGATGGCGACGGCCGCGGCCAGCAGCGGGTGGTGCCGGGCCAGGGCCACGCTCGCCTCGCTGGTGGCCCGGTCGATGCCGATGGTCAGCACCCGCCCCACCCCGCCGGCGGCGGCCCGGTCCAGCACCGCCGGCAGGTCGGCGGCGAACCGGGCGTCGTCCAGGTGGGCGTGGGTGTCGATCAAGGTCATGGCTGGTCCGTGGGTTCGGTGCCCGAAGCGCGAGCGAGGTCGGACGGTTGTGCCGCGGCGAGAGTCCGACCTCG
>JAYVUZ010000027.1:0-5677 GCA_043787415.1 Fimbriiglobus sp. | reverse complement strand
CACCCGCCGGCCGTTGCGGGGGGTGACGGCCCCGAGCGCCTTGACGGCCTGCGCCCCGCCCCGCTCGATGAGCGGCTCGGCCACCCCGGGGTGGCGGACGAGTGCCGTGGCAGCCTCCTCGCCGTGGCGCAGGAACTGCTTCATGGCCGCCGGCCGGGACAGCACCCGGGACGCCCCCAGCTCGCCGTGGACGCTGAGTACGCGGATCGCCTTGGCCCCGTCGGCCCCGGCTGCCTCCACCAGCCCGACGGCCGCCGGCTCGCCCTTGCGGACGGCCCGCACCGCGTCGTCCCCGTGGGCCAGGGCCACCCGCTCGATGCGGCCGGCCCGCTCCGGCACGCTCCGCCCGGCCCTGGCCCCGAACCGGCCGATCAGCCACTCGGCCGCCTCCCGGGCGGCCCGCACCCGGGCCTGCGCCCGCCCTTCGCCGGCGGTCAGCGCGACCAGCACGACGGCCAGTACCACCCGGTTCACTTGGCACCCCCTTCCCCGGACAGGAGGGCGGTGGCCCGCCGGACGGCCGGTAGGTCGCCCAGCGGGTCCAGGCTGATCCCCAGCGGCCCCGGGCGGACCAGCAGGCCGACGGCCTGCCGCCGCACCGCCGCCCGCGATTCGTGCAGGCTGCCCAGCTCGGCCAGCAGCGCCCCCGGCGGCGTCTTGCCCCATACCCAGCTGTCGGCCGGCACCCGCAGGAGGGCGGCTTGCATCCGGTCCAGGGAGGCGTCCACCTCAGCCGCGATCTTGGACTCGGCGTCCCACCCGAACTGCCGGAACACGGCGTCGATGAGGTAGTCGATCAGCACCCCGGCCACGATGCCCGCCCCGAGGGTGACGGTGCCGATCGCCCCGGCCCCGCCGAGGAGGGTGCCCGACAGGCCCAGCTCGACCGCCGCCGCCCGGGCGGCCTGGGCGGCCGCCTGCGACGCCGCCATCGCCCCGACCTCGACGGCCACCTGCTTGCCCACCTCGACCGCCACGTCCGTCCGCACCTGGCCCAGCACCCGCTCGACCAGCCGGGCGTACTCGGCGGCGAAGGCTTGCGGGCCGCCCCCCGGGGGGGGGGCCGGGGCCGGGTGGCCGAGGCCGTCCAGGTCGGCCCGCAGCCGCACCAGCATGTCGGCCTCGACCCCCTGCAGGTCGTCGGTGTACCCCCGGCAGGCGGCCTCGATGGCGGCCGTCAGCTCGTCCTTGTCGAACACGTGGCGGGCGAACGCCCGGGCGATGTGGTCGCGGTGGGATTCGCCGTCCACCGCCCCCTTGAGCAGCGCCCACTTGCCGGACCAGGACAGGGTCTCCTCGGCGAACGCCCGCGACCCGGCCCGGCCCTTGCGGACCAGCTCGGACACCGGCCGCAGCCGGTCGTCGACGGCCGCCTGCGACCGGGCGTCGGCCTCGGCCAGGCGGTGATGCACGGCCCGGTGGGTGGGGGTGAAGTGGGTCAGGTAGACGGCCGCCCCGGCGGCGGCCGCGACCGCCAGCAGGCCCAGCCGGCCGAGGCGGACCGAGCCGCCCAGCGCTTTCGTTGACATCTCTGACTCCGAGTAAGGACAAACGGGGACGTGGGCGCCGGGCGCCGTGTCGAAGAGTGTCCCGGGTCGCAACGCGCCCGGGACGGGTGGTGTGGTCGGGTGGCCGGCGGGAGACGCCCCGCCGGCCGGTTACGGCCCCATCCCGCGGTCCGGCTCCGGTCCGGCCCGCTCCACCCCCGGCTCGCGGCCCTTCTCCTGGGCAGCCGCGCGGAGGGCGTCCATCGTCAGCGGCCCCGGGTCGTTCGCCGGAGCCGGGTCGCTGCGGGCCGCAGCAATCTCCATTTGCGTAACAGACCCATACAATCCGATTTTTGTGTTAGCGATGCTTTCGCGTGACGGGTTGGCGGCGTTCCGCAGCTCCTTCAGCCCCAGGCGCCCCATGGCCGCCAGGGTTCCCTCGCCGATCTTGGCCAGTTGTCATCACCCCCTCTCCGGGTTTGAGTTGCCAGTAGCCGTGGCCCAGCACCTTCGCCCGGACGGCCAGGCTGGCCAGCGCGACGAGCAGGGCCGCCGTCGCCCACGCCCCGGGCGACGGCTTCCGCCGGCGGGGCCGGCGGGCGTGCGGGTGGAACGCCGGGTCGGAATACCAGCGGATGCGGCGGCCCAGGATGGAGGCCGGCAGCCCGCGGTGCCAGGTGATCAGGTACTCCTCGCCGAGCGTCAGAATCTCCTCCGGTCTCAGCAGGGGCCGTCCCTGGCGGGTCAGGTTGGACGAGTGGCCGTCGCTCACCTGCCGGCCGCCGTCCCCGCCGCTGCTCCGCGACCACCCGTCGTTCTCCCCCTGACTGCCGACCCAGTGGGTAAAGTCGCCGAGGCTGTTATTCAGCCGCTCGGCGTGCTCGTACCCGCTGGCCCCCAGGTGGACGTGGGTGCCGCAGTTGTCGGGGATGAGGGTCGGCTCGTCCTTGAACGCGGCCCGCACCTGTAATTCTGATTAATACACAATTATTATACTATATCCCGCCGGCCGGCCCCGGACCAGCGCCTCGCGGAGGGCGTCGAGGCTGCCCAGGGCGGACGCCTCGTCGAGTAAAAACAGCACCTCGCGGCGGCCCTCGTCGCCGCCCGAACCGATCACCCGGATGAGCGTCGAGACCCAGCACCTCAACAGCCCCTTTTCCACCTCCAGCAGCTCGACCGGCAGCTGCAAAAAGACCGTTACGCCGGGGCCGGGGGCGAGCAGCTCCCGGGGGGTCGAACCCGCCCACCGCCTCCACCGACCGGGCCACCAACTCGCTGTCGAGGAACGACACATGGCGGCACAGGGTGCTTAAAACGCCGGCACCCTCGCGGGTGAGCGCCCCGGACGGCTCGAACAGGGTCAAGAGCTGGCTACCCAGCCGGGCCGGGATGCCGCCCATGCCCCGCAGCTGGGCGGCGGCGGCCTTGACCATCTCGGGGTCGCTGGCGATGTCCTGCACCGAGCCGAGCGACCGCTCGGCCCCCGCCATGCGGGTGAGGACCAGGGTGAGCAGGGCCGTACAGACGGTCACACTTTTGGCGTTCCAGTGCGGGTCGGGTTCGGTCCCCGACCGCACCACCAAACTTTCGGCCACCCCCCGGGCACGGTCCACCTGCAGCGGGCCGGGTCGGATCACGTCCAGCGGGTTCCAGCCGTCCCCCCCGGCGAACGGGGCGACCCGCACCACCTTCTGGCCGAAAGCCACGCGGCGGGCGGCGGTGGCCCACAGGTCGCTCTTGGGGTCGAAGACGACTAGGGCGTGTCTGACAAGGGTGCCAGCAGCCGGAGCCAGTCCCGCAGCATCGCAGCATGCACCAGGGCCAGGTCGCTGACGGCCAACTCCTCGAACCGGGTGGCCAGCCGGCGGCACTCCTTGAGCCGGCAGACGCACCGCTCGATGACGTTCCGCCGCCGGTAGACGGCCGGGTCGACGGCCGGCGGTCGGCCCCGCCGGGGGCGGTCGGCGGCCGGTCGCTTGCGGGCTGGGATGACGGCCCCGATGCCCCGGCCCCGCCGCCGCCGGCGGACGGTGGCGATGTCGTACCCCCGGTCCCCGGCCGGCCGGGTCGGGCGGGAGCGGGGTCGCCCCCGACCCGCCCGGGGCACCCGCACCGAGGCGAGGGCGGCCTCAACCCCCGCCGTCTCGTGGGCCGGGCCGGCGGTCCGGGCCGCCCCGCGCGGCCGCCCGTGACCAGGTGCAGCTTGGTCCCGTACCCCCCACGGCTGCGGCCCGGGGCGTGATCGGCCGGCTCGCCGGGGGCGGTGTTTCCCCCCAGCGGCCGAGCGGCTGGCCCGCACCGACGTGGGGTCCACGCAGAACAGCCCCCCGTCGATCAGGCCGGCCGTGTCGGCGGTCGCCTGGAAGGCGCGGAGCAGCCGGAGCCAGGTGCCGTCGTCCCGCCAGCGGCGGAACCGCTCGTACACCGCCTGCCACGGGCCGAACCGCTCCGGTAGGTCCCGCCACTGCACCCCGGTGGCGGCCCAGAACAGCCCCCCATCGATCACCCGCCGGTGGTCGGCCCACGCCCGCCCCCGGCTGGCGGACGGCAGGGGCGGCTCGCTGAGCCGCCATTGGGCATCCGACAGGGCGTGGCGGCGGGACATCGGCGGACTCCTTCCGCCAGCCGGCTTACGGGTACGCTGACCTGTCAGACACGCCCTAGCCGTACGACGGCGGCCAGCATGTCAGGTGTGGTGGCGACGGCCCGGCCGGTGTGGTCCCCGCGGACCAGCAGGCGGGCGGCCAGTTCGCGGCGGGCGGCGTCCACCGTCACCGCCCCCAGCCCCCGCTTGAGGGCTTCCGTCGGCAGGGTGCGTTCCGGCACTACCGCCTCCCGGGCGAAGCAGTGGCTGATCGCGTGATTGACCGCCGCCCGCTCGCCCGGCTCCGGCCGGGGATACACGGCCTCGCGGCGGCTCACCCGGGCCAGGGCGTCCTGCTCGGCGGGACTGAGCCGGGCGGCCCACTTGACGCGGAACCCCTCCCAGGGGATGGGCGGCCCCTTCCGCTCCCGCGTCTCCGCCCCCAGCTCGGCCTTGCGGTCGGGGTCGGTGATGCCCTTCTCGGCGGCGAGCGCCTCCACCTGGGCGGTCCGCCGGGCGAACCGCGGCAGGACGGCGGCCGGCACCCCGGCCAGCTCGAAGTCGTCCCGCGTGCGGACCACCCCGTACCCCAGGTCTTGCAGCCGTTTCGCCAGCCGCGCCCGGAAGGCGACCTGGAAGTACGGGGCGTCCCGCTTGAGGCCGCGGAACTGGCCGGCCCTCCACTGGCCCTCGGCGTCATCGAAGGTGGCGTCGGGGACGAAGCAGTGGGCGTGCCGTTAGGGGTCGGGCACCCCGCCGACCGGCCGGGAGGTGGTGTGGACGAACTCGGCCCAGAGCAGGTTGCCGGAGGTCCGGTCGCGGACCCGGCACGCCATCTCCGTCTCGACCTCCCGCACGGTGTCCGCCACGGCCCCGCGGAAGGCCGCCAGCAGGTCGGCGTCGGCGTTGACGGCGAAGGCCAGGGACACCGACTTGGGCACCGAGAAGGTGAAGTCGTATCCGGCCGTGCGGTCCGACCGGGTGCGGGCGGTGAGCGGGTGGCCGGTCTGCGGGTGGAGGTTGTCGCACAGCCGGTCGAACTCGTCCCGGCCGACCGTGCCCGACAGCCCCAGCAGTCGGGCCGCCTCCCCGCCCCACCGGCCGACCAGCTCCTGCCCCTCGCCGTAGTAGTCGGCGGTGGCGTAGTACCGCTTGGCGGTGGCCGGCGACTGGTGTTGGGTGACCCGGAGCATGGGCCATCATACCGACGCCCGTGCCCGCGTAAACCGGATCGTGCGACACCCGGCTCCGCCTCGGGTTCGGCCGGAGGTCGGCCACGCGAACATCGTCTCCAGCTGCTTCTGACGGCCGGGTGATCGCCGTGCGGTTTCCACTGGAACGGGGAAACGGTCTTTCCTCTCCGGCGGACACCTGGCTGCCGGCCGGACCCCCACAGCCGCGGAGCCGGCCCGGGTTGCGGAGCGGTTGAGCGGGTCCGGTAGTGTCTCAGTTTGAAATGTCCGCCGGCAACGGCCCCGTTGCCGGCGGGTCCGGGATGGGGTAGTGTCGGGGTATGGCCAAGTCACCGAAGAAGCCGGCGAAGGTCCGCGAGGACGCCAACACCACCGCCTTCCGCACGCTCCAAGAGGCCATCGGGGCGGCC
>JAYVUZ010000026.1:0-7099 GCA_043787415.1 Fimbriiglobus sp. | reverse complement strand
GGCCGCCCCGATGGCCTCTTGGAGCGTGCGGAAGGCGGTGGTGTTGGCGTCCTCGCGGACCTTCGCCGGCTTCTTCGGTGACTTGGCCATACCCCGACATTACCCCATCCCGGACCCGCCGGCAACGGGGCCGTTGCCGGCGGACATTTCAAACTGAGACACTACCTCCTCCCACCGCCCCTTTTCGCTCAAGGCACAGCCGTAGAAAAAGTGGCCGGCCGCGCTACCGGGCCGCAACGCGACGGCGATGCGACACCAGCCGATTTTCGAGTCTGTCCAATTGATCGTTGTGATCATTCGGCCAATATCCGATTCGTCGATGAACGCCAACGGCTGTGCCGCCAGGACGACCGCCACTGGGTACGCCGTCGGGTGAGCGTGCCAGCTTGAATCGAGGATACCCGACAGGAAATCGATAATGATCCCAGTCGTCCGGCCGATCGGAGTTTGTGCCAGCCCGGCGACAAACCACGGCGGCAATCGGCCTCCGTCCACAGCTTGCAGCAACTTGTACAGCCGGTCCGTATCCCCCGCCGCGACCGCCGCCCGTATCTCCACCCGCTGCGGGTCTGGGTCCAGGCGGTCCAGCACCGTCGCCAGCCCCGGCGTCGTCGGGGCCATGAAGAACCACTCGCCCAGCCCGGCCAGCAGCCGTTCCGACACCACCGCCGCCCGCACCCGGCTTGCTGCTACTTCGGGGTCGCCGGCCACGTCCACCCCGTAACCGCGGAACACCCCGGGGTAGCGGCCGACGGCTTCGGTGTGGTCGAACAACGCCTGCGGGCCGAGCTTGGTCCAGCGGGACTCGGTGATGTCGTCCAACACGCGCACCATGTCCCGGTCGCGGGTGAGCACCGTCAGCCGGTCGGACAAGTCCGCCGTGCCGGCCCCAGCCAGCCGGTCGGTTGCCGCAGTCAGAGCCGTGGTGGCCTCCGCCAGCCGGTCGGCCCGTAGTGCCGCCTCGGCCGTGTCCAGCACGCCCCGCACCGCCGCCTGGTCGGTCGCCACTCGGGTCGCCTCCTCCTGCCGGCGGGCGGCCAGCAGGTTCGACCGCTCCCACAACCCGATGCCGACCAGCCCGGCCGCGGCGGCCACGCTGGCCAGCCAGGCGAGCTGCACCCGCCGCCGCTTCCGCTGCTCGGCCTCCCGGGCCATCGCCGCCGCCCGCCCCACCTCGGCCGCCCGCAGCCGGTCGGCCACCCCGGCCGCGTGGGCCGCCACCGCCGCCGCCACGGCGGTGCCGTCGGTCGGCCGGTCGGCCGGTTCAACCGCAAGGCAGCCGCGGCACAGGGCCACCAACTCCGGGTCGGCCCCGCACCCGGGCAGCCGGTCGAACGCCGGTTGAAGGTGGCCGATCACCGCCATCGCCTTGACCGCCTCCCGGTTGCCGGCGTAGGGCGGATTGCCGGTGAGCAATTCGCACAGCAGTGCCCCGAGGGCGAACACGTCGGCCCGGCGGTCGATGCGGTCGATCTGCCCGGCGGCCTGCTCCGGCGGCATGTATGCCGGGGTGCCGAGCAGGCTGCCGGCCTGCGTGCGGTCGGCCGGCGTCACCGGCAGTTCGGAGACCGGGGAGTGGGCGGCGGTGGCGTTCGGGTCGTCCTCGGCCTCCGGTCGCTCACGCTCCCGGCTCGCCGTGAGGACTTTGGCCAGCCCCCAGTCCATCACCTGCACTTCGCCGAAGGCGCCGACCATGACGTTGCCGGGCTTCAGGTCGCGGTGGATGACGCCCTTGCTGTGGGCGTACCCGACCGCCTGGCAGATCGCCTCGAAGACGGTCAGGAAGCGGGGGAGGTCGGCGGCTGCGGCGGGTCGCTCGTGCAGCAGGTCGGCCAGGGTGCGGCCGCGGATCAGCTTCATGGCCAGGAACGGCCGGCCGTCGGCCAGGGTGCCGAGGTCGTGGACCGGGGCGACGCCGGGGTGCTGCAACCGTGCGGCGATGCGGGCCTCTTCGGCGAACCGCTCGGCCGCCCCGGGCCGGCCGGCCTGCTCGGGCCGCAGCACCTTCACGGCCACGTCCCGGTCGAGGTGGGTGTCGCGGGCGGCGTACACGATGCCCATGCCGCCGCCTGCGATCTCGGCCCCCACCACATACCGGCCGCCGGCCAGCACCGGCGGCGGGGCGGCCGAGGTCGGGTGGTGGGGCTGGGTCTGCGTTTCGGTCATGGGCGGTACCGGGCGGGTGGCCCCATCATGCCGGGGAGCCGCCGCCGGCTCAAGGGGCGGGCGACTCTTTCGCCAGCATGGCCTCGTCGATCTCGGCCAGCAGTTTGACCCCGATGAGCGATACTTCCACCACCACCACGTACTTGTTCGGCTTCAGCTTCACCACCTTGCCGATGCTGCCGGTGAGCGGGCCGCCGACGATCCGCACCGTCTCCCCCGGTTTACCGACCACCCGCTCCTGCACCAACTGGCGGTCGGTGAGCAGGTCGGCGATGGCCTTCAACTCCAGCCGCAGAGGCTCCGGGTCGGCCGGCCGCAGCACCTGGGCCACCCGGCTCCGCAGCGGCTTGGGGACGGCCGGGTTGCCCATGAATTCTCCGGCCGAACAGAACACGTACCCGGCGAACAGGGGCACCCGGGATACGCTCTCGACCCCGGCCCGGACCGTCTTGCGGGTGACCACCGGCAGGTACGACGGCACCCCGACGGTCGTCAGGTCGGCCGCCAGCTTCTTCTCCCAGCGGGCGCTAGTCCGCAGGGCGCACCAGTCAGTCACGTCATGCGGAAATGAGGTCGATTCGTCATCCATGAGGAAATTGTAGCGGCCGGACGGGGCCGGCACTAGGCAGTGCCGGCTGACTGGTCCGGGTCGGCGAAAGTTCTCTCAGGCCGTTGACGAACCACACGCACCGGCCGATAACTGCCAACGGTTCGGACGACCGTTTTGCCCAATCAGCTCTCGACTCGACTCCGCCCTAACCCGATGAGCCAGAATGGCTTTTCGTATTCGAGTGTGGAGTGAGAGACTCACGAGGCGCTACTCGTAGGCGAAGTTTGCTGCACGTACTCGTCATCGTCGGCACTCGGCCCGAAGCGATCAAACTGGCTCCAGTGGTCAGATCGCTTACGGACACTCCGGGGCTGGTGCCAGTGCTGCTGTCCACCGGCCAACATACGGACCTGTTGACCACGGCATTGGCGGCGTTCGCGCTGACCCCGGCCCACGACCTTGGGGTGATGACGGCCGGCCAAACGCCGACCGCCGTCGCCGCCCGGGTGCTGGAACGAATGCCAGCGGTGCTGGCCGCGGTGAAACCGGCCGCGGTGCTGGTGCAAGGCGACACGATGACGGCCCTGGCGGCCGGTCTGACGGCGTTCTATGGCGGGGTGCCGGTCGGTCACGTCGAGGCCGGGCTTCGCACCCACGACCTGGCCAACCCGTTCCCTGAAGAAGCGAACCGCCAACTGCTCAGCCGACTGGCCCGCTGGCACTTCGCCCCCACCGCCGCCGCCGCGGCCCACCTGCGGGCCGAGGGCATTACGGAAGGCGTGAGCGTCGTCGGCAACACCGGGGTTGATGCGTTGCTGGACGTGGTCGGGCGGTCCAAGTCGCAGCCGTGCGGGGTGCTGGTGACGCTGCACCGCCGGGAGTCGTTCGGCGACCCGCTGCGACAGGTGCTCGGCGGGCTGGTCGATTTTTTAAACGCGACGCCGGACGCCTCGGCCGTCTGGCCGGTCCACCCGAACCCGGCCGTCGGGGCGGTGGCGGCCGAGTTCACCCACCCGCGGCTGACCCTCGTCCCGCCGCTGGGTTACGCCGAGTTCGCCCGGCACATGGCCGGTTGCCGGCTCATCCTGACCGACTCCGGCGGCGTGCAAGAAGAGGCCCCGTCGCTCGGCAAGCGGGTGCTGGTGGCCCGGGACACCACCGAGCGGCCGGAGGCCGTGGACGCCGGGCTGAACCGACTGGTCGGCCGTGACCGCCGGCGGGTGGCCGCCGAACTGGCCCGGGCCTGGGCCGAGCCGCCGTATGCCGGGCCGCTGCCGGCTCCGAACCCGTATGGTGACGGCAAGGCCGCCGGCCGGATCACCGCCGTCTTGCGGGCCGACTTGACCCCATGAGTTCTCCCACGGACGGGCCGATGACTGTACTGGACACGTTCACCCGCCGGGTGGCCGGCCGCAACGCGGTCGTGGGCGTGGTCGGCCTCGGTTACGTCGGGCTGCCGTTGGCCCTGCGGTTCGTCGAGGCCGGGTTCCGCGTCATCGGGTTCGACGTGGACGCCCGCAAGGTCGAGGCGCTGACCGCCGGCCGCAGCTACATCGACTACATCGGGCCGGAGCGGATCGCCCAGGCGGTGCGGGACCAGCGGCTGGCCGCCACCACCGATTACAACCGAGCCGACGAGCCGGACGCCCTGCTGATCTGTGTGCCGACGCCGCTCGGCGACCACCACGAGCCGGACCTAAGCTACGTGGTGAAGACGGCCGACGCCCTGGTGCCACACCTGCGGGCCGGCCAGTTGCTCAGCCTGGAAAGCACCACCTACCCCGGCACCACGGAGGAGCTGCTGCTGCCGCGGTTGCAGGGGCGGGGGTTCGCGGTCGGCACTGACGTGTTCCTGGTGTTCAGCCCGGAGCGGGTGGACCCCGGCAACCAGCAGTTCCCCATCGAGAAGATCCCGAAGGTGGTCGGCGGCATGACCGACGCCTGCCGGGCCGCCGGGGTGGCCCTGTACGGCAGCATCGTCCACCAGACGGTGCCGGTGAGCAGCCCCCGCACCGCCGAGATGGCCAAGCTGCTGGAGAACATCTACCGCTGCGTGAACATCGGGCTGGTGAACGAGCTGAAGCTGGTGGCCGACCGCATGGGCATCGACATCTGGGAGGTGATCGACGCGGCGGCCACCAAGCCGTTCGGGTTCACCCCCTTCTACCCGGGGCCGGGCCTCGGCGGGCACTGCATCCCGATCGACCCGTTCTACCTGACGTGGAAGGCCCGCGAGTACGGCCTGCACACCCGGTTCATCGAGCTGGCCGGCGAGATCAACACGGCCATGCCGGCGTGGGTGGTGTCGAAAACAGCCGACGCCCTGAACGACCACGGCAAGCCGCTGCGGGGGAGCCGGGTTCTGGTGCTGGGCATCGCCTACAAGAAGAACATCGACGACCCGCGGGAGTCGCCGGCGCTCGAGCTAATGGAGCGGTTCCAGGCGAAGGGGGCGACGGTCAGCTACAGCGACCCGCACATCCCGGTCGCCCCGCCGATGCGACATTACGACTTCGACAAGCAAGAGCTGCGGAGCGTCGAGCTGACCCCGGAGACACTCGCCGCCGCCGACGCGGTAGTGCTGGCCACCGACCACGACCGCTTCGACTACGCCGCCGTGGCCGAACACGCCCGGCTGGTGGTGGACACCCGCGGCCGGTACCGGCAGAAGCGGCCGAACGTGGTGCGGTGCTGACCGCCTCCGGGCTGCGAGTCGTGCACCTGGGCAAGTACTACCCGCCGTCGCCGGGAGGTATCGAGACGCACACCCAGACCCTGTGTCGGGCACAAGCCGACCTCGGCTGTCGGGTGACGGCCATCGTGGTGAATCACGCCGACCGGCAGGGCAGGGACGTGACTTTCGCCCGCACGGTACGGACGCCGGATGCCGAGGACGCCGACGGGCCGGTGCGGGTGGTGCGGGTCGGCCGGTACGCCAACGTGGCCAAACTGGATGTGGCCCCGGGACTGGTGCGGGCCATCCGCCGGCAGGTAAAAGCCGGGGTGGATGTGTGGCACCTGCACGCCCCCAACCCGGCCATGATGCTGGCCGCCCTGGCGGTGCCGGCCGCCCGGCCGCTGGTCATTACGCACCACTCGGACATCGTCAAGCAGCGGCTGCTGCGGATCGGGTTCGGGCCGGTCGAGCGAACAATCTACCGACGGGCGGCACTCGTGCTAGTGGGGAGCAATGGCTACCGGGACGGGTCGCCACTATTGCGACGGCTCGGCGACAAGGTGCGGGTGGTGCCTTTCGGACTGGACCTACGGCCGTTCCGGAAGCCGTCACCTACCGCCGTGGCATTCGCCGGCGACTTGCGGGCGCGACATCCCAGCCCGCTCTGGCTCGCCGTTGGCCGGCTCATTTATTACAAAGGGCGGCACGTGGCCCTGGCCGCGCTCAAGTATGTTTGTGGTACCCTACTGGTGAGTGGCACGGGTCCGCTCACCGATGAACTAAGGACTACCGGACAAAACCGGAGCGGATGTAGATGACGCAGGCGGCCAGTTCGACCCAGTTCAGGTATCGCCTGCGGGTCCGGTCGAGCCGCACGCGCAACCGGCCGAACTGGGCCAGGAAGTTGTGGCATCGCTCGACCGCCTGCCGCACCCGGCCGACCCCCTTCCGCCCCTTGCGGACCGGCCGCAGCCGGAACCCGGCGTCCGCGATCCGCCGCCGGGTCGGCCCGTTGTGGTACGCCCCGTCGGCGTGGACGGTGGGGCGCGACCGCTCGTCGGTCACCGCAGGGGGCAGGTCTGGGGCCGGCGGTCGCACGACCAGCGCCGTGAGGACCGCGCCGGCCTGCACCCCGTCGTTGGCGTTCGCGCCCGTCACGGTGGCCCCGAGGGGCATGGGCCGCGAGTCGCCCGCGAGGTGGACCGCTGTGCCGGCCTTGCCCCGGTCCACCGGTGACGGGCCGGTGCATTCGCCCCCTTTTCGCAGGCTTCTTCGAGCCGTCGAGCAGGATTTGGTCCCAGTTCACGCCGTGGGCGGCCTCGTAGCGCACGACCAGCCGCCGCCACAACCTCGCGGAAGGCGTCGATCTCCTGCCAGACTTTCAATCGCCGCTGCACGGTCTTGTACGACGGGAAGCACCACGGCAGTATCTCCTAGGCGACCCCCGACGCCAGGACGTACAGCAAGGCGTGCAGGCACTCGCGGTTCCCCGCCGGCGGCCGGCCGTTGCCAACCCACTCCACCGGCGGCAGCACCGGCTCGAACTCGGCCCATACCCGCTCGGGCAGCCGGTGGGCGAACTCCTTCAGTTCCACCGCAGACTCCTCTTATTCACGATCCGGGTGATGGTGTCCGTTTCTTCGCACGGCGGTCGAGCAGGGTTCGGACCCGGTCCCGCACGGTCTGGTCGTCGCTCAGGCTGCTTG
>JAYVUZ010000025.1:0-20715 GCA_043787415.1 Fimbriiglobus sp. | reverse complement strand
GCGAGCGGGGGACGATCCTCCCCCGCTCGCGCTTCGGGCTACGAACCGGCCGCCGTCACTTCTTGAAGTCGCCGGCCCGGACGACCACCAGCTTCTTCGGGTCGATGTGCTTGCGGAAGGCCGCCGCCACCGCCGCCGGGGTGAGCGCCTCGATTTTCTGCTCCAACGCCGCCTCGTAGGCGAACGTCCGGCCGATGTCCAGGTGGCTGACGATCTGCCCGGCGATGCCGATGTCACTCGTCCGCCCCACCTTTAGCGACTCCAGGTACGCCTTCTTGGCGTCGGTCAGCTCGCCCAGCGACGGGCCGTCGGTCACGAACCGCACCAGCTCCTCGTCGGCCGCCTTCTCCAGCTTGTCCATGTTGGCCGGGTTGGTAATGGCCGTGATGCCGAACTGGGCGGCCGGGTCACGCGGCGACGCCGTCAGCGACGACGTGACGCCGTAGCTCAGCCCCTCCTTCTGACGGATGCGGTCGCCCAACCGGCTGGACAGGGTGCCGCCGCCCAGCAGGAAGTTGCCCACTCGCAGGGCCGGGTAGTCCGGGTCGGCGTCGGTCAGCGGAAACTGGAGGCCGGCCAGGAACACGGCGTTCGCCTTGTCCGGCGTCAGGATGTCGCTGCGGGAGCCGGCCGGGTCGCCGGCCTTGCGGTCGATCCGCCGTATCGGCACCTCGGACTTCCAGCCGGCCAGTAGCTCCTTCACCTGGGCCAGGGTAGCGTCCGGGTCGAACTCGCCGACCACCGCCAGCTCGCCCTTCGTCGCCCCGATCTGCTTCTGGTACAGGGCCTGCACCTGGTCCAGCGTCACCGCGTCAATGCGGGCCAGGTTCTCCTCCAGCGTCGGCACGTACCGCACGTCGTCGGCCAGGTACGGCGACAGGGCGCGGGCCAGCTTGTTAGCGGCCAGCGCCTGCGGGTCGGTGGCCGAGCCGGCCAGCCCGCTCCGCATGGCCCGCTTCATGGTGTCGAACTCGGCCGCCGGGAAGGCCGGCTCGCGGAGGATTTCGGCCAGCAGCGTCAGCGCCTTCGGCAGCGTCGCCCGCTTGGCTTCGACCGAGAAGGTGAGCTGGCCGGCGTTGCCGCCGGCCCCTCCCCGGCCGCCGCGTCCGCCCCGGCCACCGCCGCCGCCGGCCCCCGGGCTGATCCGCACGCCGAGGGTTTCCAGCTCCTCCCGCAGCGCCTGCCGGTCGTGCTTCCGGGTGCCGGCCAGCATCAGCGCCGGCAGCAGCCCGGCGGCCGTCGTCTGGCCCTTCAGCGACTCCTCGTTGCCGTAGTGCAGGGTCAGCACCAGCGACACCGTCTCGCCGCGGTTCTTCTTCGGCAACAGCCCGACCTTGAGGCCGCCGACCTCGGTCGTCTTCAGCCGGGCGTCCAGGTTGGCCGGGGTCGGGTCGAACGCCTCGCCGGACTCCTTCACCACGCCGCCCTTGAAGCCCTTCACCACTTCGTCGGCCGGCTGGGCGGCGGGGATGGCCAGCCGCCGCGGCTCCTTCTCCGGCACGAACACCCCGACCGTCCGGTTCTGCGGCTGGAAGTACGTCTTGGCCACCCGGTTCACGTCGGCGGCGGTGACGGCGGCGGTGCGGTCCCGTTGCACGAACAGCAGCCGCCAGTCGCCGAGCGCGGAGGCCGAGCTGAGCGCCTGGGCCATGCCGCTGGCGTTGGCCGGCATCTCCTCCGCCTGCCGCCGGCTGCGGGCCTTCGCCTTCTCCACCTCGTCGGCGGTGAACGCTTTGGTGCCCAGCGATTCGAGCGTCGTCAGCAGGGCATCTTTGGTCGCCTCCAGCTTGTCGGCGTCGCACTGGGCGGTCGCGGTGAACAGCCCCGGGTCGTGGGTGGCGTCGGCCCGGGCGAACGCGCCGGTGGCCAGCTTGCTCTCGACCAGCGCCTGGTACAGCCGGCCGTTGGGCGACTGGCTGACGAGGCCGCCGAGCAGGCTCAGCGGCGCCCAGTCCGGGTGCGTGGCCGCCGGCATGTGGTAGGCCGCCCCGACCGCCCCGACGGTGCCCACCCGCCGCAGCGTCACCGTCCGCTCGCCGTCCTGGGCCGGCTCCTCGGTGTACGTCGGGTCGAGCGTCCGTTTCGGCCGGGGGATGGCCCCGAGGTACTTCTGAGCCACCGCCACCGCCTTCGCCTCCTCGAACCGGCCGGCGATGACCAGCACGCAGTTGTCCGGCTGGTAGAATTTCCGGTAGAAAGCTCGCAGGTTGTCGATGGGCACCCGTTCGATGTCCGTTCGGTTGCCGATGGTGGACTTGCCGTAGTTGTGCCACTCGAAGGCGGCGGCGCTGATCCGCTGGCTCAGGATGCCGGGGGCGCTGTTCTCGCCCCGCTCGAACTCGTTCCGCACGACCGTCATCTCGCTGACGAGGTCTTCCCGGCGGACGAACGAGTTGACCAGCCGGTCGGATTCCAGCTCGACGGCGAACTCCAGGTTCGCGTCGGTGGCCGGCAGCGTCTCGAAGTAGTTGGTGCGGTCCACGTTGGTGGTGCCGTTGAAGCCGGCCCCGTGGTCCTGCAACGCCTTCGGCACGTTCGGGAACGTGGGAGTGCCCTTGAAGACGAGGTGTTCGAGCAGGTGGGCCATGCCGGTCTCGCCGTACCCCTCGTGCCGGCTGCCGACCAGCACCGTCATGTTGACGGTCACGGTCGGCCGGCTCGGCTCCGGGTACAGCACCACGCGGGCGCCGTTGGCCAACCGATACTCGGTGACGCCCTCGACTGTGGCAACCTTCTCCTGGGCCGGCGCGAGGCCGGTGGACAACAACAAGCCGAGTGCGGCGGTGCGGCGCATGACGACCTCGGGTGAGCAGAACGGGAGGGCAGTCAACCTAGCCGGCGCGGCACCCGGCGGCGACGGCCGGCCGCCTGGCGCCGGAACACGTTGTCGGCCGAGTACCCGTTCGGGCTGTGGCCGGAGTACAGCGGGCCGCCGAAGGCCACCCCGGCCTAGGAGTTGTCGTCACACCCCACGGCCAGGGGGTGGCCGGCGAACACCCGCGAGAACGGCTTGCCCGGGGCCGGGTCGCCGTCGGTCAGTACGTCGAGGCCCTTGAAGTCGCCGCTGTCATTGAACCGGCCGCCCGGCCGTGGTCCCGAGGCCGGACGAGTTGCCGCCGCTGGTCGGCCGACAGTGTGCCAGCCTCCGGCCGTGGGACGATGTCGGCCCGGTGACTGACCTGGTCACCACCCTGTGCGACCGGCTCCGAGCGGTGGCCACCTGGGGGTTGGTCGGGCCGGCTACCCTGGTCCTGGACAACGCCCGCTACCAGTGGAACGCGACCGTCATGGCATCGGGGATTGAGTTGCTGTTCCTGCCGAGCTACTCGCCGAACCTGCACCTGACCGGGCGGCTGTAACGGTCCGCCAAGCGGACGGCCGTGTACGGCACGTACTACTCGACCTTTGCCGACTTCGGCCAACGACGTGTGCCGGGAGGACACCCCGGCGGCCCCCGGCCGCTCGAAAAACCAGGTCCGTGAAAGTGACTCGTGTGGGCGGTGGTTGACCGGGTACGGTTGGCGTCCGTCACGGATGACGCCCCGACGACCTGTACGGCCAAGCAGACGGACCCGACCACCACTCGCGACCTGCACGGCCGCACGACGAGTGGCTCGCCGGTGCCCACACCGACGACCGCCGTCTAAAGGGCTTCCCGGCGGAGCAGCCGCCCGGCATCCTGGCCATCGACGGGTTGCCGCCGGACGTCGGGCACGACGTGCCGTGGGTGGTCGGCGACGGCCGGTCCGGTGAGATGCCGTCGGCCGAGAGCCTGCGGTCGGCCCGCCCGCAGGCTCTCGGCCAGGCTGCCGGCGACGGTGAGGGGGTCGTGCGCTGCTCGCCGTCGTTGGCCGCCCGCACTACGGTCAGGCCAGCTCCAGCCCCCGCATGGTGCCGGTGGACGAGGCGAAGCGGTCGGCCTCGACGCCCATCCGCTGGAGCACCGACACGAACAGGTTGGGCAGCGGGTAGTTCCGCTCCCGGTCGAAGGCCAGGTGGCCGGCGTGCTTGAACCCGCCGCCCGCCAGGAGGACCGGCAGGTTCGTCGTCACGTGCGTGTTGGCGTTGCCCAGGTTCGACCCGTACAGCACCGTCGTCCGGTCCAACAGCGTCTCGCCGCCCTCTGTCACCGCCTTCAGGTCGCCGAACAGCCGGGCCAGCGCCCGCATGTGGGCCTGGTCGATGGCGTGCAGTTGGGTCAGCTTGCCGGCCGCCTTGCCGTGGTGCGACAGGTTGTGGTAGCCGTCGGTCAGCGTGGTGGCGTCGCCCAGCCGCAGGGCCGGGGCGTCCAGGCCGTCGAGCATGAGCGTCACGCACCGGGTGCTGTCCGTCTCGAACGCCAGCCGGGCCATGGCGTACATGAGCCGCACCCGGTCCATGTACTCGGCCGGCGTCGGCGGGTCGGTCGGGGCATCACCCCGCGGCTTCGGCTTCGGCTTGGCCTCCCAGCCCTGCGCCTGCCGCAGCCGGTCTTCCAGCTCCCGCACGCTGGTCAGGTACTGATCCAGCCGGGCGCGGTCGCCGGTCGGCAGGTGGCGGTTCAAGTCCCGCGCCTGGCCGGCCACCGCGTCGAGGATGCTGCCGCCGGTGCGGAGCTGGTGGAGTTGCGCCGCCACCTCGGCCGGGGTGCCCTGGACGAACAGCCGGCGGAACACGGCGGACGGCTTGTCCTCGCACGGGATGAGGACGCCGGACCCCGTCCACGACAGGCTGCACACCCCCGGCCGGGTGTTGACGCCCAGGGTGAGGGAGCCGAACCGGGTGCGGGAGCCGATCCGCTCGGCGATGTACTGGTCGAGCGAGATGGTGTTGCGGAAGCCGCCGCTGGCCGGGTGCGGGGCGGCCGTCAGGAAGCAGTTGTCGGCCGGGTGGCCGCCGTCCACCTCCGGGTGG
Source organism: Fimbriiglobus sp. (assembly GCA_043787415.1). Classification (GTDB taxonomy): domain Bacteria; phylum Planctomycetota; class Planctomycetia; order Gemmatales; family Gemmataceae; genus JAXMAZ01. Next base: position 15,822 of record JAYVUZ010000025.1, on the reverse strand, counting down.
CTGACGCCGCTGAACACGGTCAGGTCGTCCCGGAAGGCGTCGAGCGTGCGGAGGTACGGCGACGGCGTGTAGCCGCGGCCGGTGCCGGTCGGGAAGAACTGGTCGGGCACCAGGCCCAGGTTGTTGCAGACGGCGAGCAGTCGCCGGGGGCGGTCCTCCGGCCGGGCGTAGGCCCGACTGGCGTCGAACGCCGGCAGGCCGACGGCCACACCGGCCGCCCGCAGGAACCGCCGCCGGGTGATCGCTGGCATGGTGGCCTCTCGTGTTACGTTTTGGCGAGCGGCCGGTGTGAGCCGGCCGACCGCTCACGGGTTCGCGTTCGATAGTTCCGAACCCGCGAGCGGTCGGCCGGCTCACACCGACCGCTCGCCTCAATCGGCTACTTTGCCCCGAACAGGTCGCTCTGCACCACCGCGTGGACCAGCCCCCGCACGCCGTACCCGCCCGGCTTCGTGCCGTCCAGCATCGCTTCGACGGCCGGCCGGTCGCCGAACCGCACCGGCGCGCCGGTGGCGTACACCACCAGTTGCCCGGCCAGGTTGCGGGCCACCTGCCGCTCGTCGCTCAGGAGTAACGCCTTGAACGCCCGCACGTCGGCGAAGTGGCGGCCGTCGGGCAGCTCGCCGGCGGCGTCCACCGGCTTGCCGGCCCGGAAGGCGAACGGCTGGCCGTCCATGCCGAACCCCGTCGCCCGGCTGCCCTTGTCGGCGGCCACGGCCCGGTACGTGTCGCGGTAGCCGCCCATCACGTCGAACGCCTCCAGGGCGAACCCGGGCGGGTCGATCTTGCTGTGGCACGCCGCGCAGCTCGCCTGGTCGCGGTGCTTGGCCAACTGCTCGCGGATCGTGGTGGCCCCGCGGACGTCCGGCTCGACGGCCGCCACCGGCGGCGGCGGCGGGGACGGCTTGCCGAGCAGGCGGTCGGTGACCCACGCCCCCCGCAGCACCGGCGACGTGGTGGTGCCGTTGGCCGTCACGCTCAGCACGCTGGCCATCGTCAGCAGGCCGCCGCGGACGCTCCCCGCCGGCAGCGGCACCTTGCGGACGGCCACCCCGTGGACCCCGGGGACGCCGTAGTGGACGGCCAGCCGTTCGTTCAACATGGCGAAGTCGGACGCCACCAGGTGCCGAGCCGGCAGGTCCGCCCGCAGCAGTTCGGCGACGAAGGCCCGCGGCTCGGCCAGGGCCGAGTCGGCCAGCAGGTCGTCCAGGTAGTAGTCGTTGTAAAGGGCGGCGTCCGGGTTGTTCGCCCCCATGCGGCGCAGGTCCAGCCAGTAGTCCAGGAAGGTGTCCACGAACCGGCCGGCCCGCGGGTCGTTGAGCAGGCGGTCGGTCTGGGCGGTCAGCGTCGCCGGGTCGTGCAGCGTGCCGGCGGCGGCGAGCGTCCGCAGCTCGGCGTCCGGCGTGCTGTTCCACAGGAAGAGGGCCAGTCGGCACGCCAGGGCGTGGTCGTCCAGCCGGCCCGGTCGCTCGTGTCGGTACAGGAACTCGGGCGAACACAGCACCGCCTTGTACCCGGTCAGCATGGCCTCGGTGAAGCCGCGACCGGCGGCCAACTCGGCGTCCACCAGCGGCACGAAGCGGAGCAGTTCGGCGTCCGGCAGCGGCCGGCGGTACGCCCGGCGGGCGAAGGCGGCCAACAGCCGACGGGCGTCGGCGGCCGGGTCGGCCGACGCCACCTCGACCCCCGTCTCGACCGATCTCACCGGCAGGTCGCCGAACAGGACGTGGTGGCTCGGCGGCGGCCACGTCTCACTGATCGGCCCTTCCACCTCCAGCCAGCGGTACACCACGGCCGGCTGGCCGTCGGCCTCGGCCAGCGGGTTGTGCCAGCGGCCCTCGCCGGGCCGGGAGCGGAACAGCCGGGCGGCGTCCGGGCGGATGGTTTCGCCGGCTAGCAGGAACACGTCCAGCTCCCGCACCACCGGGTCGGGGGTGAGGTCGAACGACCCGAGGTGGCGCATCTGCCGGGGCGGGGTCTCGGCGTACAGCGTCACCGGCTCGTCCCGCCGGCCCCGCGTCACGGCATCCAGGTCGGGGATGAACCACTGGGCCGCGGCCTTGGGGTTGAGGGCGTTCCGCCCGCCCGGCCCCAGCCAGGCCGACTGCCCGCACACCCGCAGCTTGTACCGCCCGGCCACCGGCGCCTTGAACTGGTTGAACTTCGGCTCGACCGGCTCGTAGGCCCCGCACGGCAGGCCGACGCCCTCCAGTTCCCGCGTCGTCGGGTCGGCGGCGCCGGCGGTCACCGGGGCGGTGCCGGCCCGGACGGCCGGCTGGCCGGCGAACCCGAGGGTCGGGAAGGTGGCCCGCTCCGGTGCGGTGTTGAACACGCTAAACGTCATTTTGCGGGTGAAGCTGGTCTGGTCTCGGGCGTAGTGCCGCACCGGCGTCGGGTCGGGGGCGGCGGCCCGCGGGGCGAGGGCCGCCCGCAGGGCCGCGTCGGCGGCCGTCAGGTAGCGGCCCATCTGCACGTGCGACACGTCCAGGGCGTCGCCGGACTTGGCGAAGTGGTGGGCGGTGCCGTCCTCCGGCAGCACGTCGGCGACCCGCAGCCAGGGTAGTTTCAAGAGGTCGCGGAGGACGCACTCGTACTCCCGCCGGCTCAGCCGCCGCCGAGTGGCCCGGCCGTCGGTCGCCGACCGGGTGGCGTCGGCGGCCCGCAGGGCGGCGCCCAGCCCGTCGGTGAGCTGCTGCCGTTCCGCGGGGTCGAGGTGTTTGCCCTTCGGCGGCATCTCGCCGGCCGCCACCCGGTCGTACACCGCGGCCCAGCGGGCGAAGTTGCGGCCGTCGGCCGGGTCGAACGTCAGAGCGGTGAGGTCGAGCCGGCCCTTGCCGTCGGCGGCGTGGCAGCCGGCGCACCGGGCGTCGATCACCTCCCGCACCGGGGCCGGCAGGTCGGCGGACGCGAGCAGTAGCGCGAAAAGCATGGCACGCACCCGGGAAGGGGTGAGGCAGGCAACAGGCGTGTGAGTGTACCACGCGGGGCAGGGGGTGCAAAGCGGGAAGTCGGCCGGGTAGTGTCCGGCCGGCGGCCGGCGGTCTACTCATACCGGCGTCTTCTCACCCAGGAGCCGACAATGGCGGATGCGAAACTGGCCGGCAAGGTGGCGCTGGTGACGGGCGGCAGTCGGGGCATCGGGGCGGCCGTCGCCACTCGGCTGGCGGCCGACGGGGCCAAGGTGGTGGTCAACTACACCAAGTCGGCCGACGAGGCGGCCAAGGTGGTCGCCGCCATCCGATCGGCCGGCGGCGAAGCGTTCGCGGCCCAGGCCGACCTGGCCCAGCCGGCCAACATCCCCCCGCTGTTCCAGGCCGTGACCAAGCAGTACGGCCGACTGGACGTGCTGGTGAATAACGCCGCGATCATGAAGCGGGGGATGCTCGAAGAGGTGACGGCCGAACTCATCGACATGCACCTGGGCCTGAACGTCCGCGGCTGCCTGCTGTGCGCCAAGGAGGCGGCGGCCCTCATGCAATCGGGCGGTTGCATCGTCAACGTGTCGTCGGCCATCAGCCGGATGGCCTACCCCGGGGCGGTGGTGTACACGGCCACCAAGGGGGCCATCGACTGCATGACCCAGGTGCTGGCCGCCGAGCTGGGGCCGCGGGGCATCCGGGTGAATGCCGTCGCCCCGGGGTCCACCGTGACCGACATGAACGGCCCAGCCAGTGGCAAGACGGGCGCAGAGGCCGAACAGGAGATCGCCCTGACGGCCCTGCGGCGGCAGGGCCAGCCGGCCGACATCGCCGACGCCGTCGCGTTCCTGTGTTCCGACGACGCCCGCTGGGTGACGGGCGCCTGGCTGGACGTGTCCGGCGGCATCCGGCTGTGAACGGCCGCCGCCCGCGGACCCGGGTCCGCGGGTTAGGCTCTCGCCCCGGCTCAGTACTTCGTCATATCCAACAGCATGTCGCGCTGCGAGTCCGGGCTGGTGCCGACGAACAGGTGCAGGTGGTCTTTGTCGATGTAGATCACCTCGGTCCGCGGCTTGCTCAGGTAGACCGGGAACGGCATAGCGCTCTGGATGGTTTCGGTGTAGTACACCGCACACTCCCAGTGACAGTGATGCACTTGGGCCAGGCCGACCAGCGGGAAGAACCGCGGCGGGTCGATCTTGTCCACGATCCGGTTCTTCACGATCGTGATGTCGTCCCGGAATTCCTCGTAGATGTACGCCGCCCCGCGGATGCCCTTCGGCAGGCTCCGCAGCACCTCGCGGTCGCTCGGCGCGTCCTCGCACATCGGGGCCGGGTAGCCGTCCCGGATGGGCGGCAGGATCGGCGTCCGGTGGTCGTTCTTGTGCTGGTACTTCTCTTCCATCCGCTCGGCCACCCACGGCTGCACCGGGATGGCGACCGGCGGGATGCCGCACCCGGCCACCACGGCGGGGACGACGGCGGCGGCCATCAGCCACCCTTTGCAGCGGACCCAGGACATGACGCTCCCCCTGTGACGCCGCGAGCGGCGGCCAATGACCCGTGAAACCTGCCCGGCCGGAGTATCCCCCCTGCCGGCCGTGCGGGCTGCACCTTGGCTACCGGCTGTATCGGACGGACCGTCTCGCCGGGTTGAACGAAAAGTGCGGGACGGGCGTGACGAGCGACGAGTGCCGAGTGCCGGGGCAAGGCCGGCAAGCTGGGCGGCCGTCCGGCGGCCCCCGGCCGGTGTAAACTGTGGGCATGGTTTACCTCAATCGCATCTACACGAAGTCCGGGGACCAGGGCGAGACCGGCCTGGGCGACGGGCGTCGGGTCGCCAAAGACCACGTCCGCGTCGCCGCCTACGGCGAGGTGGACGAGCTGAACGCCGTCCTCGGGCTGCTGGCCGCCTACTGCCCGGAAGCCCCGGACCGCGACCTGCTGGTGGCGGTCCAGAACGACCTGTTCGACGTGGGCGCCGACCTGTGCGTGCCGGCCGGGCCGGACGAGCAGCCGGGGGCCGCCCTGCGGGTGACGGCCGCCCAGGCCGAGCGGCTGGAGCGGGCCATCGACCGGGTGAACGGCGACCTCGAACCGCTGCGGAGCTTCATCCTGCCGGGCGGCACACCCGCGGCGGCCTGGCTGCACCTGGCCCGGACGGTGTGCCGGCGGGCCGAGCGGGCGGTAGTGACGCTGTCGCACACCGAGCCGCTCAACCCGCAGGTGGTCGTCTACCTGAACCGGCTCAGCGACCTGCTGTTCGTGCTGAGTCGGGCGGCCAACCCCGGCGGCGATGTCCTGTGGGTGCCGGGGGCCAGCCGCGGCGGTTAGGTGGTTTTGCCGCTGGGCGGCTGTGCCGGCGGCCCACCCACTGGCGGCCCAACTGATGGCACAGTAGTCGGGATGGAAACGGCGGGCACCGGAACCTCAGTCGGCTCGGGCCGGCTGAACTTCGGCAGCTTCGACTTGCCCGGCTTGCGGCTGGACGCCACCGGCTCCTTACTGGCCACATACCGCCCGGCGACGGCGTTCAGCAGCCCGGCCAGGGCCGGCTCGGAGGTCGCCCGATCGGCCGGCAAGTTCAGACCGTACAGCCGGAGGTCCTGCACTGACACCGACCCGTCGTCAACCCGCACCCGGAAGGCGAACGGCCCGCCCACCATCCTCGAAGTGATCAAGGCCAGCGAGTGCCCCCGGTCCAACCCGTCGCACTCGGCCCCCGTGACCACGCCGAACACCACCCCCTCCTTGTTGATCGCGTAGTCGGCGTCCAGGCTGACCGACACCGGCTTGGCTTTGTCCCCGAACGTGGCCTCGACGTACAGCCGGTCGGCGTCGAACCGCACGGCGAACCGCTCGCCGTCGGCGAACTCGCGGATGAAGCTGCCGGCCGGGTGCGGCACGGTGTAGGTTTTGCCCGGCGGCTCGTTCACCGGGGCCGGCACTGGCGACAGTATGATCGGGTCGGGAACCTCCCCTCGAACAGCTCGCGGCAGCTCAACGGAAGGTTGCGGCGGCGGCAGACTCGGCACCGCCGGCGGCGGATCCACCTTCCGCGTCACCGCCGCCTTGGTCGCCGGCCCCTGGCCGACCGCCCACGACCCGACCCCCAGCCCGCCGACGGCCACCGCCGTCAGCCCCGCACCCCACAGCAGTTTGGTGAGTGTCATCGCCCGCATCGCTCCTTCGCACAGGGAAAGAACCCGATCCGACTCGCCGCTCACCCGCACCCGCCCGCCGCTGGCCGCCGTCCGGTCCAGCAGCACCGCCGCCAGCGACCCGCCGAGCGTCACGCCGCGGCGGGTCAGGTTGGCCCGTAACCGCTTCCGCGCCCACGCCAGCCGGGTGAGGACGGTGCCCTTCGGCCAGCCCAGCCGGTCGGCCGCCTCGGCCGTGGTGTGCCCGGCGACGTAGCACAGCTCGACGGCCAGCCGGTACTGTTCCGGCAGGCGGGCCAACTCGTCCGCCAGCGCCGCCCTCACGTCGGCCGGCAGCCCCGCCCGCGCCGGCAGGTCGGGCAGCGGCTCCGTCGCCCGCACCGACCGCCGCAGCCGACCGGCGGTCCGCCCGGCCACCCGGTACAGCCACGGGCCGACGGCCGTGTGGACCGCCCCCGCCTTGCGGGCCAGCAGCAGGAAGTTGGCCTGGACGGCGTCGTCCACGTCGGCCGGCTGCCGCAGGTGCCGGCGACACACCGCGGCGACGGCCGGCCCGTGCCGCCGCACCAGGGCGGCGAAGGCGGCCTCGTCCCCGGTGGCGGCGAACCGGGCCAACAGCGCGGCGTCCCCGTCCGGCTCGGCCGAGCCGGCGGCGATCAGTCGGCCGAGGGCGGCAAGACCCCGCACGCCAGCCATGCCCGCTCCTTCACCCGTGTAGTGCCGCCGGGTCGGCGGCCGATTTTGCGAGTTTACCGGAACCCGGCTGCCGGCGATACACTGCCGCCATGACGGTGCGGCGTCACGGCTTGGTGGGACAGGCATTTCTGCCTGTCCGAGTTCCCGCCCGGACAGGCAAAAATGCCTGTCCCACCAAGCCCCATCTGAGACACTACCGGAATGGCTCCTGTCGTCGGCCGGCTGGCCCCGTCGCCCACCGGCGCCCAGCACCTGGGCAACGCCCGCACCTACCTGGCCGCCTGGCTGTCGGCCCGCTCCCGCGACGGCCGGGTGGTGCTCCGCGTCGAAGACATCGACGGGTGGCGGAACAAGCCGCTCGCCGCCGGGCAAGCCCTGGACGACCTCCGCTGGCTCGGCCTCGACTGGGACGGCGACCCGGTGGTGCAGTCGGGCCGACTGGCGGCCCACGTCGCCGCACTGGACGCACTGAGACTTCGGGAACTGGTCTACCCCTGCACCTGCACCCGCTCGGATGTCGCCGCGGCGGCTAGCGCCCCGCACGCCGATCACGAGGGGCCGACCTACCCCGGCACCTGCGCCGGCCGCTCGGCGACGGACGTGCCCGACGAGCCGCACGCCTGGCGGTTCCGCGTCGCCGACTCGCCGGCCTTCGACGACCTGGTGTGCGGGCCGACGGCCATCGACCTGCGGCAAGTGGGCGGCGACTTCGTGGTCTGGCGGGCGGCCGCGGTGCCGGCGTACCAGCTCGCGGTGGTGGTCGATGACGCCGACATGGGGGTGACGGAAGTCCTCCGCGGCGACGACCTGTTGCCGTCCACCCCGCGGCAACTGCTGCTCTACCGGGCGCTCCGGTTGGCGGAGCCGCGGTTCGGCCACCTGCCGCTGGTGGTGGGCGAAGACGGCCGGCGGCTGGCCAAGCGGCATGGCGACACCCGGCTGAGCGCCCTCCGCGACGCCGGCGTGTCGGCGGAAGCCGTGGTCGGGCTGCTCGGCTGGTCGTGCGGCTGGCTGGGCGAACCGCGACCGGCCACCGCCCGCGACCTGCTCGACCGCTTCGACCTCAGTGTGGTGCCCCGCCAGCCGTTCGTGCTGACCGCCGCCCACCTCGCCGGCATCGGCTTCCGCGGCGAGGGCTGACAGCATCCCGAAGGCGGCCGCCCGGGGGTCGGTGCCGCTGATCGCCCGGCCGTGCCGGATGCGGGTCTTCTCCACGTCCAGCACCTGCTCGGCCGCCCGCACGGCGACGGGGTCCGGCCGCCGGCCGGCAAGCGCTCGCCGCAGCACGTCGATGGCCCCGGCGACGGCGTCCTCCCAGGCGGCGGTGCGGGCGGCGAGGGTCATGGCCGGCTCCCGGGCTGTGGGATAGAGTTGTGAACTGGTGAACAGTAAACCCAGATTTGGGGAAGTCAACCCGGTGGTAGTTCGGCCGAGCAACGGCTTCGCGGTTGTCCGAGACGGCGGACGCTAACTGGCGGCCGGGTGAGATCGGTTGTCGGCCGACGGAGGCTGACCCGCGTTCGGCCTTCCACCTCGCCTTGCCGCGCGGCTGGTGGTATCGTGGCGCCATGAAGCCGAGGGTGTTCGTCGAGGTCGATCCGGCCCGCCTTCGGTTGCCCGGCACCCGCCGGGACGGGGCCGACCCGAGCAAGCTACACCGCCAGATCGCCCGGCACGGCACATCACTGGTCGGTATGCCGCCGCCGGAGGTGAAGCGGGGCAGCGACGGCGAGCTAGTCATCTACGACGGCGTCACCCGGGCCACGCGGGCGGCCAAACTGGCCCCCGGCACGCCGATCACGGTCGAGGTGACGGGCACCCTGGGTGGCCCGGTCGGCGGGCTACCGACCGTAGGAGAAAAGCTATGACTGCGACTGATCGGACCCGCGACGAGTTGCTCGCCGCCCTCGGTCAACTCGGGCGTCTCCGGCCGGACTGGCGGGTGGGGCAGACGTTGGCAAATGTAGCTATGACCGCCGGGCGGCTGGATGCCGGCGGCGTGTGGGAGCTGGAGGACGGCGAGGCCTTGCGGGCCGCCCAGGCGCTCGTCGCCGAGTGCCAGGCGGTTTCGCCCGACGCCGAATCCGACATCACACGGCCGGCGGCGCTGGTGGGCTGAGCCGTTCGGCGGTGGGAGGGGTAAGGTGGAATCAGTGCGGACACGGCGGTGTGACGAGTGCGGAAGCGAGTACCACGCCGCGTCGTCCCAGATGGCGTCGCTCTGCCCGGAGTGCAGCCGCCTGCTGCACGGGTGTAAGCCGTGTGTCCACGAGTTCGCCAGCGGGCGGTGTTTGCGGTGTGGCTGGACGGGTCTGTGTCGGCGTACCTCGGCACGTTGCAGTCGCGGCTTGTGGAGTAGCCCCTCAGTTCGTTCGTCGGGTGTCACCCTCGGCAGTGTACTCCGCCGGCGTGTTGACGTTCCGCAGCTCCGCCGCCCACCCGTCCGCCGGCAGTCGCACCGTCGGCACCGCCGCCAACAAGTCCAGCATCCGCCGCGAGCCGCCGGCCAGTAGTGACAGCACAATGTCACTGACCGCCAGCCGGTAGGCGGCGGCCAGCGAGTGGTCGCGGCCGCCGCTCACCGGCACGCACGCCGCCGCGTCGCCGAGGCCGGCCAGCACCGCCCGCACCAAGTCCGGCGACAGCCCCGGCAGGTCGCACGACGCCACGAACGCCACCTCGCACCGGCCCAATAAAGCCGTCAGCCCGGCCAGCAGCCCTTGCAGCGGGCCGTTGTCTGGGGCGGCGTCTCGCACCACCGCGACGCCGGCCGGCAGCAGCGGCAATTCCTGCCCGTCGGCCGCCACCACGACCACCGGCGAACACACCTCGCCGACCACCCGCACCGTGCGGCCAAGGAACGTCTCGTCGCCGGCCGGCAGCCACGCCTTCGGCGTGCCCATGCGGCTCGACCGGCCGCCACACAGCACGATACCGCCGGGTGTCACTCTGTAATGCCCATCTGCGTCAGGATGAACGCATCCGTGCGCGCCACCTCCTTCAGCCGGTCGTACCGCCCCGAGGCGCCGCCGTGGCCGGCGTCCATGTTGCACCGCAGCAGCAGCGGCCGGGCGTCCGTCTTGAGCGGCCGCAGCTTGGCCACGTACTTGGCCGGCTCGTGGAACCCCACCTGGCTGTCGTTCAGCGACGTGTTCACCAGAATGGCCGGGTACGCCGCCGGCTTGAGGTTGGTGTACGGGCAGTAGCTCTTGAGGTAGGTATACTCGGCACTCAGCTTCGGGTTGCCCCACTGCTGGAACTCCTGCGTCGTCAGCGGCAGGGTTTCGTCCAGCATGGTGTTGACCACGTCCACGAATGGCACGTCCAGCACGGCGATGCCGCACACCTGCGGGTTCAGGTTGAGTGTGGCCCCGACCAGCAGGCCGCCGGCGCTGCCGCCCTGTAGGGCCAGCCGCTCCCGCTTGCAGTACCCCTGGGCCACCAGGAAGTCGGCGCAGGCGGCGAAGTCGCTGAACGTGTTCTTCTTGTTCCGCATCTTGCCGGCGTCGTACCACGTCCGGCCGAGGTCGCTGCCGCCGCGGACGTGGGCCATCGCGTACACCACCCCGCGGTCCAGCAGGCTCACCCGGGTGCCGCTGTAGCCGACCGGCAGCGTCAGCCCGTAGGAGCCGTACCCGTACAGCAGGCAGCCGGCCGTGCCGTCCTTCGTCAGCCCCTTCTTGTACACCAGCGAGATGGGCACCTTCGTCCCGTCCGGGGCGGTGGCCTCGACCCGCTCGGTGGTGTACCTCTCGGGGTCGTAGTTGGGCGTCGGCTGCCTCTTGAGCAGGGTGCGGGACCGCTTCGCTAGGTCGTACTCGAACTCGCTCCGCGGGGTGACGAGCGACGAGTAGGCGAACCGCACGGTCGGTGTGTCGGCCTCCGGGTTGTTGGTCAGCCCGACGCTGTACGCCGCCTCCGGGAAGCTCACCCGGTGGGACTCGCCCGACCGGAAGTCGCGGACCAGCAGTTGCGGCAGCCCCTTTTCCCGCACGCTCACCACCAGGTGGTTGGCGAACGCGGCCAGCCCCTCGACGGCCACGGCCGGGTCGTAGGGCACGAGGTCGGTCCACGTCGCCGGGTCGGCGACCGGGGCGGTCATCACCTTGAAGTTGGTGGCCCCGCCGGCGTTGGTGCGGAGGTACAAGGTGCCGGCCCGGTGATCGACGGAGTATTCCAACCCCGCCTCCCGCTTGCGAACGGGCTTCCACGCGCCGGCCGGCGTGTCGCTGGGCAGGAACCACGCCTCCGAGCTGGTGAAGCTGCCGGACGTGCGGACGAGGTACTTGCCGTCCCGGGTGCGGTCGACGCCCAGGTTGAACAGCGGGTCGGCCTCCTCGAACAGCAACACGTCTTTCGTGACGGGTTCGCCGAGGGTGTGCTTCCAGAGATTGTGCGGCCGCTTGGCCGCGTCCTCGATGACGTAGAACAGGGTCTTGTTGTCGGCCGCCCACTCGAAGTCCGTGGCCTTCACCAGCTTGTCCTCGACCAGCTTGCCGGTGCGGAGATCTTTGACGCTGAGTTGGTACTCGCGGTAGCCGGTGGTGTCGGTGGCGAACGCCAGCAGGTGGCCGTCGTCGCTCACCTTCGTCCGGCCGAGGCTGAAGAACTTGGTCCCTTTGGCCAGCTCGTTGCCGTCCAGCAGCACCCGTTCCGGGGCGTCCTTCGCCCCGGTGCGGCGGCAGAACAGGCGGTACTGTTGGCCCTCGACGGTGCGGCTGGTGTACCAGTGGCCGCGGTCCCGCACCGGCACGTCGGCGTCGGTCTGCTGGATGCGGCCCAGGGCCTCGGCGTACAGCTTCGCTTGAAGCGGCTCGGTCGGCTTGAGAGCCGCCGCCGTATGGGCGTTCTCGGCGTCGAGGTGGCGGACGACTTCGGGGTTCGTTTTGTCCTTCAGCCAGCCGTAGTCGTCGGTGAGTCGGTCGCCGTGCAGGCTGATCGTCACCGACTTCTTGGCGGCGACCGGCGGCGGCGACTGGGCGAGGGCCAGGGCGAGCGCGGCGAGCAACATGCGGGGGGTGCCCCTTGCGTGGCGGTGGTGGCCGTGTCACTGTATCCGTTCCCGCCCGAGGTTCGCCATGCCCCGCCGGTACCGCGTCGGCGTCGTCGGGTTCGGCACCGCCGGCGGGCTGGCGGCGTACCTGCTGGCCGGCGACGGCCACGAAGTCGCGCTGCTCGACCAGACGCCGCGGCTCGGGCCGGCCGGGGCCGGCATCCTGCTCCAGCCGTCCGGCCAGGCGGTGCTGAAGCAGGTCGGGCTACTGGACGCCGTGCTGGCCCGGGCCGCCCCGATCGACGAGCTGGACGCCCGGCACGTCGGCGGCCGGCCGCTGGTGTGCAACCGCTACGGCGACTACGCCCCCGGCGTCCGGGCCTACGGGGTGCATCGCGGGGTGCTGTTCGGCGTCCTGCGGGACGCGGTGGCGACGCGGCCGGTGGACGTGCGACTGGCGTGCGAGGTCACGCGGCGGGACGTGACCCCGGCCGGCGTGTTCCTACTGGATGCGTGCGGCACCCGGCACGGGCCGTTCGACTTCGTGCTGGCGTGTGACGGCGCCCGCTCCCGGCTGCGGGCGGCGTGCGGGTTCCGCGCCCAGGTGTGGCCCTATTCACATGCCACCCTCTGGGCCATCGCCCCCGGCACCGGCGTGCCGAACAAGCTATACCAGGTGGTGGACGGCACCCGCCGGCTGTGCGGGCTGGTGCCGCTGGGGGACGGCCTTTGCACGCTGTACTGGGGCCTGCCGGCCCGCGACTACCCGGCCACGGTGGCCCGCGGCATCGGGCCGTTGAAGCGGGAGATCGCCGCCTTCTGCCCCCAGGCCGAGCCGCTGCTGGACTTCATCCACGGGTTCGACCAGTTGCTGCTCACCCGCTACCAGGCGGTGCGGATGCCGCGGTGGCACGACCGGCACACGCTGTTCCTGGGGGACGCCGCCCACGCCATGAGTCCGCACCTCGGGCAGGGGGTGAACCTGGCCCTGGTGGACGCCTGGCGGTTCGCCGCCTGCCTGCGGGCGGCGCCCGACCCGGCGACGGCGTTCCGCCGGTTCGTGGCCGTGCAGCAGGCGTACCTGCGGTACTACTGGCTGGTGACGCTCGGGCTGTCGCCGTTCTTCCAAGGCGACGGGCGGGTGCTGGGTTGGGGGCGGGACGTGTTCTTGCCGCTGCTGCCGCGGGTGCCGTGGGTGAAGCGGCAGATGCTGATGACCGTCGGCGGGCTGAAGGGCGGGTTCCTGCGGGGCGAGGTGGCGGTTTAGACCTTCCAAGTGCGGGCCGCCCCGGCCGTGCGGCGGACGAGCGGCCGCGGCTTGCCTTTACTCACGCCCCGGGCGAACGCCAACGGCAGCACCTGACTGATGAGCCAGGGTTGGCCGTCGAGCAGGGCCGGCCGGACACGAGAGAGGCGTGTACGACCGAGCCGAAACAACTGCGGGGTGCGGCCGTCACGGTCCACGACCAGCAGCTCGCGGACACCCACCCCGGCGTAGAAGTCCAACTTCCGGAACGTGTCGTCACCGGGGCTGCGCACTTCAACCAGGAAGTCCGGCCCGCCCTGCCAGTGGGTGCCGTGGTCCACGGCCGGGCAGCCGGGCAGCACCACCACCACGTCCGGCACCCGGAAGCTGTGTTCCCAGCCGGCCGCCCGGTCGCTCACGTTCGCCCCGGGTTGCACTCGCGACGGACGCGGAATGACTTTCCGGAATAGAGACACGAAGTCGGAAACGACATCTTGGTGATCGTTGGTCGGCGACGGCGACATGACATACACCCCGTCCCAAACTTCATCGTGGTTGTCCAACCCGAGTCTACGCCGCTCGGCGATCAGCCGCTCCGTCATCCGCTCGTCCAGGATCATCGCCGTCATGGTTCGCCCCCGCGTGACGCTGGCATTCTACTTGCCCTCGCCCCGCAGTGCCGCCCGCAGGGCGGCGTCGGCCTCCGGGCCGATCAGCAGCGTCGGGGCCGGGGCCGGCTCGTCCACCCGCAGCGTGTACGACTTGCGGCCGAGCTGGTAGCCGACCACAAACTCGGCCGCCGGCCGCCAGCCGGGCCGCGGCGGGCCGGCGGTGACGCGGGCCGTCGGCGGGCCGGCGAGTGGCGGCAGTTCCACCCGCTCCAGCGGCTGGTCGGCGGCGTCCACCAGCCCGATGGCGATGTCCGGCCGGCCGCGGTGCCGCAGGTGCCAGGCGGCGTGGATGCCTTCCTCCGCACCGAGGCCGTCGCTCACCCATTCCACCCGGGTGTTCGGCGGCAACGCTTCCAAGTGGTGGACGGCGTGCCAGAGCAGGCGGTTGCGGGCGGCGACCCGCTCCTGCCGGCCGAGGTTGGCGACGGCTAGCACGGCCAGGCCGATGCCCAGCGCGACGAGGGCGGTCCGCCGGGGCCAGCGGTCCGGCAGCGCCAGCAGGCGGGCGAGCAGCAGGGCGAGCAGCAGGTCGCAGCCCCACACCGCCGGGATGGTGTACCGGGCGGCCATGATGTCCAGCGGCAGGTACGCCGCCAGGCCGCCGGCGATCAGGGCGAGGGCCGTCCAGACGAGGCCGCGGGCGTCCAGCCCATCCGTGGCAACGAGACGGCTCGGCCCACGCCGCTCCCGCCACACCGCGAACAGACTCAGTGCCACGCCGGCCCCGAGGAAGTCCAGCCCGGCCGCCCCCTTCAGCCAGTTCAGCTCGCGGCCGAGTTGTCCGAGGCTCGGCCCCGGCGTCACGTACTGGCCCGGGTGCCAGTTCCGCTTGAAGTACACGAAGTGGGCCGCCGGCAGCAGCAGCGGGGCCAGGTACACGCCGGCCACCGCCCGCGCCGGCCGCCGCAGCACCAGCAGCGCCGGGGCCACCGCCGCGAAGGTGTTCTTGCACCCGAGCGCCACCAGGAAGCTACCGACCGCCACCGCGTCCCACCCGCACAACTTCCGCCCGCCCGCCCGCCTCGCCGCCGCCAGGGCGACGAACAGGTACGGCATGGCCACCCCCTCGGCCAGCGTCAGACTCACCCACACCTCGTTGCGGTACGGGTTCCAGAAGGCCGCCGCACACGCCAGCAGCGCCGCCGGCGGCGGTACCCCGAGTTCCCACAGCAGCCACAGGAAGGCCGCCGCTGCCAGCCCGCACCACAGCAGCCGCACCGCCCGCCAGGCCACCGGGTTGGCGTTCAGCGTGTTCGCCTGCACCTCCCAGTGTGCCCACAGCGTCGGGCGGAACGGGCCGAGGTGATCGACGTTGGCCGCCACCCGGTCCCACCAGCGGGCCACATAGTTGCTGCCGGCCGGGGCCGGGTACACCAGGTCGCCGTCGTCGGCGAAGTCGAACGGGGCAGTGACGGTTGGCAGGAAGCCGAGGGCAACGAGTAACCCGCTGGCCAGAATCCAGTGCGGGAACGGGCGGCGGGTGGGCGTCATGGGGGCGAACGGTAACACCCCGGGCCGGCCGGCGGAAGCCGAACCGGGTGGACGATCCGGCCGCCGCGTCGCACCATGTACCCCACCCGACACACCCCGAGCCGCCGACATGCAACAGACCCTCATCCTGCTCAAGCCGGACGCCGTCCACCGCCGGCTGGTCGGCCGGGTGATCGCCCGGTTCGAGGCCAAGGGGTTGCGGCTGGTCGGGCTGAAGCTGATGGCCGCCACCCGCGACCTGGCCGAGAAGCACTACGCCGTCCACAAGGGCAAGCCGTTCTACGAGAGCCTGCTGACGTTCCTGACCAGCGGGCCGACGGTGGCGCTGGTGCTCGAAGGCCGCGAGGCGGTGTCCGCGTGTCGCACCCTGATGGGCGTCACCGACGGGGCGAAGGCCGCCCCCGGCACCGTCCGCGGCGACTACGGGCTGAGCGTGCAGAACAACCTGGTCCACGGCAGCGACAGCCCGGAGAACGCGACCGCCGAGATCGCCCTGTGGTTCACCCCGGCCGAGCTGGCCAGATACCCGCTGACGGACGCGAGTTGGGTGGGGTGAGCGGCGGCGACCTTGGCGAGCGGCCAGCGTAAGCTGGTCCGGCCCAGGGCAGACCGCGCGCCTCGGGGCCGGACCAGCTCACGCTGGCCG